>NZ_FMHU01000001.1:1314710-1643388 GCF_900091415.1 Micromonospora inyonensis | reverse complement strand
TTGGCCGGTTGACCGGGCTGGGCAGGATGATCGCGTGCCGACCCCACCACCCGCGGACGTCATCGAGCCGCACACCGCCCCCGACGAGATCGAGACCCGCACCGCCTTCGACCAACGGCTCGCCACCGGCAGCCTGGCCGGGCTCACCGTGCAGGGACTTCGTCTCGATCTGTCCCCCGTCCCCGATCTGACCGGCACCGACGTCGCCGGAACGCTCTTCGTCGGCTGCCGGTTCGCCTCCCGCGAGGTCGGCGCGGACCTGGTCCGGCGCGGCGCGAACGTGGTCCCGCCCTTCTCCGGGCTGCCCTACCCGACCCAGCCGTCGCACCTCTACACCCCGGAGGAACTGGCCGCCGGCTTCGCCGAGGGTGGCTTCGCCGGCATGTACGACACCCGGGTGTACGAGCACTTCCGGGCGCACGGCGGCGCGCTGCCGGACGTGAAGGAGGCGCTCGGCCAGCGGCTGCACGACCACGGCGTGGACAACGCGCTGGCCGACGCGACCCGCGCCTGGCTCGCCACGCACGGGCCGCAGTCGGTGGTGGGCGTCATGGGCGGACACGCGGTGGCGCGCGGCAGCGTGCCGTACCGGATGGCGGCGATGCTCGGCTGGGAGCTGGCGCGGGTCGACCGGTTGATCGTCACCGGCGGCGGGCCGGGGGTGATGGAAGCGGCGAACCTCGGCGCCTTCCTCGCCTCCCACCCGGCGGAGGCGCTGGCGGCGGCGATCGACCTGCTCGCCACCGCACCGGACTTCACCGACCACGACCGGTACACGGCGGTGGCGCTCGAGGTGCGCCAGCGGTTCGCACCGGCCGAGACGCTGCCCCGCTCACCCGGCGAACTCTCCAGCCTGGACTGGGCCCGCACCGGTGGGCTGGCCATCCCCACCTGGCTGTACGGGCACGAGCCGGCGAACCTCTTCGCCGGGAAGATCGCCAAGTACTTCTCGAACGCGATCCGGGAGGACACCATCCTCCGGCTGGCGCGGGGCGGGATCGTCTTCGCGCCCGGCCGGGCCGGCACCGTGCAGGAGGTCTTCCAGGCGGCGACGAAGACGTTCTACGGCACCGACGGGGCCAGCGGCGCGTACGTCTTCCTGGACCGGGAGTACTGGACCCGGGAGCTGCCGGTGGAGTCGTTGCTGCGTCCGCTGCTGGCCGCGTCGCCGTTCGGGGACCTCTCCGGCACCGTCCACCTCACCGACGACGTCGCCGAGGCGGCGCGCGCGCTGATCGGCGCTCCCGCCTGAGGTGTGAGCAGGGGCCCCTTGTTACTCAAAAATGAGTAACAAGGGGCCCCTGCTACCACCACAACCAGCTGGACTACCTGGCGAGCGTGGTGCCCGTCGAGCGGAGGTGCTCGCAGGCCTCGACCACCCGGGCGGCCATGCCGGCCTCGGCGGCCTTGCCCCAGACCCGCGGGTCGTAGAGCTTCTTGTTGCCGACCTCGCCGTCGACCTTCAGGACGCCGTCGTAGTTGCGGAACATGTGGTCCGCGACCGGGCGGGTGAAGGTGTACTGCGTGTCGGTGTCGATGTTCATCTTGACCACGCCGTAGTCGAGCGCCTCGCGGATCTCCGAGAGCAGCGAGCCGGAGCCACCGTGGAACACCAGGCTGAGCGGCTTCTCCTTGCCGTACTTGGCGCCGACCGCCTCCTGGATGTTCTTCAGCACCTCGGGACGGAGCTTCACGTTGCCCGGCTTGTAGACGCCGTGCACGTTGCCGAAGGTCAGGGCCGCCATGTAGCGGCCCTTCTCGCCGAGGCCGAGCGCCTCGACCATGGCCAGGCCGTCCTCGACGGTGGTGTAGAGCTTGTCGTTGATCGCGTTCTCGACGCCGTCCTCCTCGCCGCCGACCACGCCGACCTCGATCTCCAGGACGATCTTGCCCTCGGCCGCCCGGTCGAGCAGCTCGGCAGCGATCTCCAGGTTCTCCGCGACGGGCACGGCCGAGCCGTCCCACATGTGCGACTGGAACAGCGGGTCCTCGCCCCGGGCAACCCGCTCCTTGGAGATCGCCATCAACGGCCGGACGAACTTGTCCAGCTTCTCCTTGGGGCAGTGATCGGTGTGCAGGGCGATGTTGACCGGGTAGTTCTTCGCCACCTCACGGGCGTACGCGGCGAACGCGGCGGCGCCGGTGACCATGTCCTTGATCGTCGGGCCGGAGAGGTACTCGGCACCACCGGTCGAGACCTGGATGATGCCGTCGCTCTCGGCGTCGGCGAAGCCCTTCAGGGCGGCGTTGAGGGTCTGCGAGGACGTGACGTTGATGGCGGGGTACGCGTACCGCCCGGCCTTCGCGCGGTCCAGCATCTCCGCGTAGACCTCAGGGGAAGCGATGGGCATGTCAAACGCTCCTTAACTACCGCTCTCGGCCGTGCCGGCCGACTGTCTTCCATGGCTGCGAGACCGCGCTGTCCTCCGCGGGCAGTATCCCGTAGAAGCGCCACGCGGGCACAACCGACCCGGAACGCGCCCGGATGGTCGGATCGGCACCGCCCCCGCCGGTCCGTCCACCGCGCCCGGACGACGATGCTGATCAGCCGGCTGACCACCGCCACGACCGATCGCTTTCAGAGGGTTGGTCAGAACCGTCCAACCGGAACGACCGGCCGGACCGGCTGGCGATCCCGTCGGCGGTCCGCCCCGGCCGGCCACCCACCTCGACGCCGGACGCCGCCAGGGTGGCGGCCCGGAGCGCCGTGCTGGTGACCAGGCGGATCCGGGAGCCCACGGTCCCATCCTGGCACCGGGCGTCGGCCCCGGGTGGGCCAATCCGCCGACTCGCCCGCCGGGTCGGCGGCGGCCGGGACGCACGCGCTGGCCGCTCCCGGACGGTCACCGGATGTGTCGCCGGACGGGAGTGGAGCGGCGGGGAATTCGGTCGGGTGTCAGGGACGGGTCGTTTGGGGCCGCTCGCCGGTGGGCAGAAGTGACAAGCCGTACGGTGTGAGAGAGCCGGCACGACGCGAAGGAGGGACGATGGGTCAGCCCGACGAGGAGTTCGCCCCCGGCGACCACCTCACCCCCGACGAGCGGGATCCCGAGGCCACACCCGCCGACGCGGTGGAGCAGGCCACGGCGGTCACCCCGGACGACGGTGACACCGAACCGCACCGTGGCCTGGAGGTCGCCGACTGGGACGCGGTGGAGCAGTCCCGGGTCGTCGCGGTCGACGAGGACGACTACCGCTGAGCCACGCCGGGTCACCGGCGCTCGGCGGGACGTCTCCGGCGCTCGGCGCGACGCCGGGCCGGCCGGAACCTGTCCGGCCACCGTCCCGCGTATCCCGAACAGGGCACCGTGCTCCCGGACCGGCCGGAACGAAGCGGTGAGCTCGTTCGTCCGATTGGCTCGATCCACTCCCGCAGGACTGTGTGGCGCTCCCGTGGGCCCTTAGGCTCCACACGCTCCACCGGTACCCCACGGGAGGAAACCCTCACATGCTCAACCCGCACGCCCGGCGTCTGCTCGCCGGGCTCGGGGTGGTGGCTGCGCTCGTCGCGACCCCCGCCAGCCCCGCGTCGGCCGACCTGTCCGACGTCAAGATCGACTTTTACTTTCCCGACGTGACCGCCACCGTCCTGGTGAACGCAGCCGGCGGCGGAGGCGGCGGTACGGGTGACGGCGACGGCGGCCTGCCCGTCACCGGTGTCCAGACCGGCCTGATCGTCGGCGTCGGCGGGCTCCTGCTCGCACTGGGCGTGGGCGGCTTCGTGCTGTCCCGTCGTCGGCGGACCCGCTTCGTCGCCTGATCTCCCGACGCACCACCGGTGCCCCGCCGACCCGGTCCGGGCCGGCGGGGCACCGTCGTCGTACCGCCTCACGTGTCGGCACCACGACCGGCACGCTGCGACGTCCGGCACCGGGTGCCACGCGCGGCGACCTAGACTTACCGGAGCCGTCGCCGGTGGCGTACCCGCCACCCCCAACTGGCAGATCCCGGAGGTCACCTCGTGCCGACGCCCACCACCACCCTGGCCCTGGGCCCGGAATGGCTCGACCCGGAGTGGTTGATTTCGACGTTCGGGTTGCTCGGCATCCTGGCCATCGTCTTCGCCGAGTCCGGCCTGCTGATCGGGTTCTTCCTACCGGGTGACTCGCTGTTGTTCACCGCCGGCCTGCTCACCGCCGATGGCAAGTACATCACCTATCCACTGTGGCTGGTCTGCCTGTTGATCACCCTCTCGGCCATCGCCGGGGACCAGGTCGGCTACGCCTTCGGGCGCAAGGTGGGGCCGGCGCTGTTCCGTCGCCCCAACTCGAAGCTGTTCAAGCAGGAGAACGTCCTCAAGGCACACGAGTTCTTCGAGAAGTACGGCGCCCGCTCGATCGTGCTGGCCCGGTTCGTGCCGATCGTGCGGACCTTCACCCCGATCGTGGCCGGGGTCAGCCGGATGGACTACCGCACCTTCGTGATCTACAACGTGATCGGGGGCGTCCTCTGGGGCACCGGGGTCACCGTGCTCGGCTACTTCCTCGGGCAGATCCCGTTCGTCAAGGCCCACATCGAGATGATCCTGATCGGCATCGTGGTGGTCTCGGTGGTCCCGATCGCGATCGAGCTGCTGCGGGCGAGAATGGCGGCGAAGCGGGGCACGACGCCGGAGGAGAAGGCCGCCGCCGAGGAGGCGATCCGGGAGACCCGCGAGCACTACGCGGACCAGCAGTCGCCGTACGGCGGACAGCCGTACCCGAACGACGGCGCACAGCCGTACGGTGGCCAACCCCAGCCGGGTGGCGGTCAGGTCTACGGCGGCGGCGCGCAGCAGCACCGGGGCGGTCAGATCTACGGAAGCGGCCAGCAGTACGGCGGCCAGCCGTACCGGGAGGACCCGCAGCCCCACGGCGGTCAGCCGTACCCGGGGAGCGGCCAGCCGTACCCGGGCGGCGGTCAGCAGTCCTACGGCGGCGCGGCCTACGGCGGGCAGGAGCAGTACCAGGACGGCCCGCGGCCCGGGTACGACAGCACCCGACCGGTGTACGGCGGGCAGCAGCCCTACCGCGACGACCAGCCCTACGGCGGTGGACAGCAGCCCTACAGCGGCGGACAGCCCTACGGCAGTGGCCCGGCCCAGGGCCACGGGCAGGAGTACGAGGAGCGGCCGGCACCGCCGCCCTACGGCGGCCAACCCCACCACGGCGGTCAGCAGTACGGGCACCACTGAGGGCCGTACCGGCCGGAGCGGGAAGTCGCCCGACGCGTTCATCCGCGCGTCGGGCACCAGCCCCTCCCGCACGGCGCACGGGAGCCGGCCGCGGGCCGGCCGGGACGTCGGTCCGGGCGGCGCACCCGTGTGTCACGGGTACGCCGGAGACCGTCCCGACCGGCAGCGGGCATTCCGAGGACGGCCGCCAGGTTCGGCGGCCGGTCGGTACCACACCGGTCGAACCCTCCCGGCTGCCTGGCGCGCCTCTCCTAATGGAGCAGCACCAGACGACCGGGAAGGGTCAGCGAGCCTTCTTGGTGGCGCGCTTACGGGGCGGGGTCAGCAGGTCGGCGATCGTGGCGATCGCGGTCGGCACCAGCCGGTAGTACGCCCACACGCCGCGCTTCTCCCGCTCCAGCAAGCCGGCCTCGGTGAGGATACGCAGGTGGTGGCTGACCGTCGGCTGCGAGAGGCCGAGGGGCGCGGTCAGGTCGCAAACGCACGCCTCGCCCTCGGGAGCCGACTGGATCAGGCTGAGCAGCCGCAGCCGGGCGGGGTCGGCGAGGGCCTTGAGGACCCCCGCCAGCCGCTCGGCATCGGCACGTTCGATCGGCTCGCCGGCAAGCGGCGAGATCTGAGGCATAGTCATTTCAGCCAACGCAGTTCCCACGTTTTCCATCCTTCCACCAGCAGCATCGAAACGCCTGCATATCCGCAATCCGAATCGGCAGGCTTTTAGGCCACAAGGCCGAGGTCAGCCAACGTATAGGCCGCCCGGTAGGGCAATCCGGCGGCTCGCACGGCGTCACCGGCGCCTCGATCAACAATAACCGCTACGCCGACGACTTCAGCCCCTGCCTCATGTAACGCTTCAACTGCGGTGAGTACACTCCCACCGGTCGTTGAGGTATCTTCCACCGCCAATACCCGACGCCCGGATACTTCAGGCCCTTCGATGCGGCGTTGCAACCCGTGCGCCTTACCTTCCTTGCGCACGACGAAGGCGTCGAGCGGTCGTCCCGTACCCGCTGCGGCGTGCAGCATCGACAGAGCGACCGGGTCGGCACCGAGGGTCAGGCCACCGACTGCGTCGAACTCCCAGTCGGCGGTGAGATCCACCAGGACGCGCCCCACCAACGGAGCGGCCTGGTGATGGAGCGTGACGCGGCGCAGATCGACGTACCAATCTGCCTCGCGCCCCGAGGAGAGCATCACCCGCCCATGGACCACGGCCAGGTCGGCGATGAATTTACGCAGGTCGTCGCGGTCCCCCATGCCGCACAAGGGTACTGCTCAACTCTGGGAGCCGTGGGTCGGGTCCACCCTTGGTCAGCCCTGTGGGCGACGACGGGTGGTGATGTACGCCTACTCTGCGCGACAGGTCGGTGGGGTTCGGGTGATCACACCCGGCGAGGCCCCGTGGACCGGGGGCCGGACGCGGTCAGCGTCCGTCACGTCCCGCGAGAGTCCTGCCGCGCCGGGTGAGGCGGTGCAGCAGCCGCTGCGGGGTGTGCCGCAGCGCCACGACCGCGAGCTTGTACTTCCAGTCGGGAACGCTTACCAGGCGCCCTTTTCGCAGGTCGCGTAGGCCCTCGTCGATGACCTCGTCGGCGTCGAGCCAGATCCAGCCAGGCATCGACGACGTGTCGATGCCGGCCCGCTGGTGGAACTCGGTACGGGTGAAACCCGGACAGAGAGCCATCACCCGCACGCCATGGGGGCGTGCGGCCTGACCCACCGACTCGCTGAAGTTGGTCACCCAGGCCTTGGTGGCGGAGTACGTCGATCCGGCCTCGACCGCACCGAAACCTGCGACGGAAGAGACATTAATCACTGCCCCCTGTCGCCGGGCGGTCATCGTCGGCAGCACCGCATGGGTCAGTCGCATCACGGACACGACGTTCAGCCGCAGCAGCCGGGCCTCGTCCGCGACGGTGGTCCGCAGGAAGGACCGGGTGAGCGCGATGCCGGCGTTGTTGACCAGCAGGTCGACCGGACGCCCCTCGGTGAGTCGCCGTTCCACGGCGACGCAGCCGTCCTCGGTGGAGAGATCGGCCGGCAGGGTCTCCACCGTGCGGCCGTGCCGTTCGGTCAGCTCTGCGGCGAACCCGCTGAGTCGGGTGGCGTCCCGGGCGACCAGCACGAGGTCGTACCCGTCCCGGGCCAGCCGCCGGGCGAACGCCGCGCCGATGCCGGCTGTCGCTCCGGTGACCACCGCGAGCGGGTCGGTACGGCCGGGGGCAACCGGGTCGGGCGTCGCGGGCACGGGCGGATCCTCACCTGGACGGGACGGAATGGCCGGGGAACTCTCGTGGAGCGGGCCCCGACGCCGGACGTCGCCGGTGATGGGCATCGACCGACGGCAGGGCCAGCAGCACGGCTACCACAAGGTAACCGAGCACCTGACCGACCGAAAGCCCCGCATTGAGCGGGATCCACCCGTCCGGATAGGCGTCGGTGAGGGCGTTCAGCAGTTGGGCGGTGGTGCCTTCGTCGGCGTCCAGCCGGAACGGGACCAACCGCTGCCCGACCAGGAGGGCCAGCGCCCCGCCGCCGGCAAGCAGACCGAGCCCGCAGACGACCCAGGTCGTCACGCGCACCCCGGCGCGACCGGCGAGCAGCCCGACGGCGAGCGCGACGAGCAGCGCCCCGACCGCCACCGCGAGCAGCGCGGTCGACACTGCCGTGGTCCGTACCAGCGTCACCAAACCGTCCACCGCGCCCCGGTCGGGGACGTCCGTGGTGGTGGACCGGAGACGCGCGACCGTGCCGTCCAGTGTCACCAGGGCGGCGACCGCGTACGCGACCCCGGCGGTCGCCATGGTGACGAGCAGCCCGGCGGCGAACCCGACGACGGGTGGCCGTCGGGGCGGAAACTGTTCCGACACGAGACGATCCCTCCGGGTAGGCGTCGCGTTGCAACCTACTCGGAGGGATCGTCGTACGTCCCGCTTATCGGTGGTCAGCCCGCCGAGGGCGGCCGGTCAGCCGGCGGGTTCTGGTCGCCGGAGGGGCCGTCGGAGCCACCGGCCGGAGGCTGCTCCGGCTGGCCGGTCCCGGAGGGCGGCAGATAGCCGGGGGCGGGCGGGTAGCCCGGCTGGCCCTGGATCGGGTAGCCCGGCTGGCCCGACGGCGGCTGCCCCGGGTAGCCCGGGGCCGACGGGTAGCCCGGCTGACCGGTCGTCGGGTAGCCCGGCGTACCGGACGGGTATCCGGGGTAGGCGCCCGGGACCGGGGGCTCCCAGGCCGGCTGCTGCTTGCGGAAGAACTGGTTCGAGGCGGGCAGGGCCAGCAGCACCAGCGCCGCGATCAGCGCGAGCACCGCGAGCACGTTGACCAGCGTGCTGACCGGGGTGTACCAGGACGGAAGGGCCTCCTCCAGCCGGCGAGCGATCTCCTCCTGGCTGGGCATGTCGGCGCTGGAACCACCGACCGGGCCGCTGAACGAGCCGGCCGCCCCGCTGATCAGGCCGCCACCGCTGCAACAGAGGAGGACCCCGCCGAGCACCCAGGTGGTGATCCGGGCACCGTTCTTCCCCCGGTTGTTCAGCACTGCCAGCACCACCAGCCCCACCGCCAGGAGCAGGGTGACGATGCCCGCCCCCACGGCGACGACGGTGGCGAAGTCGGCGACCGCGTCCATCCCGTTGACCGAGCTGTCGCGGTACGCGTCCTCCAGCACCCGACGGGTGTCGCCGATGGTGGCGAGGGTGAGCACCAGGTTGATCACCTGGATGACGGCCACCAGGATCAGCAGATAGCTGGATATCGTCACGCTGCCCGGGCGCGCCCGGGCCGGGGTGCTGTGGGTTTCGGCCACGACTCTCCTTCCCTTGGATCGCCACCACACCGTAGCGGCATTCCGCCAGCCGTACGGGACGGACGGGACGGACCCGCCGGGCGACGCGGGTGCCCTACCCGCTCGCGTGCGGCGGCAACCCCGCAGCAGCTCAGTAGCCGCGCCACTCCGCGCGGGCGTACTTCAGCACCTTCGGTTCGAGCAGGGTGGAGGCGGGCACGTCGACCCGACGCCGGTCGGCGGGGAACGTCCCGGCCGCGGCCAGCGTGCCGGTGTCCAGGAACCGCAGCGACGGCGCGTCGGCGGGCAGTTCCAGCGGGGGCGGGGTGGGGCCGGGGGCGGCCAGCACGAACCCCCAGTCGCCGAACGACGGTACGTCCACGTGGTACGGCCGGGTGGCGAAGCCGGCCGCCCGTACCGATGCCTCGATCGACCAGTACGACCGGGGTGCGAAGTACGGCGAACCGGACTGCACCACCAACCGCCCCGAGTCGGCGAGCGCCGAGCGGACCAACGAGTAGAACTCGACGGTGTAGAGCTTCGCGGTGGCCGTCTCGTCCGGGTCGGGCAGGTCCGCCACCACCACGTCGAATCGTTCCCCGACGGTGCGCAGCCAGCCGAACGCGTCGGCGTGCACCACGCGTACCCGGGGGTCGGCGAAGGCGTCTCCGTTGAGCTGGCGCAGCTGCGCCTCGCTCCGGGCCAGCGCCACCACGGCCGGGTCGAGGTCGACCACGGTCACCCGGCGCACGTCCGGGTAGCGCAGCAGCTCCCGGACGGCCAGCCCGTCCCCGGCCCCGAGCACCAGCACCTCGCCGCGCGGGCCGCGCAGCGCCGGATGCACCAGCGCCTCGTGGTAGCGGTACTCGTCAACCGAGCTGAACTGGAGATCGCCGTTGAGGAAGAGCCGCAGGTCGGTGGCCTGCCGGTCCACCTCGGCCACCGACCGGGTCAGCACGATCTCCTGGTAGCGGCTGCGCTCGGCGTGCACCACCGGATCCCGGTAGAGCTGCTGTCGGGCGGTCACCTCGAAGTCCCGGGCGGTGATCCAGGCGTACGAGAGGCAGAGCGCGACCACGACGGACCCGACGGTGATCGTGACGTGCGCCCGGCGGCTCAGCTCCCGCCGGAACACCGTGACCACCAGGGCCACCCCGGCGACGGCGTTCACCGCGCCGACCACCAGCGCCCCCTTGAGCTGCCCGAAGACCGGGAGCAGCAGGAACGGGAAGGCGAGCCCGCCGAGCAGCGCGCCGACGTAGTCGGCGGCGAACAGGTCGGCCACCGCGCTGCCGGCGGACTGCTCCCGGATCCGTTGCAGCAGCACCATCAGCAGCGGGATCTCCGCGCCGATCAGCAGCCCGAGCACGAACGCTGTGCCGACCAGGGCCGGCCCGTAGAGGTCCAGCCAGGCGAAGGCCGCGTAGAGGCCGAGCACCGAAAGCCCGCCGAGCAGCGCCAGCAGCAGCTCGACCAGGGCGAACGCGGCGGCGGCCCGGGACTGGAGCGGCTTCGCGGCGAGCGCGCCGACACCCATCGCGAAGACCATCACACCGAGCACGATCGACGCCTGACCGACCGTGTCGCCGATCAGGTAACTGCCGAGCGCGACCAGGGCCAGCTCGTAGACCAGGCCGCAGGCCGCGCAGACGAAGACCGCGACCAGGACCGCCGAGCGGGCCAGTCGCCAACGCGGACGTTCCGGTGCCCCGGTGCTCACGGCCTCTGCCGGTCGTGCCGGACGCCCCTGCCCGCCACGCCCTGCGCAGCCGTCCGCCGTTCCTTGCCGCGCCGCACGAAACCGACGGTGAACAGGATCACGGTGACCAGCAGCAGGCCGGCGACGGCGACGAAGTAGCCCCAGCGGTCCCGCCACATGTCGTTGGCCGTGTCCGGCAACGGCGGGGCAGCCGTGTCCGGGGCGGCGGTGGCGACCGGGGCCGGATCGGCCAGGCCCCGCTCGGCCAGCAGCAGCGGCAGGACGACCGCGGCGCGGGTGGTGGCCCAGCCGGGTTCGTCGATGAACACCTCGTCGTCCAGCCCGAACCGCTCCAGGCCCTGCTCGACGACGAAGAGGTCGGTGCGGTCGAAGTCGCTGGAACCCTCGATGCTGACGAGGGCGTAGTCCTTGGACTCGCTGCTCTGCGGCGTCCAGGTGACGTTCGCAACGACCTGGACCCAGCGGAGGCACCGGGAGTCGTCGACCGGAGTGCCGTCGCCGAGGTTCGATCCCACGCTGACCGTGTGGCTGCCCTCCGCCAGCTGCCAGCCGTAGCAGATGCCCTGCGCCTCGGTGGCACGCTCCAGCACCGCCACGGTGTCGGTGCGCTCGGTCGCGGTGGGCGCCGGGACGAGGTCGCTGGTGCCGCCGTTGAAGACGGCGGGCAGCACGCATGCGGCGACCACCACGAAGGTGATCACCACCGTCCAGACGACCGCTGTCGTCGAGGAGGTCTTCCTCGCCGTCGTGGGGCCCGCCATCAGCTGATCGCGGCGGCGATGATGGCGCCGGTGGCGAGGTGGACGACGGCGCTGACCCAGACCGCCGGATGCGGCTCCGGGTCGACCAGGAGTTGACCGAGCTTCCCGGGCGTCGCCACGTCCAGCACCACGAACGCGGCGGCCATGATGACCAGTCCGAGAATCCCGTACGAGGCGGCACCGACGATGCCGAGGACGAAGTCGTCCTCGCTGGCCACGATGGCGGCCACCACGGTGATGCCGACGCTGGCCAGGTTGGAGGCGAGCAGCAGCGCCGCGTTCCGGTTGCGCTGCGTCCAGATCAGTTCGTTGAGCCGGCCGGGGGTGGCCACGTCGACGAGGACGTAGCCGACGGCCATGAGGACGACGCCGACCGCCCCGTAGGCGAGGGTGACCAGCAGATCGTTGACAAGGGTCTGCACGGTGGGACTCCGAGAATGAGGGGTTTGGGTCGGGGATACCGACGGTCAGATCACTTGCCGCTGCCCGGGCCGCCGCCACGGACGGTGCTGCCGCGCCCCCAGCCCCAGCTGTTACCCACCGTCGAGTGGTAGCGCGGGTAGGCGGTGGAGACGCGTTCGAGCAGGATCAGCGACCCGGCCGCCACCGGCAGGATCACCACCGAGTCGTCGTCGTAGCGGAGGTAGACGCCGCTGCTGTCGACGTACTGGTCGGCCGGCTTCCAGGCGTCGGTCACCTCGTCCGCCACCTCGCTCGGCCGCTTGGTGGAGCTGTACGCGAGCGCGTCCCTGCCGATGTCCTGGCTGGCGGCCCGGCTGTACCGGTCCTCGACGTAGCCGCGGGGCGAGAAGTTGCCGTAGAAGATCGCGAAAGCGGCGACCAGTACGCCGACCACGGCGAAGACCGCGCCCACCACGAACCACCGTCGGTACGTCACAGTGTCACCACCGTCTCGGTCAGGACCAGCTCATTGGTCTGCGGGTACGCGTGCCAGGTGCGCCAGCGCACCGAGTCCGATCCGGGGCCCGGGACGACCGCCAGGGCGGTCACCGCGTCCGGGTCACCGGGAAAGACGCCGACCAGGGCGTACGGGTCGTCGGCCAGCTCGCTGCGGAGGGCGGCGACCCGGCTGCTCAGGCCACCCGGCTCCGGCCGGAGCACGGTCGCGGAGAAGGAGTAGCCGTCCGCCGGCTCGTGCACCGTGCTCGGCAGGTCCGGTCGCCGCCCCGGCAGGCAGGCGACCGTCTCGGCCAGCACCACCGGATCGGGCGTGCCGGCCGTCGCGGTCCCACCCAGGAGCACCTGGTGGGACGCGCCGAGCAGGCGCAGCCGGATCGGCCGTCCGCCGGGCAGGTCCAGGTCGAGCACGTACAGGGCGGGTAGCTCCGGGTCGCCGAGCGCCAGGCTGAGGTCGGCGGCGCTGGTGTCGACGTACGGCGCGTCCAGACTGACCAGCACGTCAGCCCACCTTCTCCGGGCCGGCCTGCGGGTAGACCATCACCTCGGGGCGGCGCAGCAGCTCGCCCCGGGCCACCTCCCAGCCGGCGTCGCCGTACTTCTCGAAGGAGAGCCGGGCATCGCCGGAGGCCGTGTAGTCGTGGTACCGGACGCTGCCGGTGGGGGCGAGCCCGGTGGTGCCGGTGGCGGTCCACCGGGCCTGGCCCGACTCGTCGCTGCGGTACCGCCGGCCGTCGAAGTCGACGGTCTGCGGGCCGGGGGTGACCGTGGCATCCGGCTCGGCGGTCCAGAGCACCAGCTCCAGGTCCGGGTCCTCCTCCACGGACAGCCAGCGCTTCGTGCCGTCGGCGGTGTCCAGCAGGTGCTCGTCCCAGCTCCAGCCACCCTCGGTGAGGTGCAGCGAGCCACGCACCGCGTAGGTCACCTGCCGGATCTCGACGAGGTCGCCGGGACGCAGCCGACGCGGGTCGCCCCGCAGGGCGTCGGCGTCGTGGTCGCGGAACGGGTCGGCGGCGGTCGGCGAGGTCGGGACGGGCGGGCGTCGACGGGACCTGGAGAGGGCGACGACGATGACGACCGCCCCGGCCACGCCGACCAGGCAGCCAACCGCCGTCACCAGGTACGCCAGTGTCCCGCTCACCCTCGCCTGCCTCTCGTCGCGCCGGCGCCTGACGGTAACAACCGCGCGCACCTGCGCAAACACCAGTGCCGTTGAGCGACCGGTCAGCTACCGGGAGTTGCCGGGGCGGTGTCCGACGGCTCCTCGGGCTCCGGGGGCGGGGGCAGGTACACCGCGGCGGCGACGGTCAGGCCGACCACCACGAGCAGCACACCGACGGCGGCGAGCTGCCACCAGAAGGCGACGGTCACGGTGGTGGGCCCGGCCGGACATACCGGCCCGTCGACGGTGGCGGTCACCGACGGTACGGGGACGCGGCCACCCGGGGCAGGCCCGTTCAGCCGGTGCCGGCCGTACTGATGATCATTCCGCGGCGAGCTGCTCGGTGGCGTACTCGCGCAGTGTCCGGTGGCCCATGATGCAGCCGGCGAAGGTGACGAACTCCCCGTCGGAGCCGGCGAGCCGCCGCCAGGCGCTGCGGGCCGCCGCCGGGTCGATCTCCTCCAGCAGCGTCGCCGCGTACGCCCGACCGGCCGGCGAGCCGTGCTCCAGCAGCCAGTCGACCCGGACGCGGACCTCGTCCGGGTGCTCCGGCAGGGCCGCCTCCAGCCGGCGGTACGCCTCGGTCTCGGGCAGGATCCGGGCCGCGAACCCGACCCCGGCGAAGGCCACCGTGTCCGTGCCGGCCAGCTGCTCGGCGTCCCGCTCGATCTGCGACCGCTTCCGTCTCCACATACCGGTTCCTTTCCCGGTCGGGCCACCCCGACCGGACGGTCGAGAGTTTCGCGTCCCGGCCCGGTCGGGCCGGGACGCGAACCTCCGGTTCGACGCGGGTGGATCAGGCGGAGGTGACGGTGAGGGCTTCCTTGGTGTCGGCCAGGTCGACCCGGACCGTGTCCCCGTCGCGGATCTGGCCGGCGAGCAGGGCCCTGGCGAGTTGGTCGCCGATGGCGGACTGGACCAGGCGGCGCAGCGGGCGGGCGCCGTAGATCGGGTCGTAGCCGTGCTCGGCGAGCCAGGCACGGGCCGGCTCGGTGATCTCCAGGCCGAGGCGGCGGTCGGCGAGCCGCTTGCGCATCCGCCCCAGCTGGATGTCCACGATGGACCGGAGGTCGTCACCGTGCAGGGCGGCGAAGACCACGATGTCGTCCAGCCGGTTGAGGAACTCCGGCTTGAAGTGCGACCGGACCACCGCGAGCACGCCCTCCCGGCGCTGCTCCTCGGCGAGCGTCAGGTCGCTGATCACCGACGAGCCGAGGTTCGAGGTGAGGATCAGGATGGCGTTGCGGAAGTCGACGGTGCGGCCCTGACCGTCGGTGAGCCGACCGTCGTCGAGCACCTGGAGCAGGATGTCGAAGACGTCCGGGTGGGCCTTCTCCACCTCGTCCAGCAGGATCACCGAGTACGGCCGGCGACGCACCGCCTCGGTGAGCTGGCCGCCCTCCTCGTAGCCGACGTAGCCGGGCGGGGCACCGACGAGCCGGGCCACCGAGTGCTTCTCGCCGTACTCGCTCATGTCGATGCGGACCATGGCCCGCTCGTCGTCGAAGAGGAACTCGGCGAGCGCCTTGGCCAGCTCGGTCTTGCCGACACCGGTCGGGCCGAGGAAGAGGAAGCTGCCAGTGGGGCGGTCCGGGTCGGCGACCCCGGCGCGGGCGCGACGGACCGCGTCGGAGACCGCGCCGACCGCCTCGGACTGGCCGACCACCCGGGCCCGCAGCGACTCCTCCATCCGGAGCAGTTTCGCCGTCTCGCCCTCCAGCAGCCGGCCGGCGGGGATGCCGGTCCAGGAGGCGACCACGGCGGCGATGTCGTCCGCGCCGACCTCCTCCTTGAGCATCGCGCCGTCGGCCTGGAGCCGGGCCAGTTCCTCCTCCGCCTTCGCCAGGTCGGCCTTGAGCGCGGGAATCCGGCCGTACCGCAGCTCGGCGGCGCGTTCCAGCTCACCGTCCCGCTCGGCCCGCTCGGCCTCGCCGCCGAGCCGTTCCAGCTCCTCCTTGGCGGTGGAGAGCTTGGTGATGTGGTCCTTCTCCAGCTTCCAGCGGTCGGAGAGCGCGGTGAGCTGTTCCCGCTTGTCGGCCAACTCCTTGCGCAGCCGTTCGAGGCGTTCGGCGGAGGCCGCGTCCGGCTCCTTGGCCAGCGCCATCTCCTCGATCTCCAGCCGGCGTACCGCCCGCTCGATCTCGTCCACCTCGACCGGCCGGGAGTCGATCTCCATCCGCAGCCGGGAGGCGGACTCGTCGACCAGGTCGATCGCCTTGTCCGGCAGGAACCGGTCGGTGATGTAGCGGTCCGACAGGGAGGCGGCGGCGACGAGGGCGGCGTCGGTGATCCGTACCCCGTGGTGCACCTCGTAGCGCTCCTTGAGGCCGCGCAGGATGCCGATGGTGTCCTCGATGGTCGGTTCGCCGACCAGCACCGGCTGAAAGCGCCGCTCCAGGGCCGGGTCCTTCTCGATGTGCTCGCGGTACTCGTCGAGGGTGGTCGCGCCGACCATCCGCAGCTCACCCCGGGCCAGCATCGGCTTGAGCATGTTGCCGGCGTCCATCGAGCCCTCGCCCTTGCCCGCGCCGACCACGGTGTGCAGCTCGTCGAGGAAGGTGATGACCTGCCCGTTGGAGTTCTTGATCTCCTCCAGGACGGACTTCAGCCGCTCCTCGAACTGGCCCCGGTACTGCGCGCCGGCGACCATCGCGCCGAGGTCGAGCGAGACGAGCTTCTTGTCCCGCAGCGACTCGGGCACGTCACCGGCGACGATCCGCTGGGCCAGGCCTTCGACGATCGCGGTCTTGCCGACGCCGGGCTCGCCGATCAGCACCGGGTTGTTCTTGGTACGCCGGGAGAGCACCTGGATGACGCGACGGATCTCCGAGTCCCGGCCGATGACCGGGTCGATCTTGCCGTCGCGGGCGCTGGCGGTCAGGTCGACGCCGTACTTCCCCAGGGCCTGGTAGGTCTGCTCGGGGTCGGCGGTGGTGACCCGCCGGTCCCCGCCCCGGATCGTCGGGAAGGCGGCGACCAGGTTCTCCTCGGTGGCCCCGGCGGCCTTCAGCGCGTTCGCCACCGCGCCGCCGACCCGGGCCAGCCCGGCGAGGAGGTGTTCGGTGGAGGTGTACTCGTCGCCGAGCGGCCGGGCGATCTGCTCGGCGGCCCCGATGGCGTTGACGAACTCCCGGGACAGGCTCGGCTCGGCGATGCTGGAGCCGCGCGCGGCGGGCAGGCCGTCGATCGCCCGTACGGTGGCCCGGCGCAGCTCGACCGGGTCGGACCCGGCGGCGCGCAGCAGGCCGGCGGCGGTGGAGCCGGCGGTGTCCAGCAGTGCCAGCAGCAGGTGCCAGGGTTCGACGGTGGCGTGCCCGCGCTGGTTGGCGACGGCGACGGCACCGGTGATGACCTCGCGGCTCTTGGTGGTGAGGCGTTCCGTGTTCATGGGCTCCCCCGGAATCGGCGTGTCCACTGAGAGAGACACAACCAGAGTTGAGCCTATTCCACTCAACTTCTAAGGTGTGAGCCGAGTCA
This sequence comes from Micromonospora inyonensis, assembly GCF_900091415.1. Classification (NCBI taxonomy): domain Bacteria; kingdom Bacillati; phylum Actinomycetota; class Actinomycetes; order Micromonosporales; family Micromonosporaceae; genus Micromonospora; species Micromonospora inyonensis. Next base: position 1,626,396 of record NZ_FMHU01000001.1, on the reverse strand, counting down.
CACGTAACGGTCAGCCGTGGACGAGAGCGACCCTGGTCCAACGCGGCGCGCCGAAGGAGAAGCTGGCCAGGACGACGTCGTCCGGCCCACGGCGCAGAGCGTCCCGTCGGCGAGCACCATGAGGTGGTGCTCCGCGGTGAGCGGCCAGTTCATCCGGTGGTACCGGCCGCCTGCCACCATCCCGGCCCCGTCCGGCCCGGTCACCACGACCATGCCGCCGCCGACCGGAACCACCGACCGGATCCGCTCCGGCCGGTCCTCGGGTTGCACCAGCTCCCAGCCCGGGCCGCCCTCCCGCCACAACGCCGGGAAGGACGTCCGGTCCGGGCGCTCCCCGACCAGCCAGGCCGTGCCCGTCGCGTCGATCACGGCCCGGAGCACGCCCACCTCGCCGTCGGGCGGGGACACCGCCAGCCGCCACCAGCGCCGACCGCCGTCGGGCGAGACTGCGGCGACCGGCCGGCCGTCGTGCACCCCGGCCACGACGATCCGGTCGTCCCGCGAGGCGACGGTGTTGATGCCGGGTACGTCCGGCTGCTTGGCCAGGGGACGCAACCGGCGGCCGTCCCACTCGGCGACCTTCCCGGTGGACTCCACGATCTGGAACCGCCCCTGTGCCCCGACCCAGAGCGGGGGCGTGGAGCGGGAGTGGGTGAAGGTGGCGCCGCCGTCGGTGGAGGTGTACCAGCCGTGCGGTTCGCTGAGCAGCACGAGCAGGCCGGGGGCGGTGTAGAGCTGCTGGTTGGCGGCGCTCGGGCGGGGATGCCGCAGCTTGCGCCAGGACCGGCCGCCGTCGGCGGTGCCGTAGAGCAGGGCCGGGCAGGCGGGAGCAGCCGGCTTCCCGTCGCACACGGCGAAGAGGGCGTAACCGTCCCGCGCGTCGGCGAACTCGACGTACGGCCGGTCGTACCGTTCGGACACCGCCACCCGCACCCGGCGGACCTCGTCGAAGGAGGCCGGCAGCGGCCCCGGTGCGGTCGTCGCCGGGGCCGACGGGGTCGGCGCGACCGGTGGACGCCTTCGGACGTCGCCGATCGAACACGCCGTCAGAACAGGCACGACCAGCAGCGTGACCAGCGACCGAGAAGATCTTCCGAGCATGGCCCTCCTTGGCGCCGGTGCCGTAGCGTGGCGCGCGTGCGAGTACGTGTCGAACAGACTGCCCTACCGGGGATCGGTGTACGTCACGACCTGTTGACGGAGTCCGGACGCCGGCTCGGCGTGGTCTCCCACCGCAACGGCCGGCGTGACCTCGTCCTCTACGACCCGGACGATCCCGATTCCTGCCAGCACGACATACCGCTGACCGACGACGAGGCGGAGGCGCTGGCCGACATCCTCGGCGCGTCGCTGATGCTCGGGCAGCTCACCGGGCTGCGGGAGCAGGCCGCCGGGCTGCTCACCGAGCAGATCGCCATCCCGGCCGGCTCGAAGTACGTCAACCGACGACTCGGCGACACGAAGGCCCGGACCCGCACCAGCGCCTCCATCGTGGCGGTGCTGCGCGGTGGCGAGGTGATCGCCTCGCCCGGACCCACCTTCCGCTTCTCCGCCGGTGACGTGGTGGTCGTGGTCGGCACCCGCAAGGGGCTCGACGGGGTCACAGCCATCCTGGCCGACAGCGACCCGGACGGCTGAGGCGCGGATGCACGACTCCACCACGCTGCTCGTCGAGGTCGGCGCGCTGCTGTTCCTGCTCGGCCTCCTGGGCCGGCTCAGCCGCCGCATCGGTCTCTCCCCCATTCCGCTCTACCTGCTCGCCGGCCTCGCCGTCGGTCACGGCGGCATCCTGGAGATGCACGCCAGCGAGGAGTTCTTCGCCGTCGGCGCGGAGATCGGCGTCATCCTCCTGCTGGTCATGCTCGGCCTGGAGTACTCGGCGAACGAACTGGTCGGCAACCTGCGCTCGGCGGCCCCGGCGGGTCTGATCGACGCCCTGCTCAACGCGCTGCCGGGCGCGGCCTTCGCGCTGCTGCTCGGCTGGGACTGGATCGCCGCGGCGGTACTCGCCGGCATCACCTGGGTCTCGTCGTCCGGGGTGATCGCCAAGGTCCTCGCCGACCTGGGCCGGGTCGGTAACCGCGAGACGCCGGTGATCCTCTCCGTGCTGGTCATCGAGGACCTGGCCATGGCGCTCTACCTGCCGCTGGTCACCGCGCTGCTGGCCGGGGTCGGACTGCTCGGCGGCGGGATCGCCCTGACCATCGCGGTCGGGACGGTGCTGCTGGTGCTGGTCGTGGCGATCCGGTACGGCCATCTCATCTCCACCGCCATGTCCGCGAAGGACCCGGAGGCGCTGCTGCTCGGGGTGCTCGGGATGACCCTGCTGGTCGCCGGGATCGCGGCGAAGCTCCAGGTGTCGGCGGCGGTCGGCGCGTTCCTGGTCGGCATCGCGCTCTCCGGTCCGGTGGCGCACCACGCCACCGAGCTGCTCACCCCGCTGCGGGACCTCTTCGCCGCGGTCTTCTTCGTCTTCTTCGGTTTGGTCACCGACCCCCGGGACATCCCGCCCGTCCTGCTGCCGGCGCTCGCCCTGGCCGTGGTCACGATGGGGACGAAGACGCTCACCGGCTACCTGGCCGCCCGACGGGCCGGCATCGCCGAACCCGGCCGCTGGCGGGCCGGGCTCGCGCTGGTGCCCCGGGGCGAGTTCTCCATCGTCATCGCCGGGCTGGCGGTGGCCAGCGGTGAGGTCCCACCGGGGCTGGCCGCGCTCGCCACCGCGTACGTGCTGATCACCGTGGTGACCGGTCCGATGCTGGCGCGCCTGCCGGATTTCGCCTGGTTCAAGCAGTGGTTGCGACGTCGGGCGGCGGCCCGGCGGCTGGAACCGCTGCCCACCCCGGACTGACTCGCGGTCGGCCGGGTGCGGTCCGCCCGTACGGGGAACCGGCCCGGCCGACGAACGCGATATCCGTCCCGCCGAGGTCTTCCGCCGCCGCGCGGGGCCACGCTACCGTTTCGCCCCAGCACACCAGGTCCCCGCGGACACCCGGTTCGCCCCCGCGGGCGCGAGCGGAAGGCTGCCGGTACGTGCCCGAGTCGACGTTTCCCGGCTTCGCCAACCCCGTCGACCCGTCCCCGGCGGAGCTAGGGGCGTGGGCGTACCAGCCGGACTCGGTTCCGCTGACCGCGATGCCCCCGGACTGGGACCTGCTCGTCGCCGGCGACCACCTGGTCCCGACCCTGTTCGAGCTGGCCATGGACCCGGCGTGCGCGGCCCGGCGGTTCGCCCTGCACTGCCTCTACATCTACGCCGCCGACGGCATCCGCACCCGGTTCCGCGCCCACTCGAAGCGTCGCCTGCGCAAGCTGGTCGAGCAGGCCGAGCTGACCGGGGACCAGCTGGTGCGCACCTGGGCCTACAACACCCGGGTGCTCATGGAGCGGCCCCACCTCTTCGACTACCACGACTGGTGTGAGGGCGGGCTGGTCCGGGAGAACCGCCGGATCGGCTGAGCGGGGCGGGCCGGAACCCCCCGTGGATTCCGGCCCGTGACTCAGGCACGTCCCCCGCGCTTTCGGCCCTTCCGCCGTGGTCCCGGCGGTGGTGCCGTCCGGTCCGGACCGGTCTCGTCACCCCCGTCGGCGTCCCGGCGTTCGACGGCCGGGCCGGGCCTCCCGGCGAACCGGCTTCCGGTGATCGCGTCGAACCGCTCCCGCACCATCCGGGCGACCCGGTCGAAGCGTTCCTCCGCCTGCCGGGCGACCTTCCTCGCCGGTTCCGCCATGACTCCCCCTCGCCGTCACCCGCCGGACCGGGCACGCTCGGCCGCGACGGTGGGCCCGGCTGGTGCGGACGGGACCTGGTTCCGAGGCTAGTCGGCGGGACCGGTCGGCGCGGCGGTTCCACGGAACGTGACCGCCGCCGTGGTTGCAGGGGACCCCTGCTCATCAGAAAGCGGTAACAGGGGACCCCTGCAACCACCACAGCGGCGGGGTTCGAGGTCAGTTGCCGGTGGAGCGGCGGGGCCGCCAGACCACCAGCGCGGTGGAGGTGCGGGTGGTGGGGACGATCTCCCGGCCAGGGAACCGGGCCATCGCCTCCAACTCGGCGATCCGCCGGTACGCGGCGTCCAGCTCCGCCTCCATCTCGGCGAGCCGGGCCTGAGCCTGCTCCAGGAGCTGCTCCAGACCGATGATCCGCTTGATGCCCGCCAGGTTCACCCCGTCGTCCTGGCTGAGCCGCTGCACCTCACGCAGCAGCACCACGTCCCGGACGCTGTAACGGCGACCGCCCCCGGCCGCCCGCCCCGCCTGCACCAGCCCGAGCCGGTCGTACTGCCGCAGCGTCTGCGGGTGCATCCCCGCCATCCGTGCCGCTACCGAGATCATCAGCACCTTGGCGTCGTAGGCAGGGTCACCCGAGCCGACGAACCCGTCCGCCATCCCGCTCACCTCCGCGTGTACTCCACCTGGCCAACCGAAGCGACGCACTGCTAACTGAAGCGACGCAACTGCTAACTGAAGCGACGCACCCGCGCGTCGAGATGTTCCCGAGCCGCCGGCGGGGTGTGCGCGGCCAACGTCTCCAATGCCGTACGGGCCTCGTCGGAGAGCCGGGCCGGGACCACCACGTCCAGGGTGACCAGCAGGTCACCGGCCTGCCCGTCGCGGCGGACCACGCCCTTGCCCCGGGCCCGCAGGACCCGGCCGCTCGGCGTGCCCGGCGGTACGCGTAGGGTCACCGCACCGTCCAGGGTGGGCACCCGGAGGTCGGTACCGAGCGCCGCCTCCGCGAAGGTGATCGGCACGCTCAGGGTCAGGTCGTCCCCGGTCCGTCCGAACAGGTCGTCCGGGCGCACCTTCACGTGTACGAAGAGGTCACCCGCCGGGCCGCCGCGCTCGCCCGGCTCACCCCGGCCGGCCAGCCGGATCCGCTGGCCGTCGGCCACTCCGGCAGGGAAGCGGACATTGAGGGTGCGGGTCTTGGTGACCCCGCCCGTGCCCCGGCACTCGGGGCACTTCTCCTCGACGATCGTGCCGACGCCCTGGCAGTTGCGGCACGGCTCGGCGAAGCTGAACGACCCCTGGTTGCGGGTCACCATCCCGGAGCCGTGGCACTGCGGGCAGGACACCGGCCGGGTGCCGGGCTTGGCCCCGTCCCCGTGGCAGGTGTCGCAGACCCCCGGGGCGCGCAGCGTCAGCGGGATGGTCACCCCACGGACCGCGTCGGAGAAGTCGAGCGCGACCTCCGCCTCGACGTCGCGCCCCCGCGCCGGGCCCCGCCGCGCCGGGCCGGCCCCGCCGCCGCCGGAGAACACCGAACCGAACAGGTCGGAGAAGTTGGCGCCGCCGAACCGGCGGTCACCGCCGCCCGCACCGCCGAACAGGTCGGAGACGTCGAACGGCGCGCCGCCGCCCGCGCCCCGGGCGCTGCGCCGGAACGCGCCCGAGCCGAACAGCGTGCGCATCTCGTCGTACTCCCGGCGGCGCTTGTCGTCGGAGAGCACGTTGTACGCCTCGGAGGCGGCCTTGAACCGCTCCTCCGCCCCGGGGTCGTCCGGGTTGTGGTCCGGGTGGGACTCCCGGGCCAGTTTCCGGTACGCCTTCTTGATGTCGTCCGAGGAGGCGGACTTGTCCACGCCGAGTACGGCGTAGAAGTCCTTCTCCAGCCAGTCCTTGGAACTCACCGGTCCACCCCCTTCCACCCGACGTGCACCGGGCCCCCCGCCCACCCGGTGTCGGTGGACGGGAGGACCCGGTCACGGTCTCGTACTACTCCGGATCGGCGACCGCGACCATCGCGGGCCGCAGCAGACGCTCGCCGAGCTGGTAGCCCCGGCGCATCACCTGGACGCAGGTCGGCTCGCTGACCTCGGCCGAGGTCTGGTGCGCGACCGCCTCGTGCCGGGTCGGGTCGAAGGGGTCGCCCTGCTCGCCGAAGACGGTGAGTCCGAACTTGCCCAGTGCCGTGGTGAGCTGCTCGGCCACCGTGCCGAACGGACCCACCAGGTCGCCGTGCTCGCGTGCCCGGTCGAGGTCGTCGAGGATCGGCAGCAGCGCGGTGAGCACCGCGCCGGTCGCCTGCTCGCCGACCAGGGCCCGGTCCCGCTCGACCCGCTTGCGGTAGTTGGCGTACTCGGCCGAGACCCGTTGCAGGTCCCGGGTGCGTTCCTCCAGCTCCGCCCGGAGCGCCTCCAGCTCGGCCCCGAGCGGGGCGGCCGGACCGCCGTCGGCCGGTCTGGCCGGGGCGTCCACCACCGGCGCGCCGTCCGCTGGGGACTCGGTGACGGTCGAGGAGACCTCGTCGACCATCACCTCGGTCTCCTCCACCAGACCCGCCGCGGACTCGGCACCGTCCCCGGTGGAGTCGGCCGGCGTCCCGGAGGCACCCGCCACCGAACCGGGGGTCTCCTCCGGGTCGACGGCTCGTGGCTTGTCCGTCATGCGGCTACCTCAATCCCTCTGCCGTGGGGTCGTGACGGGGCGGGACGTCACTTCTTCCCGTCCTCGTCGACGATCTCGGCGTCGACCACGTCGTCGGCACCGGCCTGGGCACCGCCCGGCGCGCCACCGGCGGCCCCGGCCGCGCCCGGCTGCTCGCCCTGCTCACCCTGCTGCTGGGCGTAGAGCAGCGAACCGGCCTGCTGGGAGACCTGCGCGAGCCGCTCGTGGGCCGACTTGATCTTCTCGAGGTCCTGGCCGCCGAGCGCGCCGCGCAGCTCGCCGAGCGCCTCGTTGATCTGGTCGCGGGACTCACCGGGCAGCTTGTCCCCGCTCTCGGCGAGGAACTTCTCGGTCTGCCACTGGAGCGCCTCGGCCAGGTTGCGGGTCTCGGCGTCCTCGCGACGGCGCTTGTCCTCCTCGGCGTGCTCCTCGGCGTCCCGGCGCATCCGCTCGATGTCATCCTTCGGCAGCGACGAGCCGCCGGTGATGGTCATCTTCTGCTCCTTGCCGGTGCCCAGGTCCTTGGCGTGCACGTTCACGATGCCGTTGGCGTCGATGTCGAAGGTGACCTCGACCTGCGGCACGCCGCGCGGCGCCGGCGGGAGCCCGGTCAGCTCGAAGGTGCCGAGCTTCTTGTTGTAGGCCGCGATCTCCCGCTCGCCCTGGAAGACCTGGATCAGCACGGACGGCTGGTTGTCGTCGGCGGTGGTGAACACCTCGGACCGCTTGGTCGGGATGGTGGTGTTCCGCTCGATCAGCTTGGTGAAGATGCCGCCCTTGGTCTCGATGCCCAGGCTCAGCGGGGTCACGTCGAGCAGCAGGACGTCCTTGACCTCGCCCTTGAGCACACCGGCCTGGAGGGCCGCGCCGACGGCGACGACCTCGTCCGGGTTGACGCCCTTGTTGGGCTCCCTGCCGGTGAGCTGCTTGACCAGGTCCGTCACGGCCGGCATCCGGGTGGAGCCGCCGACCAGGATCACGTGGTCGACGTCGGAGACCTTGATCCCCGCGTCCTTGACGGCCTGCTCGAACGGGCCCTTGCAGCGGTCCAGCAGGTCCTGCGTCATCCGCTGGAACTCGGCGCGGCTGAGCGTCACGTCCAGGTGCAGCGGGCCGGCCGCACCGGCGGTGATGTACGGCAGGTTGATGTTGGTGTTGGTGGCGGCGGACAGCTCGATCTTGGCCTTCTCGGCGGCCTCACGGAGCCGCTGGAGGGCCATCTTGTCCTGGGCGAGGTCGATGCCGTGCTCGCCCCGGAACGTCTTCACCAGGTGGTCGATGATCCGCTGGTCCCAGTCGTCGCCACCGAGCTGGTTGTCACCGCTGGTGGACTTGACCTCGACGACACCCTCGGCCAGCTCCAGCAGGGAGACGTCGAAGGTGCCACCGCCGAGGTCGAAGACCAGGACGGTCTGCTCCTTGGAGCCCTTGTCAAGCCCGTACGCCAGGGCGGCGGCGGTCGGCTCGTTCACGATCCGCAGCACGTTGAAGCCGGCGATCTCACCGGCCTCCTTGGTGGCCTGGCGCTGGCCGTCGTTGAAGTACGCCGGGACGGTGATCACCGCGTCGGTGATCTGCTCGCCCAGGTACGCCTCCGCGTCCCGCTTGAGCTTCATCAGCGTGCGAGCCGAGATCTCCTGCGGGGTGTACTTCTTGCCGTCGATGTCGACGGTCCAGTTGGTGCCGATCTCCCGCTTGACCGACCGGATGGTCCGGTCCGGGTTGGTCACCGCCTGACGCTTGGCGACCTCACCGACGAGCACCTCGCCGTTGCGGGCGAACGCGACGATCGACGGGGTCGTACGCGAGCCCTCAGCGTTGGCGATGACGGTGGGCTCACCGCCCTCGAGAACGCTGACGCAGGAGTTCGTCGTGCCGAGGTCGATACCGACCGCACGTGCCATCTTCGCTTCCTCGCTTCGTAACGTTGAGCAGGTGACGGGCACCGCCCGGAGAGCACCCACCGCAAGTTGAGTGGACTTGACTCAATAGTGCCATGCCCGTCGCGATCGTCAAGTCGAGGTTGAGTCGACCCGACGCAACCTCCACCACAGGGACCCGCTGTTGTCTTCCCTTGCCCCGGTCGGGCACGCTTTAGCGGTGACGACGCACGGGGATTCCGCCACCCACTCCGGCGCGCCCGCCGTCGCCGCCCGCACCGGACCAGCCACCGCCGCGGAGGACCCGCCCGGGACACCCGGGGGCGACCTGCCGGCCGCCCTCGCCGGCCTGCGCGCCGCGACCGAGGCTGCCCGGTTCCCGCTCGCCCTGCCCTCGGCCGAGCCGGCCCGGCGCAACGCGGCCGCCCTCACCGACCAGCTCGACGACTACCTCCTGCCCCGGCTCGCCCGACTCGACGCCCCGCTGCTGGTGGTGGTCGGCGGTTCCACCGGCGCGGGCAAGTCGACCCTGGTCAACAGCCTGGTCCAGGCCCGGGTGAGCGCCGTCGGGGTGCTCCGGCCCACCACCCGGTCCCCGGTGCTGGTCTGCAACCCGGCCGACTCGGTCTGGTTCCGCCAGGGTGAGCTGCTGCCCGGACTGACCCGGACCAGCGAGCCCAGCGAGGACCCACGCGCCCTGCAACTGGTCACCGCGCCCGCCCTCCCGCCCGGCCTGGCCTTCCTCGACGCACCGGACATCGACTCGGTGGTCGACGCCAACCGGGCGCTGGCCGGGCAGCTCCTCGCCGCCGCGGACCTCTGGCTCTTCGTCACCACCGCCGCCCGGTACGCCGACGCGGTCCCCTGGGAACTGCTGCACAACGCCCGCGCCCGGGGCGCGGCCATCGCCCTCGTCCTGAACCGGGTGCCGCCGGAGGCCGTCGAGGAGGTCTCCGCCCACCTCGCGGAGATGCTCGCCAGCCACGATCTCGGCGCGGCCCCGCTCTTCGTCCTTCCGGAGACGCAGGTCGACGGGCAGGGATTGCTGCCGGAACGGGTGAGCGCGCCGTTGGGCGAGTGGTTCGCCCGACTCGCCGCCGACGCCGAGGCCCGCGCCGCCGTGGTCCGGCAGACCCTCGACGGCGCGCTCGCCGCACTCGGCCCGATCACCGGGGCGCTCGCCGAGGCCGCCGACGAGCAGGCCACCGCCGCCGACGCGCTCGACGACCGGGTCCGCGCCGCGTACCGCGGTGCGCGGCGCACCGTCGAGCAGGGCCTCTCCGACGGCCGGCTGCTCCGGGGCGAGGTGCTCGCCCGCTGGCAGGAGTTCGTCGGCACCGGCGAGTTCTTCCGCACCCTGGAGGCGCGGATCGGCCGGCTCCGCGACCGGCTCGTGGCGACGGTCACCGGGCGACCGGCCCCCGCCAGCGAGCTGCGGGACGCCATCGAGAGCCAACTGGTCACCCTGCTGCGCGGGGTGGCGGCCGAGGCGGCCGAGAACGCGTACACCGGGTGGCGGGCCCACCCCGCCGGGGCGGCGCTGCTCGACCCGGAGCTGGCGCACGCCTCCGCCGACCTGCCCGAACGCGCCGAGCGGCTGATCCGTGACTGGCAGCGGGGCGTGCTGGAACTGGTCCGCACCGAGGGCGGGGACAAGCGGTTCGTGGCCCGGACGGCGGCGTACGCGGTGAACGCCACCGGCCTCGCCGTGATGATCGCGGTGTTCGCCTCGACCGCCTTCGTGCCGACCGGACTGGAGGTGGCCACCGGGGCGGGTACCACGGTCGCCGCACAGGCCGTCCTCCAGGCGATCTTCGGCGACCAGGCGGTCCGCACTCTCGCCCGGCAGGCCCGGGGCGACCTGCTGGACCGGGTCGACGCGCTGCTCGACGAGGAGGCCGGGCGGTTCCTCACCCGTACCGCGAACGCGAGGCCGGAGGCGGACACCGCCGCCGGCCTGCGGGCCGCCGCCGCGCGGGTGGCCGAGGCCCGGGAGCACAGCGACCTGGACGTGACCCGGTGACCGGGATCGTCGGCCGGATGCGGGAGGCGCTCCGGGGCGGGCAGCGGGTCGACCCGGACGACCTGATCACCCGCCTCGACGCGGTCCGCCGGTTCCTCACCGCCGTCGACGGCCATCTCCCCGACGAGCGGCTCGTCCCCGCGCACACCCTGGTCGAGCGGGCCGGCACCCGGCTCGCCCTCTCCCGCGACCACACCGTGGTCGCCCTGGCCGGAGCGACCGGCAGCGGCAAGTCCAGCCTGTTCAACGCGCTCGCCCGGCTGGACCTCTCCCCGGTCGGGGTACGCCGCCCGACCACCGGCGTGGCGCACGCCTGCGTGTGGGGACCGCTGGACGGCGCGAACCGGCTGCTCGACTGGATCGGCGTGCTGCCCCGGCACCGGTTCATCCGGGAGAGCGCCCTCGACGGCGACGACGAGTCCGCCCTGCACGGCCTCGTCCTGCTCGACCTGCCCGACTTCGACTCGGTGCAGCATGCCCACCGGCTGGAGGTGGACCGCCTGCTCGGCCTGGTCGACCTGGTCATCTGGGTGGTCGACCCGCAGAAGTACGCCGACCGGCTGGTGCACACCGGCTACCTGCGCGAGTTCCACCGGCACCGGGACGTCACGCTGGTCGTGCTCAACCAGGCCGACCGGCTGCCCCCGGCCGAGCTGCCCCGGGTCCTCGACGACCTGCGCCGCCTGCTCGACGCCGACGGCCTGCCCGGGGTGCCCCTGCTCGCCACCACCGCCGTGGACCGATCCAGCACCACCGAACTACGGGCCGCCCTGGAGGAGACGGTCGCCGAGCGGCAGGCGTCCCTGCGTCGGCTGGCCGGCGACATCGACACGGTCGTGGAGCGCCTCGCCGACCTGGTCGAACCGGAACCGGTTGGCACCGGGCCGGACGCCGCGGGCACCCGTGCCCTGACCGGCGCACTGGCCGCGGCGGCCGGGGTGCCGGCGGTGACCACGGCGGTCGAGGCGGCGTACCGGCACCGGGCGGCGGGCGCCACCGGCTGGCCGGTGGTGCGGGGCTGGCGTCGGCTACGGCCGGACCCGCTGCGCCGGCTGCACCTGCCCGGCGGCGGCGAGCAGACCGACGGGGCCGTGGAGAAGCCGCTCGCCGCGACCTCCGTACCCGATCCCACCGCCGCCCAGCGCTCGGCGCTGGGGCTGGCCGTCCGGACGGTGGCCGACCGGGCCGGCGGCGACCTGCCGGCACCCTGGCCGGCGGCGGTCACCGGCGCGGCGCGGTCCCGCCTCGGCGACGTGCCGGACGCGCTGGACCGGGCGGTCGCCGGCACCGACCTCGGTGTGCCGGAGCGGCCCGTGTGGTGGCGGCTGGTCGGCGCGGTCCAGTGGCTGGTCACCCTCACCGCCCTCGCCGGGCTGGCCTGGCTGGTGCTCGGGTACGCGTTGAACGCCCTCGGCCTGCCCGACCCGGACGAGCCGATGGTCGGTGCGGTGCCGCTGCCGACGCTGCTGCTGCTCGGCGGGCTGCTCGCCGGGCTGCTGGTCGCGGCGGTGACCCGGCCGGTCGTCCGCTGGGCGGCCCGGCGGGCCCGGCTCCGCGCGGAGCGCCGGCTCGCCGCCGCGGTGGCGGCGGTCGGCGAGGAGCACGTGCTGACCCCGGTCCGCGCGGTGCTCACCTCGTACGTCGAGGCCCGGAACGCGCTGCGGGTGGCGGCCGGAAAGAAGTGATCCCGGCCTTCCTCCCGCCGGGGTTCCGGCGGCGTAGGGTCGATCCATGGCCACGACTCACACCCCCTACGACGCGGTACTGCACGCAGCCCGCGACGTGAGCCGGCTCGACTGCGCCCTCGACGCCGAGATGCTCGGCACGGCGCTGCTGGGCAGCGTATACGCGGTCGCGGAGTCCGACCGCAGCACGGCCGTACGGCAGTTCGTCAGCGGTTTCCTCGCCGCCACGTCCCGTCGGCGGACCGCCTCGGCCACCACCATCCGGCAGGTGTTCGCCCGACTCGTGCCGGACGCCGAGGGCGCCGACCGGGTCAAGCCCGGCGCGCAGGCCCCGACCTGGTCCGACCAGCTCGGCCGGGTGCACCTCACCGGCTGCTGGGCCTACGGCGACGTGTACGGCGACCAGACCTCCTACCTCGCCACCTTCGCGTACGACGAGGCGGCCGGCGGACCGGAGCACGCCATGGTCGCCCTGGTCGACCACAACATCGGCATCACCAAGGACATCTTCGTCGGCGGACCGGCCGAACGGATCCTGGAACAGGTCCGGCAGATGTGCGCCACCGACGAGCTGACCTGGTTCCGGACGGAGGACCCGGCCCGGCTGCACAGCGAGGTGTCCCGCCACCTGGCGATCACCGACGACCTCGGCGACCTGCCCGGCGAGGGGTCGCTCGCCACCGACCGGACGATCGCCGGGGCCCGGCTGGCCCTGCTGCCCCGCCCCGTCCGGGCCCCGGTCGACCCGGAGCCGCTCACCCCGGCGGAGCGCACCGAGCTGGTACGCCAGTTCCTCGCCTCGCCGGAGGCCGCCCGGTTCGAACTGGACGCCATGGACGGTCCGGAGCTGGCGTCCCTGCACTTCTGCCTGAGCCTGCTCCTGGACCACGCGGCGAGCTTCCCGGACGCCGACCCGCTGCGGTGGAGCCCGACGGTGGCCGAGCTGTTCCTGCTCGACTGGGTGCACCGGCGGGCCGTACTGGACATGGACGACGCCGCCCTGCTCCCGCGGGTGCTGCGCGGCTGGGCCGGGTACGCCGCCCGGCGACGTGGCCTGCCCGAACCGGCGGCCAGCCAGACGGACACCGCGATCGAGGAGATGGTGCCGGAGTTCGCCCGCCTCTACAGCACCGGCGAGCGGCGCAGTCCCGCCACGGCGGCGGTGGCCCAGCTCATGGCCGACGGCGTCGACCCGGACGACCCGGAGGCCCTGCACGCCTGGATCGAGGCCAACCGCCACCACCTCACCGACGACTGAGCCGCGCGGCGTCCACCACTAGTGCGCCCCGGTGACCAGTGTCAGGTGACGGGGGGCGACGGAGAGGGTGATCCGCTGCCCCCAGGCGAGGGCGAGCCGGTCGGCCTCCAGGCCGTCGGCGAAGGCGACCAGCCCCTCGGACTCGGCGGTCAGTTCCAGGGTGCCGGCGGCGCCCAGCCGTCCGGCGGTGAGGCCCGCCCCGGTGGCCGGGGACGGCCATGCCTCCCGGACGAACCAGCAGAGCGCCGGCTCGTCCGGAGCGGGCAGCCGGGGCGGCTCCGCGCGGTCCCGGGCGATCGACGCACACCAACCGGTCGCGCCGGTGCCGCTGCCCACCACGAGCCCGGAGGAGGACTGCCGCTCCCGGCGGGTCCGCCCGTCGGCGGTCTCCGCGAGCAGGTAACGGGCGGACTGGTGGGAGACGTGCCCGACGTAAACCTCGTTGAGACCGATCAGCTCCTGACCGTCGTCGAGCACGGCGCGCACCATGGTCCGTGTCTCGGTGCCGGCCCGCCCGGCGGCGACGGCCCGCAGCAGGCCGGCCACCTCGGCGGGCGTGGAGCGGACCAGCACTCCGGCGTTGCGGCCCGGATCCGGGTCGACGCCGATCACCGGCTGCCGGTCGAGGTACTTGGCGACGTTGGCGACCAGCCCGTCCGGGCCGACCCCGACCACGACGTCCTCCGGGGCGAAGAGGAAGCGGGGCAGGTCCTCCCGGGTGACCGTACCGCGTCGCCAGTCGACGGGGACGGCCGCGGCGACCGTGGTCAGCGCCGCCTGGAGCAGTTCGTGCCGGTGGACCACCTCGGCCAGGTCGCCGCCACGGGCCTTCAGGTACCAGGCCGCCGCCGCGCGGGTGCCGTGCCGGGCGAGCAGCTCGTCCAACTCGCTGCGCCGGCTCACCACCACGACGCGGGGCGCGAGGGTGGCGCTCACCGGTCACCGCCGAGCTTGGCCAGCAGGTCGGTGAGCAGGTCCGGGGTGACGGTGAGCTGGCTGATCTGCGGGAGCTGCCCGGCCAGGTCACGGAGCGCGAGGGCGTGCAGCACCTCGACCGGGAGCTGGGCGTACGCGGCCAGCTTCGCCGTCTCCGCCTCGGCCTCGGCCTGACCGAGCACGCGCACCCCGTCGGCCTTCGCGGCAGAGAGGGTGCGCTCCTTCTCGGCCTCGGCGGCGGAGAGCACCCGGGCGCGTTCGGCGGCGGCCGCGTTGGCGACCGTCTCACGTTCCGCCTTGCCCTGGGCGGCGGCGAGTTCGGCGGCGGCGTCCAGTTCCGCGCGGCGGCGGGTGTTCGCTCCGTGCTGCTCCACGAGCTGCTGCTCCCGGCGGGCCAGCTCGATCTTGTTCTGGAGTTCGTTCTCCGCGATCGACCGCTCCTGTTCGACGGCCTGCGCCCGGCGGGCGTACGTGGCCCGGTCGGCGTCCACCTGCACCGCCTCGCGGGTGGGGGTCTGGAGTGCCCGTTCCAGTTCGGGTTCGGGGCGGATGGCGACCACCCGGGCGCTGACCACGGCGACCCCGATGTCGGCGAGTCGGGGTTCGGTGCCGAGGGCGGCCGAGACCGCCTCCCGGACTCCGGCGATGGTGGTGAGCGCCTCGGCCAGCGGAACCCGGGCGAGCAGGTCGAGGGCGGGTTGCTGGGCCAGCTCGGCGAGGAGCGTGGCGACCTGGTCGAGCGGTCGCGCCCGGGCAGCGCCGGTGCGCGGGTCGATCGAGAAGTCCAGCCGGGTCGCGGCGAGCGCCGGGTCGGCCACCCGGTAGGTCACGGTGGCCTGCACGGTGACGTCCGCGAAGTCGCTGGTACGGGCGTGGAAGAGCAGGGGCAGCTCCCGGTCGTCGACCGGCACCTCACTGAGGACCGCGTGCAGCGGCCGGTACCAGAAGGACAGCCCGGTGCCCTCCCGACGGACCCGACCGCCGGTGGAGTGCCGCACCCAGCTCGTCGGGGTGCCGCGCAGATGGCGCAGGAAGAGCCGCCGCGAGACGTCAGCCATGATCGTCCTCCCCTTTTTCGTCTTCACGACGATAAAACGCCTGCTAGGTTATCGTCAAGGTGGTGATAAAGACGTGGCCGACTACCCGCCGTTCGCGGTGACCGCCGACCTGGTGGTGCTGACCGTCCGCGCCGACGAGTTGCACGTCCTGCTGGTCCGGCGGGGCGTGCCACCGTACGAGGGTCGCTGGGCACTGCCCGGCGGATTCGTCGGCATCGACGAGGACCTGGTCGACGCGGCCGTCCGCGAGCTGACCGAGGAGACCGGGCTACCCCAACCCGCCGGGCACCTGGAGCAGCTGGGCACGTACGGCCGGCCGAGCCGGGATCCGCGCGGCCGGGTGGTCACCGTGGCCTGGCTCGCCCTCCTGCCCGACCTACCGACCCCGGTCGCCGGGTCGGACGCGGCCGCCGCCGACTGGGTGCCGGTCAACCGGCTCGACCGGGCACGGCTCGCCTTCGACCACGGGCGGATCCTGGCCGACGGGCTGGAACGCGCCCGGGCCAAGCTGGAGTACACCGCGCTGGCGACCGCGTTCTGCCCGCCCGAGTTCACCGTCGCCCAGCTGCGCGCGGTCTACGAGACGGTCTGGGACACCGCCCTCGACCCGCGCAACTTCCACCGCAAGGTCACCGGCACCCCGGGGTTCGTCGAGCCGGCGGGACGGAGCACCGAGGGCGGGCGGGGCCGCCCGGCCCGACTCTTCCGGCGCGGTCCCGCCACCCTGTTGCACCCGCCGATGCTCCGTCCGTCGGCCCGGACCTAGGGATCAGGGCTCGTGCAGGGGCGTGAAGACGGTGACCGCGACAAGGGCACCGAGGCCGGCACCGGTCACCACCTGGCCGACGGTGTGGTTACCCAGGCGCACCCGCGACCAGCCCACCAGGACGAGCAGGGGCGAGCCGACCAGCAGCCGCGGACCGAAGGTCGACGCCAGGACGACCAGCGCGCCCGCGGCCACCGCCGAGTGGATCGACATCTTCCACCAGTGGCTCACCGACGACGCCACCACCAGCCCGATCACTCCGGCGGCGACCAGGGCGAGCACCGGTCGGGGCGCACCGAGAGCGGCGAGCAGGGCGAGTCCGCCGGCCGCTGACGCGAGCCCGACCAGCAGCGGGATCCGGCGCTGCTCACGGATCCTGACGTGATGGTCGGTCAGCCGGCCCCGGCGCACCCCGCCGAGGATGTAGGCGATCGGGATGCCGCTGGCGAAGACGGTGGCGAGCAACCCCCAGCCCAGCCCGCCCAGCCCTGTGGGGGCGCTGCGCCAGCCGACCGTGACGAGCAGGACGGTGACCAGCACCGCCGGGGCGGTGGCCTCGGTGACCACGCGCGCCAGCCGCCCGCCCGCGCCGGGGCGCGCCGTACCGTCCGGGGTCGCGGCCCGGTCCTCCGGGGTCCTCAGGGCCGGTCCTCACGTCCGGTGGCGACGTCGACCCCACTCGATGTACGCCTCGCTGGTCGGCCACCCCGCCCGGAGCGTGGACGGCGACGGCGAGTTCGGGGACGGCGACGGGCCGCAGTTCGGATCGGGTGACTCGGCACAGGTGTCGCTGGGGGTTGGCGTGGGCTTCGGAGTGGGCGTGGGTTCCGGCACCGGGGAGGCGGTCGGGGACGGTGTCGTCGGCGCGGGGCGGGGCGTCCGGGAGGGTGTGGGCTCCGGCGGCGACGGCCGGTCCGGAGGTGCGCCCGTCGGCCGGTACGAGGTCGGCGACGTGCCCCCGACCGGCGCGGCGGAGGGGGCACGACCGCCCGGCGAGCGGGTCGGGACGGGCATCACGGTCGGGGCCACCGGCCGGGGCGGCCCGACCACCACCGGCCCCCGGGAGGGTGTCGGGATGAACGGCGTGTCGGCGTTCGGCACCGCGGTGCCTCCCACGGTGGCCGATCCGGCGCTGATCGCGGCGAGGATCGGCATGGAGGCGGTGCCGGCGAGCAGGGCGACGGTGAACAGGTAGCCGCGCGGCGGGCCGGACGAACCCGGGACCCGGTGCGTACCGATGACCCGGCGGTAGCCGGCCGATCCGGCGGCACGGTGCCGGCCGAGCAGCGGAGGACCGGGAGCGTCGCTCTCGGACACCGTGGCCCCTCCTCCCGGTCGGGTCGCAGGACGATACGGGACGAGCCGCCCTCCGGCGGTCATCTCTTCCCCGAATCAGCCTGGACCAGTCACCCTCCGTCCGCCACCCTGCACAGCGTGTCGACACACCCTTTCGTCCGGCACCCGCGCCGCCCGCGCCCCGGAGTCCCGCGGAGCCGTGATTCCGACCGCCCGTTGTCGATCAGGGCGGGCGTAGTGTGGGCCCGCTCACCACTCTCTGCGAATATGGACCCACGACGGCGACGCAGCCGTGGCCCTCGCACACCCGCGGAGGCCCGGCCGGCTGCCGTCGCTCCCGAACCGGGTTCGGCCAGAATCCGGCTCACGCCGCACGGCAACCCCCACAAAGGGGCCAGGGGCGGCTGCCAGGAGACCCCCCGGCACCTGCCGGGCGGGCGCACGAGTTGCGCGGTCGGGCAATCCCCGGTGCCGGCGCAGACACGACAGGGAGAGACGGATGGCAAAGGGCGACCCCGGGGTCACCACCCGCAGCAGACGGGCGGCACCCAGATCCAAGCGGGCCGCAGCGAAGGGCGCCGACCCCGAGCTGGTGCAGTTGCTCACCCCCACCGGGGAGCGGATCGAGAGCGTCACCGGCCCGGACGGTGTCGAGTACCGCGTCGATTTCACCGACGAGGAGTACCGCGGGCTCTACCGGGACCTGGTGCTGGTGCGCAAGCTGGACGCCGAGGCGACCGCGTTGCAGCGACAGGGCGAGCTGGGCCTCTGGGCCAGCCTGCTCGGCCAGGAGGCGGCCCAGGTCGGCTCCGGGCGGGCGCTGCGGCCGCAGGACATGGCCTTCCCGACCTACCGGGAGCACGGCGTCCTCTACTGCCGGGGCATCGACCCGATCATGCCGCTCGGCCTCTTCCGTGGTGTCGACCAGGGCGGTTGGGACCCGAACGAGTTCAAGTTCAACATGTACACGATCGTGATCGGGGCGCAGACCCTGCACGCGACCGGGTACGCCATGGGCGTCGCCATGGACGGCCGGACCGGCGGCGACGACGGCGAGGCGGTGATCGCCTACTTCGGTGACGGGGCGACCAGCCAGGGCGACGTCAACGAGGCGTTCGTCTGGTCCAGCGTGTTCAACGCGCCGCTGGTCTTCTTCTGCCAGAACAACCAGTACGCGATCTCCGAGCCGCTGGAGCGGCAGACCCGTGTGCCGCTCTACCGCCGCGCCGCCGGCTTCGGCTTCCCCGGCGTACGGGTGGACGGCAACGACGTGCTCGCCTCGTACGCGGTGACCCGGCACGCGCTGGACAACGCCCGGAACGGGCAGGGCCCGAGCCTGATCGAGGCGTACACCTACCGGATGGGGGCGCACACCACCTCCGACGACCCGACCCGGTACCGGATCGCCAGCGAGGTCGAGGCCTGGCAGGCCAAGGACCCGATCGCCCGGATGAAGGCGTTCCTGGAGAAGCAGCAGATCGTCGACGCCGACTTCTTCGCCGAGGTCGACGAGCAGGCCCGCCGCGAGGCGGTGCACCTGCGGGAACGGGTGCTGGCCATGCCGGACCCGGAACCGGTGACGATGTTCGACCACGTCTACCCGAACGGGTCCCCCGAGCTCGACGAGCAGCGGGCGCGGTTCACCAGCTACGAAGCCTCGTTCGAGGGGGGTGCCCACTGATGGCCACGGAGACGCTCTCCATCGGCAAGGCCCTCAACACCGGCCTGCGCAGGGCCTTGGAGCAGGACTCCAAGGTCGTCATCATGGGCGAGGACGTCGGCAAGCTCGGCGGCGTCTTCCGGATCACCGACGGGCTCCAGAAGGACTTCGGCGACCAGCGGGTGATCGACACCCCGCTGGCCGAGTCCGGGATCATCGGCACCGCGGTCGGCCTGGCCATCCGGGGCTACCGGCCGGTTTGCGAGATCCAGTTCGACGGCTTCGTCTACCCCGCGTACGACCAGATCGTGTCGCAGGTGGCGAAGATGCACTACCGCTCGCGCGGCAAGTTGAACATCCCGATGGTGATCCGCATCCCGTTCGGCGGGGGCATCGGCGCGGTGGAGCACCACTCCGAGTCGCCGGAGGCGTACTTCTCGCACACCGCCGGGCTCAAGGTGGTCTCCTGCGCCACCCCGCAGGACGCGTACGTGATGATCCAGCAGGCGATCGCCTCGGACGACCCGATCGTCTTCCTGGAGCCGAAGCGGCGCTACTGGGAGAAGGGTCCGGTGGAGCTGGACGCGCCGCTGTCGGAGGCGTACCCGCTGCACGCGGCCCGGGTGGTGCGGCCCGGCACGGACGCCACCGTGCTGGCGTACGGCCCGATGGTGCGGACCTGCCTGGACGCGGCGACCGCCGCCGCCGAGGACGGCCGGGAGCTGGAGGTCGTCGACCTGCGCACGCTCTCCCCGCTGGATCTCGCCCCGGTGTACGAGTCGGTAGGCCGCACCGGTCGCTGCGTGGTGGTGCACGAGGCCCCGGGCAACCTGGGCCTGGGCTCGGAGATCGCGGCCCGGATCACCGAGGAGTGCTTCTACTCCCTGGAGTCCCCGGTGCTGCGGGTGACCGGCTACGACATCCCCTACCCGGCGGCCCGGGTGGAGGAGGAGTACCTGCCCGACCTCGACCGGGTGCTCGACGCCGTCGACCGCACCTTCGGCTGGTGAGCGGCATGTCGCGGATCAAGGAGTTCAACCTGCCCGACCTGGGCGAGGGGCTGACCGAGGGCGAGATCCTGGCCTGGCTGGTCAAGGTCGGGGACACCATCGAGCTGAACCAGCCGATCGTCGAGGTCGAGACGGCCAAGGCGGCGGTGGAGATTCCGGCGAAGTGGGCCGGGCAGGTCCGGGCGATCTTCCACCCGGAGGGTTCCACGGTCGAGGTCGGTACGCCGATCATCGCGATCGACACCGACCCGGGCGCGGGGCCGGTGGAGGAGGAGGCCACCCCCACCCCGTCGGCCGCCGCGCTGGCGGCGGTGGACGTGGCCCCGAGCGAGGGCGCGGTCGAGCCCGGCCTGATCGGCGGCCCCGCCCCGGGCGGACGGACCGCCGTGCTGGTCGGCTACGGGCCGCGCAGCACGGCCGCCAAGCGCCGCCCGCGCAAGACGACCGCGCAGGTACCGGCACAGGCCACGCCGCCGGCACAGGCACCGGCCGCGCCCCGTACCGCTCCGGCGGCCAACGGGCACGCGACGACCGGTGGGCTGGTGCTGGCCAAGCCGCCGGTGCGCAAGCTCGCCCGGGACCTCGGGGTCGACCTCACCACGGTGACCGGCTCGGGTCCGCTCGGTTCGATCACCCGGGAGGACGTCCAGCGGGCGGCGGACGGGACCGCGGCGACGGTCCCGACCGTGGTGACCGCCGCCCCGGCGACCACGGCGGCGGCCTTCGGCGCGGACCGCGAGCGGCGGATCCCGGTCAAGGGAGTGCGCAAGCTCACCGCCGAGAACATGTCCGCGTCGGCGTTCACCGCCCCGCACGTCACGGAGTTCCTGACCGTGGACGTGACCCGGGCGATGAAGGCGCTGGACCGGCTCCGGACCAGGCGGGAGTGGCGGGACGTCCGGGTCTCGCCACTGCTGCTGGTCGCCAAGGCGGTGCTGCTGGCGGTGCAGCGGCACCCGATGGTCAACTCGACCTGGGCCGGCGACGAGATCGTGGTCAAGGAGTACGTCAACCTGGGCATCGCGGCGGCCACCGAGCGCGGCCTGATCGTGCCGAACATCAAGGACGCCGGCCGGCTCTCGCTGCGGGAACTGGCCGACGCGATGACCGCCCTGGTGCAGACGGCGAAGGCGGGGAAGACCTCCCCGACCGACATGTCCGGTGGCACGCTGACCATCACCAACGTCGGCGTCTTCGGGGTGGACACCGGTACGCCGATCCTGCCTCCGGGCGAGTCGGCCATCCTGGCGTTCGGCGCGGTCCGCGAGATGCCCTGGGTGCACAAGGGCAAGGTCCGGCCGCGTCAGGTGACCACGCTGGGTCTCTCCTTCGACCATCGGATCATCGACGGCGAGCTGGGCTCGAAGTTCCTGCGGGACATCGGTGACTTCCTGACCGATCCGGAGGCGGCGCTGCTCGCCTGGACCTGACGGGTCCGTGCTCTCGACGGCCGGTGCGCCGGGGTTACTCCCGGCACACCGGCCGTCACCGTCCGGCCACAGGAAACCTCGGCGCACCCCCCCGTCCACCTTCGATCGTTAGGTCGGTGGCTCATCTCACCTTTGATTCGTTGGAGTTTGGCGTCGATCTGCGCTTCAATGGAGACACGACGGGCTGACAACCGAATAGCCAGGAGGAGAGACCCGTGAGCATGATCGAGCGAATCCGCAACCGCCGCAACGCCAACCGCCGCGCCCGTGCCATCGAGCACGCGCTGCGTTCCGCCAACTCGCCCTCGGTCCGCGACGAGATCCTCGCCATCGCGCAGCGTCACATCAGCATGCGCTGACGGCGACGCCACTCCTCATCTCCTCCAGACCGACGACCCGCCCGGACCCCCGGGCGGGTCGTCGGCTTTCAGACCCTTCGGCACCGGGATTCCGCCCTCGCACGAGCGCCCGGTACGGTGGGGCACGGTCGTTCCCGCCCTGCCGGAGGACGTCGAGCGGATAGAAACCGCTCGACACCATACGGCGACGCGGAGTGACGGCCGGTGCTCCCCGAGTGCCACGGGCGGCCACCGGATACGGTGCGGGGGAGCGCGGCACAGCCGGCCAGCCGGCTATGCCGGCGACCAAGCCGACGGCACCCGATCGGCGTCGGCGGCCGACATGTGATGGAGGAGGCGCAGCCATGACGTCCGAGGGCCCGCACCACCCCGGCCAGGAGCCGGACGAGGTGTCGCCGGGCGCCGGTGGACCGGCGCCGTACGGCGACCGGTCAGCGCAGCAGGAGCACGGGTACGGCACAGCCGCCCCCGACCTGGGCTGGGCACCGCCACCGCCGGCCGCACGACCGAATTCCCCCGCTCCGGCCTGGAGCGCGCCCGGTGAGGCACCGCCGACCGTGGGCTGGAAAGCACCCGGCGAGCCCCAGCCCGGCCCGTGGGGGCCGCCGGCCGGGCAGGGCCAGCCGTGGGGTGGCCCGGCCGGGCAGCAGCCGGGCACCTGGAACCCCCAGGCCGACCAGCAGCAGCCGACCACCGCATGGGCGGCCGCGTCGGTGCCGCAGCAGCCGCCCCGGGGCGAGGCCCCGCAGGGTGGCGGACAGCCCGGTTGGAGGGCGCAGGGCGAGTCCGCCCCGCAGAACTGGCCGGGGCCGGGCACCACGCAGCAGCCGTGGCCCGCACCCGGCGAGCAGCCGCCGGCACGGAGCCCGCAGCAGCCCGCACCGTGGGGGTCGGCCGGCGACCAGCCGCCCGCCGCCGGGTGGAGCCCGCAGGGCACCCTGCCCCAGCCCGCGACCTGGGGTCCGCCCAACGAGCAGCCGGCCGAGTGGGCTCCGCAGGGCGACCAGCCGCAGCAGGACGCCTGGGGTGCGGCCCCCGTCCCCCAGCAGGACGAGCAGCCGCCGGCGGCCCGGGGTGCGGCGTCCGTCCGTCCCCATGGCGACCCGCAGCCGGCTGCCTGGGGCGCGGCCCCAGCCCCGCAGCCGACCAACCAGCAGCCCCAGCCGTGGACCCCTGCCGACGAGCAGCCGCCGACGGCCGCCTGGGGTGCCGCGTCCGTGCCGCAGCAGGCGGAACCGCAGCAGTCCGGCTGGGACGCGCCGGGCGACCAGTCCCGCCCGACCGAGGCCTGGCCGCCGGCCGAGCCGCCCGCACCGCCGGCCCGCGCCACCGCCTCGGTGGGCCGCGCTGACGTCCCGGCGTGGGGTGCCGGAGGCGCCCGCCCCGGTGACGACGCCGTCCCCGCCCGTCCGGTCGTCCCGGAGGGGGAACCATGGTCGGCCGACGAGGTGTGGGGCAAGGCCGGGGGTGCGGAGCCGGCCCAGGCCGAACCCGCCGCGCCGGCCTGGGAGCCGTCCCGCGCCGAGAACCCGCCGATGTACCAGCCGGCACCGGGGCCGGGCATCTCGCCCGCCAACGCCGTACCGCTGCCTCCGCAGGAGGCGCGAGTGCCCGGTGCCAGCCTGGCCGCGTCACCCCCCGCCGACTACGCGCCGCCGGCCCCGTTCGCCCCGCCCGCCGACCAGCCGCCATACGGCGAGCAGCCGCCATACGGCGAGCAGGCCGGGCGCGAGGGCGGGTACGACGCCCCGCAGCCGGGTGACGGTTGGGGAGCCGAGGCCGCCCAGGCCAGCGCACCGGCCATCCCGCACCCGCGCACCTCACCCGAGCCGACCGGGGGCGACGCCGGTGGCAGTGTCTCGGCCAGCGCCTCCGTACCGGTCTCCAGCCGGGTGATGCCCCCGGCCGACCAGGCCCTGCACCAGCCCTCCATGCCGGCCCCGCAGCCCCGGGTCTACGGTCGACCGGCCCGTCCCGCCGACGGTCCGGACCAGATCGACCACGGTGGCCAGCCGGAGTCCCACCGCTTCGGCCCGGATGGCGAGGCCGGCGGCCGGTTCGACGGCGAGCCCGAGTCCCGGTTCGACGGCGGCCCCGGCCGCTTCGACGGCCCGGCCGACTCCCGCTTCGACAGCGGCCCCGGCCGCTTCGACGGCCCGGCCGATCCCCGCTTCGACGGGGGCCAGCCCTCCAGGTTCGACGGCGGGCCTGCCGACCGCTTCGACGCTGGCCCCGGCGAGCGGTTCGACGGTGGACCGGGTGACCGCTTCGACGGCCCCGGGCGGTTCGACAACGGACCGGGCGCCCGGTTCGACGAGCGCGACCAGCCGGGCTTCGGTGACGGGCATGCCGCTGCCGCCGCGCCGCCGGTCCCGCATCCGGCGTTGCAGCCCTTCCCGCCCGGAGTGCCCACGTTCAACGACCCGGTGACCAACCAGCGCCCGGTCAACGGCACCAAGCCGCACGGCGAGCCAGCCCCCTCCGGCGACCGGTACGGCGGTCCGGCGGCACCGGTCAGCCCCGGTGCCATGGGCCACGATCCGGGCCACGGATCGCCGGACGCCACGCGGGGCTTCCCGGCGGCCTTCCCGACCCCGGGCGACCAGCCGGAGCGTCCCCTCTGGGACCTGGGCGACGCCCCCCAGGGCGACCAGGGCCGGTTCGACTCCTTCAAACCGGAGGCGACCGAGAGCAAGCCGGCCGAGCAGCCGACCCCGAAGGTCCGCAACGGAAGGGTGCTGATGGCGGTCCTCACCGCTGCCGTCCTCATCCTGGTCGTGCCGCTCGGCGCGCTCTGGGCGCTCGGCAAGCTCGGCGGCTCGGACGCACCCGCCTTCAACCCGGCCGTCGGCTCCTGCGTCAAGCAGTCCGGCGAGGGCGCGGTGGCCGCCAACTGCGGCGAGCAGGGCGCATTCAAGATCATCTCTAGGGTCGACGACAAGGCCAAGTGCACCGACCAGACCCAGCCCCGCGTGGAGCTGCCCGGCAGCTCCCCGACCCGGGTGCTCTGCCTGGGACCGGCCAAGGCCGGCTGACCAGCGGACGACGGACGACGTGCGGCGGACCGGGAGGTCCGCCGCACGTTCCTTCTCGGGCTGTGGAAGCCCGAAGGCACGGCTCCCTCCGTCGAGAGCAACTGACCGTGGCGATCCGTTCGGTGCCCAGCACCAAGCGATGACGCCAGGGCGCGTACATATGCATTAAGTGGGGAACCCGGCGCGGGATGATGCGCATCGACCGGATGCCAGCCCTGGATATGACGTATGCGCATGTGACCGTTACCGGCGTCATCTGGCAGCCCCAGGTGAAGGGATAAGACCACCGCCGGGCAGGACCGTTGGAGATTCAGCTGCCGGCAGACCGCGCGCGCAGTTGCCGAACGGCCGGGACGTGTGCCCGTACTCGGCCTCCTGGCGGCCTCCGAGGCGGGCGAACCTGCCGATCGGTCACAACGAGCCTGACCCAACGAGACCGGGGCCGCTAACCAGCGCCCGCTCGTGTGCAGCATGGGCACTCGGAAGATCGGCGGATCTGGTTCAGGCTCGCTCGGCGAGTTGGGCGATGAACGCGCGCCACGCTGCCGGGCTGAAAGTCAAAGCCGGACCGGCTGGGTTCTTGGAATCGCGGACAGCGACGATGTCCAGCAGGTTGTCCGCGACCTCGACACAGTTGCCGCCATTCGAGCTGCTACGAGTGCTCTTGCGCCAACGGGCGTGGATCAGGTCAGCCATGCTCGTGCCCTCAGATAGTCGATGGTCTGGTCGCGCGGAAGAGCTAGCGACCTCACGGTATCCCAGACTGCCCAAAGGGGACCAACGTCATTCGTGATGCGCCCGGCGGCCTGGTCATCCAGGTAGCCGACGTCCTCGTCGCCAGTGGTCGCGATGACAAACGGTCCGGCCTGACCCGGATGTAGGCCCGCACCGAGAGGAAGCACGTGCACCATCACACTCGGCCGCTGGGCCATCGCGACCAGGTGGTCAAGCTGCGGATGCAGGATCTCGGGATCACCTCTGCGGAGAGCGGCTTCATCCATGACGAACACCGTCAGCGGAGGGCGGGGCCTCTCGAACACGTCTGTCTGCCGACGCAGGCGCGTTTCGACGTAGCTGCCCACTTCCGCAGCCAGTGGGCCGCTCGCCAGTACGGCGCGGGCGTACGCCTCGGTCTGAAGGAGTCCCGGAATCACGGAGGATTCGTAGCACCGCAGGCCGACAGCTTCACGTTCGACATCGGTCCATGGCCGGAACCAGGCCGGCTCGCGACGCTTGAGTGCGTCCGGCCACAGCTCATCGATGTCCTTCCCGAGAATGGCAGCAACCTGGGCGCGATGCCGGGTCTGGGGAATCCGTCCGTGTGTGACCCAGCGTTGGGCGGTTTTGGGGTCTACGCCTATCTGACCTGCAAGGCTGTCGGCCGTCTCGCCGGCCTCGTGCATCGCGACCATGACGGCCCGATTCATCCTGCCTCCGTCCTCGAACGTCCCGGACGTCGCCCACTCCATTTGCAACGCAGTGTATTCATCCGGACACGGTCGGAAAGCTGGGGGCATGTCACGATCGCCACGTCCGGTTCCGTTCGCCCCGCGTCACCGTCCGGTACTCCGCAGGTGGCGGCTCGCCTGCTCGTGTGGGCTGCCGTCGTGGCGGCGCTGCCCGGACCGCCGGCATCCGACC
The DNA here is from genome assembly GCF_900091415.1 of Micromonospora inyonensis. Taxonomy (NCBI): domain Bacteria; kingdom Bacillati; phylum Actinomycetota; class Actinomycetes; order Micromonosporales; family Micromonosporaceae; genus Micromonospora; species Micromonospora inyonensis. The sequence continues at coordinate 1,599,969 of NZ_FMHU01000001.1, read as the reverse complement.
CCACCCGGTCCACTCGCCGCGCCGCCTGATCCCGGCCGCCACCATCACGCCAGGGAGAAGAAGCCGAAGCCCAATCCGAAACCCGCGCCGGAGCCCAAGCCGGTCCCGCCGATGGTTCCCTGGCCGCCCCTTCGTCCGATCGGGCCCTTCTCGATGTCCGCCGCCGCACGGCGGGCAGCCGGGTCGGCGGAGGTCACGCAGATCATCTGGCCGAACGCCGCGACGTTCACGACGCTGGCCCAGGACCGGCGTGGAAACGGGGGCCGGCGGTGGTGACGGAGATCCGGCTGAAGCCGGTCGACCTGACCCTGGTCCACCGGCGCGGCTGGCTGACGCTGCACTGCGAAGAGTGCGCGAGGCCCTGGCCGTGCCCTACGTTCCGCGACGCTCTGGCGCTGACCACCCCCGCCGAGCGGACCGTGGCGGTGCTGCGGATGACGGAGGAGGCCCGGCTGGTCCGGACGGAACTGATCCGGATCAGCGCGCTGGCCCTGATCGGTCGCTTCCTCTGGTGGCTGAGGCTCAACCGCGCCGACGCCCGGATGCTCGCGGGGGAGGTGTGGCCGGATGACGGCGTACCGCCGAGGGCGTGACCACGTCGCCGCCCGCCCGTCCTGGCGATGCCGGGCGTGCGGTGCGCCGTGGCCGTGCCAGCCCGCGAAGCTGCACCTGTTGGACCTGTACGCGGACGACCGGCTCGGCCTGGTGGTCGACCTCGGCGTGACCATGGCGGCGGCCCTACCCGACCTGCCCTACGACGAGAACCTGCTGGATCGATTCGTTCGCTGGGCTCGCCCGCCCCGGCGCAGGATCGACGGGTGACCCGCACGCACCGAGCGAGAGCACCGCCGCCGCGCACCTAGACTTAGCCCGCCCGTGAGCTGCCCGGATACGAAGATCGGAGACGGTAGATGCAGGTTACCGAGGTGCTGGACGCCCTGGCAGCCCTGTACGGCGCGTGCGACCACCCGGACGTGGTGGAGGTGTCCCGATACGGCAGGGACACCAAGCCGGGTGGCCAGTCTCCGCCCGGTGTGAAGGTCACCTACCGGTCGGGATCCTCCGCGATGCTCTCGGCCACCGTCGAGCCGCGCCCGGCACCCGAGCCGGTGCCGCTTCCGGCGGAGATGCCACCCCCCACGCAGCGAGCAGTCCGGATGCTCGTCTTCACCACGCAACTTCTCGATCACGCGCGCCCACCCGTCTTCAGGAGCTGGGAGACGTGTGACTTGGCCGGAGTGTGGTTGTCACCGTCTGCACTGCGGATCAACTGCGCGGACGGTTCGACGGTCTACCTTCACGTAACCGTCGCGTCCGGTGCCAGCCGCGAGCCGGAGACCGACCCACACCCCGATTACCGATTCCCCGAAGGAGTCCGTACATGGCCCCCGGTAGTCAGTGCTCAGTCTGCGCTGCCCGAGTAGGCGTCGCTCCCGGCAAGAACTGCCCCCACACCAGGCGATGGGAAGTCGAGGCACCTGCCCTGGCTCTGGCCGGCCCACCGCCTGACGCTCCAGGCCCGCCCGTCCTGGCCGTCTTCCCTCCCAGGGGAGACGGCCGGGCGGGCTTCGCCGTGCAGGGCACGAGGGCGGCAAGGAGGGCGGGAGCTGCTCAGCGCTTCCCCAGCTTCCGGAAATGGTGTACGCCTCTCCCTCCCCCCGCCGGGCTGGCTCAGGGCCGCTGGTACGGCACGATGGGGTGATGAGCGCACGCGTACGCGCCCCCGAGCTGCGGGGCCGCCAGTGGTTGAACACCGGCGGACGGAACCTGACCCTGCGGGATCTCCGAGGTCGCTGCGTCTTGTTGGATTTCTGGACCTTCTGCTGCATCAACTGCCTGCACGTGCTGGACGAGCTGCGTCCGCTGGAGGAGAAGTACGGCGACGTGCTGGTCGTCGTCGGGGTGCAACTCGCCGAAGTTCGAGCACGAGAAGGACCCGGATGCCCTGGCGGCGGCGGTCGAGCGGTACGGGGTGCACCATCCCGTCCTGGACGACCCCGAGCTGGACATGTGGCGGCAGTACGCGGCGAAGGCGTGGCCGACGCTGGCGGTGGTCGACCCCGAGGGGTACGTGGTCGCGACCATGGCCGGCGAGGGCCACGCCGAAGGGCTGTCCCGGCTGATCGACGAGCTGATCGCCGTACACGAGGCCAAGGGGACGCTGCATCGGGGCGACGGGCCGTACGTGCCGCCGGTGGAACCGGAGACCACCCTGCGCTTCCCCGGCAAGGCCGTGGTGCTCGACGGCGGAAATCTGCTGGTCTCGGACTCGGCCCGGCACTCGCTGGTGGAGCTGGCCCCCGACGGCGAGACGGTCGTCCGCCGGATCGGCACCGGCGTGCGGGGCAGCGCCGACGGCCCAGCCGGCACCGCGACCTTCTCCGAGCCGCAGGGCCTCTGCCTGCTGCCCGCGCACGTCGCCGAAGTCGCCGGGTACGACCTGGTGGTCGCGGACACCGTCAACCACCTGCTGCGCGGCGTACGCCTCGACAGCGGCGAGGTGGTCACCGTCGCGGGCACCGGACGGCAGTGGCGTTCCACGGTCGACGACCACGCGCACGACGCCCGCTCGATCGACCTCTCCTCCCCCTGGGACCTCGCCTGGTACGAGGACCGGACCGTGGTCGCGATGGCCGGCATCCACCAGCTCTGGTGGTTCGACCCCATCAAGCGGACCGCCGGCATGTACGCGGGGACCACCGTCGAGGCACTGCGGGACGGCCCGGTGGCCGAGGCGTGGATGGCCCAGCCGTCCGGGCTCTCCGTCTCGGCCGACGGCCGGCGTCTCTGGGTGGCCGACAGCGAGACCAGCGCCCTCCGCTACGTCGAGAACGGCGTCCTCGGCACGGCGGTCGGGCAGGGGCTCTTCGACTTCGGGCACGTCGACGGCCCGGCCGGGCAGGCGCTGCTCCAGCACCCGTTGGGCGTGTGCGCGCTGCCCGACGGCTCGGTGCTGGTCGCCGACACGTACAACGGGGCCGTCCGGCGCTTCGACCCGGCGACCAGGATGGTGTCGACGGTCGCCGACGGGCTCGCCGAACCGAGCGACCTGGTGCTGACCCCGGACGGTGACGTCCTGGTGGTCGAGTCGGCCGCGCACCGGCTGACCCGGCTCGCGCCGGGCGCGCTCTCCGCGGTCGGGGCGAGCACGGTGGACGGCCCGCGGCACCGGACGGAGCGTCCGCCCACCGAGATCGGCTCCGGCGAGGTCACCCTGGACGTGATCTTCACGCCCCCGCCCGGCCAGAAGATGGACGAGAGCTTCGGTCCGTCGACCCGGCTGGTGGTCTCGGCGTCTCCGCCGGAGCTGCTGGTGGAAGGGGCCGGCACCGGGACGGAACTGTCCCGTCGCCTGGTGGTGGACGGGTCCGTCAGCGCCGGTGTGCTCCAGGTGACCGCTCAGGCCGCCACCTGCGACGTGGACGACGAGCACGGTGCCTGCCACCTGACCCGGCAGGACTGGGGCGTGCCGGTACGGGTGGTCGACGATGGCCCGGCCCGCCTGCCACTGGTGCTGCGCGGTCTGGATGCCTAGCTGTCGCGGGGCCGGGTGAGCAGGTCCGTCAGCCGGCCCCGCCCAGCGCCGCTCAGCCGGCCCCGCCCAGCGCCGCGAGGCGACGGGCGAGCAGGGCGGCGGCCTCCCGTAGCTCCGGCGGCTCCAGCACCTCGGCCTCGTAGCCCAGTCGGGCCACGTGCGCGGCGAGCCAGTCCAGGTGGTCCCCGCCGACGATGAGCACGCACCATCCCTCGCGGTCGTCCTCGACGCGCCCCACCTGGGGTGGCACCAGTTCCCGCACCTGGTCGGGCCGGGCGTGCACCCGTACCCGGGCGAGATACCGGTACGGTGCCCCGGTCACGGACCGCTGCACGTAGGCGACCGGGTCCGGATGCTCGCTCGGCCGGAAGCGCCAGGTCGTCGCCGTCACCTCGCGCATCCGGTCCAGCCGGAAGGTGCGCCAGTCGTCGCGTTCGACGTCCCGGGCCATCAGGTACCAACGTCGGCCGGTGGTGACCATCCGCACCGGCTCGACCGTACGCTCGCGCTCCTCGCCGTCGCGGCCGGCGTACCGGAACCGCACCCGTACGGCGTCACGGCAGGCCCGCGCGAGCGTCACCAGCACCTCCGCGTCGATTTCGATTCCGGGGCCGACGAGGGTCTCGGTGGCGCCGTGCACCGCCCGCACCTCGGCGCGCAGCCGGGACGGCATCACCTGGTCGACCTTCGCGAGCGCGCGCAGTGCCGCCTCGCCCGCCCCGGCGACCGTGCCTCCCGCCGCCAGCCGCAGGGAGACCGCCGTGGCGATCGCCTCCTCGTCGTCGAGCAGCAGCGGTGGCAGCCGGGTGCCCGCGCCGAGCTGGTAGCCGCCGCCGACGCCGGCCGTCGCGTGCACGGGGTAGCCGAGCGCGCGCAGCCGCTCCACGTCGCGACGCACCGAGCGGTCGGTGACCCGCAGCTCGGCGGCGAGTTCGGCGGCGGTCCAGGACGGTCGTCGTTGCAGCAGCCCCAGCAACCGCAGCACCCGTTCGGTCGTTGCCTCGACGGTCACATGCTGATCGTTCCACGGATCACGGAACGATCCTGTCCGCTATTCGCGGGAGGCTGGAACCATGAACGACCAGAACTGGAACTCCCTGCTCCGAGAACAGATCGCCTGGCACTGGACCAACCACCTGCGCCCCCGTCTCGACGGGCTCACCGACGACGAGTACCTCTGGGAGCCGACGCCCGGCTGCTGGAACGTGCGCCCGCGCGGCACCGGCACCGCACCGGTGCGGGCCGGGTCCGGTGCGATGACCATCGACTTCGCGTTCCCGGAGCCCGACCCGGCACCGGTCACGACGATCGCCTGGCGACTCGGGCACGTGATCGTCGGCGTGCTCGCGGTACGCAACGCCGCGCACTTCGGCCGCGCCCCCACCGACTACCAGTCGTTCGAGTACGCCGCCACCGCGGCCGGGGCGCTGGCCCAGCTCGACACGGAGTACGCCAGGTGGCTGGCCGGGGTCGAGTCGCTCGGCGGGTCCGGTCTCGCCCGCCCGTGCGGGCAGGCGGAGGGGCCGTACGCCGAGCGTCCGCTGGCAGCGCTGGTGCTGCACATCAACCGCGAGCTGATCCACCATCTGTCCGAGGTGTGCCTGCTCCGCGACCTCTACCCGCACACCCACCGGTCGACCCGACAGGAGGCGAGCTGAGATGGCCCGCGACGTCCAGATCACTTTCGACTGCGCCGACCCGGCCGCCTTGGCGGCGTTCTGGGCCGAGGCCCTCGGCTACCGGTTGCAGGCCCCGCCCGGGGGATTCGAGTCGTGGGAGCAGGCACTGGAGGCGATGGGCGTGCCGCCCGAGAATCGCAACGACGCCTCGGCGGTGGCCGACCCCGACGGCTCCGGGCCGCGCCTGTTCTTCCAGCGGGTGCCGGAGGGCAAGCAGGCCAAGAACCGCGTGCACCTCGACGTGCGAGCCGCCCCCGGGCTCCAGGGGGACGCACGGATGGCGGCCCTGGAGGCGGAGGCCGAGCGGCTCGTCTCCCGCGGCGCCACCCGGCTCCGGCGCTTCGAGCCCGCTCCCCCGCTCGGCACCGGTCACATCGTGATGGCCGACCCCGAGGGCAACGAGTTCTGCCTCGACTGACCCGCCGAGCGCGGACGATCCGCCCGGCTCACCGGCCGATTCACGACGTGCTGAACGGGCGTAGTGGCACCCCGGCGTCGATGAGGGCGGCGCGCACCAGGGCTGCCGCCTGCACCGCGCCGGGGGTGTCGCCGTGCAGGCAGATCGACTCGACCGGGCAGGGGACGACGCTGCCGTCGACGGCGGTCACGGCCCGCTCGGTGGCCATCCGGACCGCCCGTTCGGCGATCTCCTGCGGGTCGGTGACCAGGGCACCGGGGGCGGAGCGGGGCACCAGGGCACCGTTGGCGAGGTAACCCCGGTCGGCGAAGCCCTCGGCGACCACCCGCAGCCCGGCCCCGGTGGCGAGCTGGGCGAGCACCGAACCCGGCGGGCAGAGCACCGGCAGGTCCGAGTCGTAGTCGCTGATCGCGGCGACCACCGCGGCGGCCTGCGACTCCTGGCAGGCGGCGGCGTGGTAGAGCGCGCCGTGCGGCTTGAGGTAGCGGACCCGGGTCCGGTACGGCCGGCAGAACGCCTCCAGCGCGCCGAGCTGGTACGTGATCTCGTCGCGCAGCTCCTCGAAGGCGTACGCGATGTGCCGGCGGCCGAAGCCGGCGAGGTCCCGGTAACCGACCTGGGCCCCGATCGCGACTCCCCGCTCGGCGGCGGCGGCGCAGACGCGACGCATGGTGGACGGGTCACCGCCGTGGAAGCCACAGGCCACGTTGGCGGAGGTGACGAGTTCCAGCAGCGCCTCGTCGTCGCCGAGCCGCCAGATGCCGAAGCCCTCGCCGAGATCAGCGTTGAGGTCCATGGAAGCTGACGGTAGTACCCGGACGGGCCTGCGCGAGCGGGGTGACGTCGTCCACCACCCCGACGACGGGGTATCCGCCGGTGGTGGGGTGGTCGGCGAGGAAGATCAACGGTTGCCCGTCCGCCGGGACCTGCACCGCCCCGAGCACGACCGGTTCGCTGGGCAGTTCGCCGGCCACCGCGCGGGGCAGGGGCGCGCCGAGCAGTCGCGCACCGATCCGGTCGCTCATCGGACTGACCTGGTACGCCGTGTGCAGCAGCCGGTGCCAGGCGACGGGGGTGAACCAGTCGTCCCGGGGGCCGGGACGCAGCGTCAGCCGCAGTTCGGCGGCGGGAGCCGGGGCGGCGGTGAAGTCCACCGGGGCGGGCGGGCCGGTGACCGGGCCGAGGGGGAGCCGGTCACCGTCGCGGACCGGGGGCGGGCCGAGGCCGGAGAGGGTGTCCGTGGCGCGGCTGCCGAGCACCGTTTCGACCGTGATGCCGCCGGAGACGGCGAGGTAGCTGCGCAGACCGTGGCGGGCGGGGCCGATCCGCAGCACCGCCCCGGCGGGCAGGGACAGCGGGCGGCCAGGGTCCGCCGGCCGCCGGTCGACCCGGACGTCGGCCTCCGCGCCGGTGACCGCGACCGTGCCGGCGCGGTGCAGGCGCAGGTCGCAGCCGGTGAGCGTGATCTCCAGGCCGGCGGCGGCCTCCGGGTTGCCGACCAGCCGGTTGCCCAGCCGCAGCGCCGCCGGGTCGAGGGCTCCCGACCGGGGTACGCCGAGGTGCGCCCAGCCGGGTCGCCCCTGGTCCTGGACGGTGGTGAGCGCCCCGGCGCGGAGGACCTCGATCACGTTGTCACCAGCAGGACCCGGGTGCCGGGGGCGAGCGTGGCGGGCGGGTCGGCGCGCACGTCGAACAGGGGCAGGTCGGTCCGGCCGACCAGCAGCCACCCGCCGGGGGAGGCGGTCGGATAGATCCCGGCGTACGGACCGGCGAGGGCGACCGAGCCGGCGGGCACCCGGGGACGGGGGGTGGCCAGGCGGGGCACGGCCCACTCCGCCGGCAGCCCGGTGAGGTACGCGAATCCGGGCGCGAAGCCACAGAAGGCGACCCGGAACTCGGTGCCGGTGAGCCGACGGACCACCTCGGGCACGTCCACGCCCCAGTGGCCGGCGACGCGGGGCAGGTCCTCCCCGTCGTAGGTGACGGGCACCCGGACGGCGCGGGCGGTGTCCGCGCTGCTGTCGGCGCGATTGGCGGTGTCGGCGCTGTCGACGGGTCGCGGGGTCCAGGTGGCTATCCGGGCGGCGGTGGCCGTCGGGTCCGGTACGCCGTCGAGCAGCACGGTGGTGGCGGCCGGGACGATCTCGACGGCGGTCAGCTCACCGGCCTCCCGGCGTCGCCAGAGTTCGGCCCGCCAGGCCTCGACCTGCCCGGCAGGGTCCACCACGGACCGGACCGCACCGCCGGAACCGGGCTCGGGCTCCGGGTCGGAACCGGGCTCGGGCTCGGCACAGTCGAGCAGCAGCGCGTGCGCACCGACGGGACGGATCCGCATGCCGTCATCCTGGCGGACGGGGGTTCGACCGCGTACGGGTGGACGTGACACATTCCACTACCTGGAAGTAACTTACGGTGCCGTAACCTGAGGAGGTGACCACCCCGACCAACGTACGGATCAGGCCGGTCGACATCGGCAAGCCGCGGATGCGCGGCTGGTTGCACACCTACGCGTTCTTCGTCGCACTGGTCTGCGGCATCGTCCTCTGCTCGGTCGCGGCGACCCGGCCGGGTTGGGCGCCGCTGGTGAGCTGCCTGATCTACAGCGTCACCGTGTGCGGGCTCTTCGGCACCAGCGCGCTCTACCACCGGCGGGTCTGGTCGGAACGGGGCTTCCAGATCATGCGCCGGATGGACCATTCGATGATCTTCCTGTTCATCGCCGGCACGTACACCCCGTTCTGCCTGCTGCTGCTCGACGACCGTAAGGCGACGATCATGCTCGCCCTGGTCTGGGGCGGGGCGCTGGGCGGGGTGGCGTTGAAGGTGGTCTGGCCACACGCGCCGCGCTGGGTCTCCGCCCCGCTCTACCTGGCGCTCGGCTGGGTCTCGGTGGCCATCCTCCCGGACATCCTGCACCGGGGCGGGGTGACCGCCCTGGTCCTGCTGGCGGTCGGGGGCGCGGCCTACAGCATCGGCGCGGTCTTCTACGCGCTGCGCCGGCCCAACCCGTGGCCGACCGTCTTCGGGCACCACGAGTTCTTCCACGCCTGCACCCTGGTGGCGGCGATCTGTCACCACATCGCGATCTACTTCGCCCTCTTCGCCTGAGCCTCGCCACCACCACACCTCCGGTGCCCGGACGTGCTTCCGGGGGCTCCGCGGCGTACGCGCAGCCCCCGGGTGAGCGGTGGGATCAGACCTGGTGACCGGGGCGGCGCACCTCGCGGTACTCCTGGACCACGCGGTCGTCCTGCGCCGGCACCACGCGCTCCTCGACGACCCGTTCCCGCGGCGCGGCCACGACGGTCCGACGGCGGGTGTTCCAGAAGTAGGCGGTCATGATCAGGCCCACCAGGCCGGCGAGCATCAGCACCCAGCCGACGGTGTTCAGGCTGAGCCAACCCAGGTTGGCGTCGACCGCGAATGCGAGGATCGCGCCCAGCGCGATGAGGAAGATACTGCTGCCGATGCCCATCGTGTCGCCCTCCTTGGCGTTCTGCTGGCGTTCGGTTACCGCCGCGGCCACTGGATGAGGTTGCGGCACACACCGACTTACCCGAGCGCGGAGATCGCCAATCAGGCAAGCTGGGACCATGACGCAGGGTAGGGTCACCGGACACACACTCGTGCTGCTCCGGCACGGAAAGGCGGCGACCCCGGAGGGTGACGTCGCCGACCGGGACCGGGCGTTGACCGTACGTGGGCAGGCCGACGCCGCCGCGGCCGGCGCGTGGTTGGCCCGGCACGGCTTCCGGCCCGACGTGGTGGTCTGCTCGCCCGCGCGGCGCACCCGGCAGACCTGGCAGGCGGCCGAGGGCGGGATGGCCGGTGTGCCAGCCGAGGGCGGGATGGCCGGCGCGCCGGACGGAAGCGACCGGGCACCCCGGGTCCGTCACGAGCCGGCCGTGTACGCGGCGGATACCGCCGACCTGCTGGATCTGCTCCGGGCCGTCGAGCCGGACGCCGGCACGGTCCTGCTGGTCGGCCACAACCCGGGCATCTCGCTGCTGTCGATCGCCCTCGACCGGGCCGGCGCCGACCGGGAGGGCCTGCGGACCAGCGGTGTCGTGGTGCACCGGGTCACCGGGGCCTGGGCGGACCTCGGCACCGTGCCCGCACCGGTCGTCGAACGACACACCGCCCGCGCCTGAGCGCGGGCGGTTCGATCGCGTTCCCCCGGACCCGGCGGCTCAGGAGGGTGGCGCCGTCGGCGGGGGCGGATCGGGCGGCGGGGGCATCATCGCGGTCGGGTGGGAGAGCCGGTTCTCCTCCACGATGAGGGTCCGGGCCCGCTTCCGCCGGTCCTGCCAGAACCAGAGGGTGGTGAGCAGGACGGCCAGGCCGGCGAGGATGAACACCCAGCCGACGGCACGCAGGTCGACCCACCAGACGTTGGCCCGTACGGCGAACGTCAGGATCGCCCCCAGGGCGATGAGAAAGATGCCGCTACCAATGCCCATGTGCGCTGCACTCCCCCGTGCGGTGGCTCTGGGCTTTCTCCGGACACCGTCGCGTACGCGGACGATGCTCCGGCCACGCATACCCGCGATGGCGGCCCCTACCCCACCCGCTGGGAACGGTGACGGCCGGCACGCAGGTGCGCGCCGGCCGTCGAAAGGGAATCAGGATGGTCGGAACATCCGGCTCAGAACGCCTCCTCCGGGAGGTCCATCAGGTCGAGGTCGGTGTTCTCGATGATGCGCCGGTCGGCGCCGATGCGGGGCAGCACCTCGCGGGCGAAGAACTTCGCCGCCGCCACCTTGCCGGTGTAGAACGCCCGGTCGGTGGCGGACACCTCGCCGCCCAGGGCGCGCAGGGCGACGTCCGCCTGCCGCTGGAGCAGCCAGCCGACCACCACGTCGCCGAGCGCCAGCAGCAGGCGGCGGCTGCTCAGGCCCACCTTGTACACGGCACGCGGCTCGCTGGCCTGCGCCTCGCCCAGCCAGCCGGTCAGCACGCCGAGGATGGTCTGCACCTCGGCGAGCGCCTTGCCGAGCGCGGCCCGCTCCTCCTTGAGCTGTCCGTTGCCGCCCTCGCTGGCGATGAACTCCTGGATCTCGCCCGAGACGGTCATCAGCGCCTTGCCCTTGTCCCGGACGATCTTCCGGAAGAAGAGGTCGAGGCTCTGGATGGCGGTGGTGCCCTCGTACAGAGTGTCGATCTTGGAATCCCGGACGTACTGCTCGATCGGGTAGTCCTGGAGGAAGCCGGAGCCGCCGAACGTCTGCAGGGACTCGTGCCCGAGCAACTCGTACGCCCGCTCCGAGCCGACCCCCTTGACCAACGGCAGGAGCAGGTCGTTGACCCGCTTCGCGGTCTTCGTCGCCGCCTCGTCCCCGGCCGCCTCGGCGATGGCCACCTGGTCCTGCCAGGAGGCGGTGTAGCAGACCAGGGCGCGCAGGCCCTCGGCGTACGCCTTCTGGAGCATCAGCGAGCGGCGGACGTCCGGGTGGCGGGTGATGGTGACCCGGGGTGCGGTCTTGTCGGCCATCTGGAGCAGGTCGGCACCCTGCACGCGGCTCTTGGCGTACTCGAGGGCGTTCAGGTAGCCGGTGGAGAGGGTGGCGATGGCCTTCGAGCCGACCATCATCCGCGCGTTCTCGATGATCATGAACATCTGCCGGATGCCGTCGTGCTTCTCGCCCAGCAGCCAGCCCTTGGCCGGTACGCCGTGCTCGCCGAAGGTCATCTCGCAGGTGTTGGAGACCTTCAGGCCCATCTTGTGCTCGACGTTGGTGGCGAAGACGCCGTTGCGCTCGCCCAGCTCACCGGTCTCCTCGTCGAAGTGGTACTTCGGCACCACGAAGAGCGAGAGGCCCTTGGTCCCCGGGCCGCCGACGCCCTCGACGCTCACCGGGCGGGCCAGCACGTAGTGGACGATGTTCTCGCTCAGCTCGTGCTCACCGGAGGTGATGAAGCGCTTGACGCCCTCGATGTGCCAGGAGCCGTCCGGCTGCGGGATGGCCCGGGTCCGGCCGGCGCCGACGTCCGAGCCGGCGTCCGGCTCGGTGAGCACCATAGTGGAGCCCCACTGCTTGTCGACGAAGAGCTTCGCCCACCGCTTCTGCTGCTCGGTGCCCTCGACGAACAGGACGTGCGCGAAGGACGGGCCGGAGGCGTACATCCAGACCGGGGCGTTGGCGCCGAGGATCAGCTCGGCCAGCGACCACCAGAGCGCCCGGGGCGCATTGCCCCCGTCCAGCGCCGGGGGGAGGTCCAGCCGCCAGAACTCCGAGTCCATGAAGGCCTGGTACGACTTCTTGAACGGTTCCGGCAGCGGCGCGGTGTGCGTGGCCGGGTCGAAGACCGGGGGATTGCGGTCACTGTCGGTGTAGCTGGCGGCCAGATCCTCGCGGGCGAGCCGGTCCATCTCCGCGAGGAAGCTCCGTGCGGTGTCGACGTCGAGATCCGAGTACGGCTCCTGGCCGAACGCCCGGTCCACCCCGAAGACCTCGAACAGGTTGAACTCGAGATCCCGCAGGTTGCTCTTGTAGTGGGTCATGATCACTGGCCCCGCTTCCGGACAGGTGTTACCGATCAGTAACCCCGACTGTATTACTCGCGGGTAGGCAGCGACAAGCCGCTGATGAAAGTGACAGCGGACACACACCGGGCATTCAGCCCTCGGTGGCGCCCACCTCCCAGCTCGGCACGGCTGCCGTCGCGTCGCTGCGCGGGCCCGCGTACTCCATCAGGACCAGGGCGATGTCGTCGTCCAGCCGGCCATTCACCCACTCGACCAGGGCGGTCTCCAGCGAGGCCAGCCCGTCCGCCACCGTTCCGTGCCCGAGCAGCCGCCAGGCCCGGTCGGCGGTGGGGAAGAACTCGCCGTCCCGGCGGGCCTCGCCGAGACCGTCGGTGAAGAGCAGCAACCGGTCGCCCGGTTCCAGCCGCTCCACCCGGGGCTGCACCACGGGCATGAAGCCGAGCGGGGGCGCGGGGGCGGGTGGTTCGAGCGGGATCACGCATCCCCGGCGCAGCAGCAGCGGCGACGGGTGCCCGCAGTTGACGATGGTGAGCGTCCCGCCCCGCTCCTCGACCACCGCGGCGGTCACGAAGTCCTCGTCGCCGACGCTGCGCGCCACCGCGCGGTCCAGGTCGGACACGACCGCCCGCAGGTCAGCCCGCTCGTGTGCCACGTGCCGGTACGAGCCGAGCACGATGCTGGCCAGCCGGACCGCGTCCAGGCCCTTGCCCCGCACGTCTCCGATGATCATTCGCACGCCGTACGGGGTGTCGATCGCCTCGTACAGGTCGCCGCCGATCTCGGCGGTGGCCGTGGAGGAGATGTAGCGGGCCGCCACGGCCAACGTCCCGACCTGCGGGCCGAGCGGACGCAGTACCGCCTGCTGGGCGACCGACGCCAGTTTGGACAACTCGGCGATCTGCCTGGCCTGCCGTTGCCGCACCCCGGCCACCACCGCCACCAGCGCGGTCACCAGCGCGATCGCGGCGACGTTGGTGGCGGTGTCCAGCGAGACGCGCGGCTCGGAGAACGCGAACGCCACCGCGCCGGCGGTGGCCGCCGCACCCACCGCGAGCACCACCCGCCAGGTGGCGAAGACCGCCGCGAGCACCGGCGCGGCGGCCATCAGCCCGAGGTAGTGCGCCCCGTTGCCGTCGGCCGCCTCGACCGCCCAGATGAACCCGAGCAGAACGAGAGCCGCGCCGAGACCGGCGCGGGATCCGGGGCTCAGCGGACTACGGAGCCGCTGGAAGGGATGCGTGAGTACGCAGCACAGCATGCCCTATGGAGGTTGATCAGCGCATGATCCTGGCCCGTCGTCCGAGCCGTTTCTGACCGCACGGACCGCGGTGACCAGCCGATACGCGAGCCGACTCAGCCGAGCACCGCGTAGGAGACGGTGAGGTGGCCGAGGTCGAGGGGGGCGATCGCGCCGAACGCCGCCCGGGACAGATCGATGCAACGACCGTCGATGTACGGCCCCCGGTCGTTGATCCGTACGGTCACCGAGGCCCCGGTGGCGGGGTTGGTCACCCGTACCCGGGTGCCGAACGGCAGCGTCTTGTGCGCGGCGGTCATCGCCGACGGGTCGAACGTCTCGCCGTTCGCGGTCATCTGCCCCTCGGCGTAGAAGGACGCGCCGCAGGTCCCGCTCTCGACCACCGTCGGGGCGGCCCGCTTCGGCGCGGCCGGCTTCGCGGTGGCCCGCTTCGACGGCGTCGAGGTCACCCGGGCCCGCGGCTTACCCCGCGAGGCGGCGGTCGGGCGGGTGGGTGTGGGGCCGACGGTCGGCGACGCGGCGGTCTCCGGAGACGGGCTGACCGACGACGAGGACGGAGCGGGGCTCTCCGGCGACGGCGGAGCCGGCGTCGCCACCACCGGTCCCGACCCGGCGAGATCCGGTTCCGCCGAGGTCAGGTGCACCGCCCCGACCGTTCCACCGACGGCCACCGCCACGGCGACGGCCGCCGAGGCCGCGATGCCTGCGGGCGAGGAGAACATCCGGATCCGAGGGTGCCTGCCAGCCATCGACCAGTCCTTCCGGTTACTTACAAAACGGTTCGTACCGTAGCGAGAGAAGCACTTCGGAAGTCAACCTGATCATAGGTATATGTCATATTTCGCGGGGATACGTATGGCCGATCATCCGAGGCAGAGTCGCACCGCCGGGCCCCGACAGCAGACGGGCAGGATAGTGCGATGTCCACCGAGCTGAGCCAGCGCCTCGTCCAGCTGTTCCGCTGGTCGGACCCCGGTCCGGAGAGCAGCCATCTGGTCAGCGACATCTCCGGCTGGTGGCGCGACCCGTCCGTCCTCGCCGAGATCGGCCCGGCGCTGGTGGCACCGTTCCGCGCCGCCGCACCCACCGTCGTCGTCTCGCCCGCCGTCACCGGCCTGCTCCTCGGTCCGCTCGCCGCCACCGCACTCGGGGTGGGTTTCGTCCCGGCGCACAAGCCCACGGACGGACAGCAGCCGCCCGGCCCGACCACCTGGGCGCAGAGCACACCCGACTTCCGGGGCCGTCGGGTCACCCTCGGCGTCCGCGACCGCCACCTCGGGCCGGGCGACCGGGTGCTGGTGGTCGACGACTGGCTCGCCACCGGGGCGCAGGTCCGGGCGCTCTACCAGCTCTGCGCGGCCCGGGGCGCGGAGCCGGTCGGCACCGCCGTGGTGGTCACCGACTGCCCGTCGCAGGTCAACGCCGAACTGCGCGTCCGGGCCCTGCTCGACGCCGACCGTCTCGGGAGCTGACCTCCCGGCCGGCCTCCACGTCCGCCGGGACGGGCTGCCGGCACGGGCTGCCGCAATTCCCGCGACGGCCGGGCGGTGGGTCGCGTAGCCTCGGCGGAATGTGGCCAAGGATCGGTGACCTGCGCAGTCTCGCCCTCGGCACGCCCGGCCCCATGCGGAGCGACCTCAACAGCCTCGTGCTGGCCGGAGTGAAGACCGCCACGACCGGGCTGCTCAGCGAGTACGCCACGGAGGGCGAGGAACTGGAGTACGTCGGCGAACGGCTGGCCCTGGTCGACGACCACGACGCACTGGTCGGCGTCGTCGAGGTCACCGCTGTGGACGTGGTCCGCTTCGCGGACGTGAAATGGGACTTCGCCCGCTCAGAGGGCGAGGGCCACCGGGACCTCGACGAGTGGCGCGCCGGTCACCTCCGCTTCTGGGCCGGCGAGGGGAGCACGGTCACCGACGACACGCCCGTCGTCTGCGTCCGCCTGCGGCTGGTGTCGGCCGGGACGGGTGGCATCGCCACCGGCGACCTGGGCACCTGACCGGTCCCGCCGGCTGGCCCGGCCGGGCGTCAACGGCCGGTTGCCCTCACGGGCTGACCAACGGGTGGCTCAGATCCGGCGCAGCTCCGGCAGGCGTTCCGCGACCTCGGCGAGCACGTTCTCGTCCCCGGCGTACCAGCTGCTCAGCCGGGGCCAGTGGGTCACCACGTCGGTGAACCCGAGCCGGGCGGCCCGCTCGACCGCTTCGGCGAAGAAGTCCGCGCTGGTCATGGAGAAGACCGGGGCAGCGTCCAGCGACAGGTACCGGTCGAGGGTGGCCGGGTCACGTCCGGCCTCGTCCAGGGTCGCGTCCATCCGGGCGCAGAGCGCCGCCACCGACTCCCACCAGGTGTCCAGGTCGTCTCCGCCGGTGCCGGTGGTGACCCAGCCCTGACCGAACCGGGCGACCAACCGCATCGAGCGCGGACCGTTGGCGGCGACCACGAACGGCACCCTCGGCATCTGCACGCAGCCGGGATTGTTCCGGGCGTCCACGGCCGAGAACCACTCGCCGCGCCAGGTCACGCCGTCCTGCCGGAGCACCAGGTCGAGCAGTTCGGTGAACTCGCCGAACCGGTCCACCCGACGCCGGGGCGGCAGGGTGTCCCCGCCGAGCACGGTGGCGTCGAACCCGATGCCACCCGCGCCGATGCCCAGCAGCAGTCGCCCGCCGGAGATGTCGTCCAGCGTGGTCACCTGCCGGGCGAAGGCGGCCGGGTGCCGGAAGTTGGGCGAGGCGACCAGCGTACCCAGCCGGATCCGCGAGGTCACCAACGCGGCGGCGGTCAGCGTCGACATCGAATCGAACCAGGGGCCGTCCACCAGGTCACGCCAGCCGAGGTGGTCGTACGTCCAGGCGTGGTCGAAACCCCAGTCCTCGGCCTGCCGCCAGCGCCGCTGCGCCTCGGACCAACGCTGGTCGGGGAGGATCACGATGCCGATGCGCATGATCACACCCTACGGCCTGCGATTTCCGGCCGACCTGCCGCCCGGCAGCTCCGAAAGGGGGTCACCCGACGGCGAGGACGACCTGGCGTGGCTGGTGGAACTCGTGGACGACTTCGATCAGGCCCACGATGTGCGCGTTGAACTCGTCCAGTTCCTCGGCCGGTACCCACAGTTCGAGGATGGTCTTCCCGCCGGCCTGCCGCACCGGGTAGCGACTCACGAACTGCGCGTCCACCCGGAAACGGGTGACGTAGCCGGCACCGGACGCCGGCACGTTCCAGTCCCGCGCGATCATGATCGCGTAGTCCTCGTTCAGGACGGGGTAGAAGATCGGCTGTTCCGGCAGGCGTGGAGGCCAGCAACGCCACCCCGACCCGCGTATGAGGGCCAACTCCTCCGGGCCGGTCGGACGCCACAGCACCATCGTGCCGTCACCGCTGCTCATGTCGACCTCACCACTCGGAATCCTCGTGAGGCCGAACGGTACCGACGGATCGACCAGCGGCACCACCGCATTCACCGCACCGGGGTGGGCCGATGATGGCTCCGGCCCGGCCTCGAACCGGTCGACCAGGAAAAAAGCTAGAGCCAGGATCGGACACGCAGCGGGCACGCGCGCGCCGGAAGCCGCAGCAACGACCGAGGCCCGCCCAGGAAACGTGTCCTGAGCTGGGGCCTCGTGGTGGAGCGGGTGACGGGAATCGAACCCGCACTGTCAGCTTGGGAAGCTGATGTTCTGCCATTGAACTACACCCGCAGGCGGCACCACTGTACCTGAGCGGCTCGCCGTCCGCACCAAGGTACCCCTCCTTTACCCGCCCTCCCTCCGACCGAAGCTGCGGGGAAGTCGCACGGCCGCTTCACGCGAACGGGACCGGGCGGGCTGAGAGAGCCACCTACCGAAGACTTCGCTGTCCGCCGATCATCGACACGCCCGACATCAGGTCCGACGATCGCCACGTCTGAAGAACGGCCTTGAGCAACGCCTCAGCAGCGGTTGTTCACTGGAAGCTACGACGGTCCCTGGCTGCCGGGACTTCCGGCCCTGTCACACCCGTCGATGGCCTGGTCGGATGCAGCTATGACCGGGTACCTGCGACGGCTTGCGCGGCAAAGGCCGATCGGCTGTTTCGTCGTGCTGGCCTACCTGCTGTCGTGGAGTTGGTGGCTGCCGATCGCGCTGCGCGGCGGCGTGGTCCGCCCCGGCGACGCGTGGCCGACGCACCTGCCGGGGCTGCTCGGCCGCTGCTGGCGGCCCTCGCCATCACGGCGGCCATCGGAGGTGGACCGGCCCTGCGCCGCTACGGCCACCGCCTGCTGCTCTGGCGGGGAGGCTGGCGGACCGTGCTGCTGGTCCTCAGTCCGCTCATCCTGCTCGCAGCGGTCCTGCTCGGCCAGCGAATCGCCGGGAGCGACTGGCCCGCCGGCGGAGCTCTGTTCGCGATCAGCGGCACGGCTGCTGGGGCACTGCCGGTCCTCGCCGCGCTGGTCCTGGTCAACGGGCTCGGCGAGGAGGCTGGCTGGCTCGGGTTCCTCCAAGAGCGGCTCCAACGGCGGTTCGGGCCGACCCGGGCCGCTCTGCTGACCGCGCTGGTATGGGCGGGGTGGCACGCGCCGCTCTTCGTGATCCTGGAGAGTTTCCGCGGCTTCGACCTCGTCACCCTGGTCGGGTTCTTCCTCGGCATGGCGGCGGGTGCGCTCGTGCTCGCCTACGTCTACAACCGGGCCGGCGGCAGCGTCATCGCCGCAGCCTGCTGGCACGCGGGGTACAACCTGGCGTCCGCGACCCCGGCCGCGCAGGGCCTGGTGGCGGCGGTGGTGACCACCGGCGTCATGACCGCCGCCGTCATACTGCTCGTCGCTGGCTTGCGTTCGACCCGCCACGGCACCCCACCGCCGTTGCTCGGTGGCCGGCCGTCGGCCCCCGACCCGGCATCCGCACAACGCCCGGTCCACGGCGAAGGGCCAGTCCATCAGGCGAGCTGACCGTCGCTGCGGGCCGGGCCGGCGGAGGCGGTCGCACCCACAACCGCCGGCCGTGGCTGGCCCTGCTCGCCGTCCCAGACGGGGCACTTCCGGCCTCCGCCGGTATTGGCCAACATGGACGGACGCCGACACCCTCTCGGCCACCACCCTCAGGGGATGCCCGCGCCCTGCACTGCATCGGTGGGGATCCGTTCGTTGTCTTCAAAAGGCCCACGGCGTGACGCTGAAGGCTTCACCGACCGGACGCGCCAAACCGTTACCGCGCGGCAACAGATGGCCATTCTCAAATGTGTCTATCAGCTGTAACCTCTGCCACACGTTCTCAGCCGCGGTGTGACAGACCCCACGTCACGCCGGCAGAAAGAGGTGGACACATGGGACTTCGTCCCAACCTGCTGACCCGGCGTGTGGCCGGAGTCGCAACCACGACCCTCGCCCTGCTGCTCAGCACGGCGGCGGTCGGCGTCGCCCCTGCGGCGGCTCACGCGGGCCACCCGGGCCACGCGGACGAGGCCTGCGCCGAGCCGGCCGACACCCACTCCGACGCAAAGATCAAGGCCGGTGGCGTCGCCAAGCACGAGCCGAACGAGCTGACCGCGACGCAGGTCCGTGAGCGCGAGGCCGACCTGGCCGCCGCGCTGGCCGCACGGGCCAAGCGGACCGACCTGAAGCAGGGTCCGGCGGCGACGGCCTCGATCACGATCCCGGTCGTGGTACACGTGATCCAGCGGGACAGCACCCGGGCCGGGGGTAACATCCCGGACTCGATGGTCAGCTCCCAGATCAGCGTGCTGAACCAGTCCTTCAGCGGCGCGACCGGCGGTACGGCCACCGCGTTCGCCTTCCAGCTCCAGAAGATCAACCGGGTGACCAACCCGTCGTGGTACCCGATCGTGCAGGGCTCCTCGGCCGAGCGCTCGATGAAGACCTCGCTCCGCGAGGGCGGCAAGGACACCCTGAACATCTATCTGGGTGAGCTCAGCGACGACCTGCTCGGCTGGGCGACCTTCCCGACCCGTCGGCTCAGCAGCATGGACGGCGTCGTCGTGCTGAGCGAGTCACTGCCGGGCGGTACCGCCACCAACTACAACCAGGGCGACACCGGCACCCACGAGGTGGGCCACTGGCTGAACCTGTACCACACCTTCCAGGGCGGCTGCGCCAGCTCGGGCGACAGTGTCTCGGACACGCCGGCGGAGGCGTCGCCGGCGTTCGAATGCCCGACCGGCCGGGACACCTGCTCCACCGCCGGCCTGGACCCGATCACCAACTTCATGGACTACACGTACGACTCGTGCATGTACCAGTTCACCCCGGGGCAGGCCAGCCGCATGCTGACCGCGTGGAACGCGTACCGCGCCGCCTGACGTGCCCGACGCACCCGATGCCGGCTCCGTCCCGCGGAGCCGGCATCGGCGTGTCCGGGCTCAGGCCGCGGCCCGGTGCGCGGCCCGTCGTCGCCCGGTCCGTCCCGGTACGGCCGGCTGACCGGCCGCCGAAGTGTCACTCGCCCGGGGATCCAGCCAGACCTGCACCGCCGGGCCGCCCTGCCGCGCACCGGGAGCCTCCACCCCGACGTGATCGCGCCGGGCGAGCATGGCCACGTCGACGGTGAACTCGAACAGCCGCCAGTCCGCCCGGGGCTCGGCCCGGAAGTTCTCCGCCAGCCGGGCCACCCGGGCGTGGTCGGTGACCGGACGGGCGTGTCCGGCCACGTACGCCTCGTCGTCGCTCTCCTCCGGCGGGAACGAGTGCAGCGCGTACCGCCCGTCGCGCTCCAGGTCGCGGCGCTTGGGCGAGTCGATGACGAAGCAGAAGAGCCCCTCGTCGGTGATGACCGGGGAGACCGGATGGACCCGGGGGCCACCGTCGGCCCGGACCGTGGCCAGGTAGCCGAAGCCCGGGCCGTACTGCTGCATGAGAAGGCGGATCGCGTCGGCGAGGCGGGGCTCGTCGGCGGCGAACTCGGACCAGGAAGCCATACCGACATCCTATCGAACACGCGTACGAAAACGCAGCCCGACGCGCTGGTCACCCGCCGGATCGTGGGGCCGATGGTCCTCGCTATGGTGGTGCGATGCTGCTCTCCGACCGCGACCTCGTCAGCGAGATCAAGGCTGGCACGCTGGCGCTGGAACCGTTCGAGGCGAGTCTGGTGCAGCCCTCCAGCATCGACGTACGCCTGGACCGGCTCTTCCGGGTCTTCAACAACCACCTCTACACCCACATCGACCCGGCGCGGCAGCAGGACGACCTCACCTCGCTGGTGGAGGTCCCCGAGGGGGAGCCCTTCGTGCTGCACCCCGGCGAGTTCGTGCTCGCCTCCACGCTGGAGGTCATCTCGCTCGGCGACCAACTCGCGGGCCGGTTGGAGGGCAAGTCGAGCCTGGGCCGGCTCGGCCTGCTGACCCACTCCACCGCCGGTTTCATCGACCCGGGCTTCTCCGGTCACGTGACGTTGGAACTCTCCAACGTGGCCAATCTGCCGATCACCCTCTGGCCCGGCATGAAGGTCGGTCAGCTCTGCATCTTCCGGCTCTCCTCGCCGGCCGAGCATCCGTACGGCTCCGCCGTCTACGGCTCGCGCTACCAGGGGCAGCGTGGGCCCACCCCGAGCCGGGCCTGGCGGAACTGGCGTACCTGGCCCACCCGCTGAACGTCGCGCCCCCCGCCACCCCTCGGTCCGGTGCTGGCGATGGTGTTCGCTCCGCTTCGTCAGGTGCCTGCAGGGGACCCCTGCTACACAAAAAGCGGTAACAGGGGTCCCCTGCTACCACCTCAGCCCGGCCGACCGTAACTGTGCACCGGGCCGTCGTCGACGCGCTTCATCTTCACCGGCGCGCCGGCCCGGGAGGCGTGCACCAGCCAGCCGTTGCCGACGTACATGCCGACGTGGTGCAGGTCGGCGTAGTAGAAGACGAGGTCGCCGGGGCGTAGCTCGTTCCGGCTCACCGGGGCGGTCGCCCGCCGCTGCTGGGCGGCGTTGTGCGGCAGTCTGACCCCGGCCCGCGCCCAGGCGGCGAGGGTGAGCCCGGAACAGTCGTACGCGTTCGGCCCCTCGGCCCCCCAGACGTAGGGCTTGCCGATCTGGGCGCAGGCGAAGCCGACGGCCCGGCCGGCGGCGCCGCCCGGGTAGACGGCAGGGCAGGGGGCGGGGCGCAGGCTGGTGCCACCACCGTCACCGTACGCCTTCAGGCGCATTTTCTGCAGGCGGGCGATGTCAGCGTCGATCTGCCGCCGCTTGGCGTCCAGTTGGCGTTCGGCCTGACCGAGCTGTGCGATCAGCCGGTCGAGCGGCGCTTTGCGGGCGCTGAGCTGGTCTCGCAACCCGACCACGTGCCGGATGTCGTCCTGCTGCCGGCGGGCGAACTGGTCGAGCAGTTCGAGCTGGTGGACGACGGTGGCTGGCGACGGGTTGGCCAGCATGGCGTTCAGGGCGGAAGCGTTCTCCCCCTTGTACGCCCGCACCGCGAGCCCGCCGACCTTGCTCATCGCCTGGTCGATCTGGCGTCGCAGCGGCTCGATCCGGGCGGTGAGGGCCGCCGCCTGCCGCCGTTTGGCGGCGAGCGCCTGCCGGGTGGCGTTGTGCTGTTCGATGACCGGCTCGAGGGCGTTCCACTCCCGGTCGATCTGGCGTTCGATCTCGGCTACCGAGGGTTCGGCGCGGGCCGCGCCGGCACCGCCCGTCACGAGGACGGCGGCTCCGGCGAGGACGGTGATGACGGTGGTGAAGCGGGACCAGCATGGACGCGGCGCAGCCGTCGTCCGGGCAGCCGTGGCCGACCGGGCGGACGGTGGCCGCGGGGCATGGTGTGCCACCGGGCTCCGTACTCCTTCTTCCGTTGACCGCCTACCGGGTTAGCTGACGGGTTCGGGCGGGAAGGGAGCGCCCTACCTGGCGTACGGATTCACCCCGATGGTGCTGGTGGTTCCCCGGCTCGCTCTGCTGTGGTGACGTTTCTCGTTGTGGCGACGTGCGTCGTGCGACTCGGCGGTGTCGAGCCGTCGCCGCCTCCGAATGGCGGACCTGTCACCGGCTCGGCAAGTGCCGAGACTAGGGACGGCCGTCGTCGATCCGCAACACGCTTCGCGGGAGTGCCACCTGCCGATTTCCGACAGTAACCACTGTGGGTGCCGTTCGTTGGCCCATCGCGACGGGGGTCCTCGGCCACTGGCCGGGGACCCCCGTCGTCAGGATGGATCGGTCAGTACGGGCGGCGGAAGCCCGCGACCGGCATGTGGTTGATGCTGGCCACCTGCACCGGCTTACCGGCCCGGGGGGCGTGCACCATGATGCCGTTGCCCAGGTAGAGCCCGACGTGATGCAGGTCGCTGAAGAAGAAGACCAGGTCACCGGG
Source organism: Micromonospora inyonensis (assembly GCF_900091415.1). NCBI lineage: Bacteria > Bacillati > Actinomycetota > Actinomycetes > Micromonosporales > Micromonosporaceae > Micromonospora > Micromonospora inyonensis. The sequence goes on along the minus strand of NZ_FMHU01000001.1, from coordinate 1,577,298 downwards.
GCGGGCCTCGGAGCGGCTGATCGACTTGGTCTCGCGCCACTGCGCGCCGGTGAAGTGGGTCAGGTGGATGCCTGCGGCCTGGTAGGCGTACTGCGTGAGCCCGGAGCAGTCGAACGAGTTGGGCCCGGTGGCGCCCCAGACGTACGGGTCACCGACCTGGGCGCAGGCGGTCCTGATGGCGGTGTTGGCCTTGCTGCTGACAACGCCCTTGATCAGCGGGCAGCCGGGGGCGCTGACCGCAGTTTTCGGCATGGACGCCCGGAGCCGCTTGATCTCCGTATCGATCTTGATCTTCTTCGCCGCCAGGTCCTTCTCCTGCTGGGTCTGGCTGGTGATGAGGGCGTCGAGCTTCTGCTTCTCGGCTTCGTACCTCGCCTGGATCGCCAGCACGCCCTGGAGCTCCTTGCGCTGGTGGGCGGCGAGTCGGTCGAGCATGCCCATCTGCTCCGCCAGGGTGCCCGGCTTCGCGCTGACCAGCAGCGCGCCGATCTCCTGCGATGGGCCGGTCATGTAGTGCCGGGAGGCCAGGGCGCCGATCCGGTTCATGGCCACGTCGCTCTGCAGCGCGAGCGGCTGGATCTTCTTCTCCAGGTCGGCCGACTTCTTCACGTTGACCTTGAGCTGGCTGCGGACCTCGTTGTACTTCTCGATCGTGGGCTCCAGCTGCTCCCACTGCTTGTCGATCTGCGCCTCGATCTCCTCGGGAGTGGGCGCGGCGTGCGCGGGAGCAGCGAGCAGTCCGGTGCCGACCACGACGGCGGCGGACAGGGTGACCAGGGTACGAACGAACCGACGGAGCCCACCCGGACGAGTGGGGAGTCGATCCGGTGCGTGACGCTGAGGGGGCAGGGTTGCCACCGGCACGAACTCCTTTGGCGACCAGACCACCGGGCGCCCCGCGAGGGAGAGGATGGCGGGGCAGACGATCCACAGCGGCCGGTGCCCCACATTAGGGAAGCCGCGGGGCGATATCAAGGCGAGGGGGTCTCGTTTCATGCTCCGGCGACCACGCGGGCACCCTTCGTACCGATTCCGCCGACGATGGCGGCCAGGACATCGTCGAGGGTCACCACACCGAGCGGTCGCCGTCCGTCGCTGACCAGCACCATGTGCCGTCCCTCGCGGCGCATCGAGAGCAGCAGGTCGGCCAGGGTACGGTCCAGCGGCACCACGGCCAGCGGCCGGTACACCTCGGCGGGCACCGGGGCACGGCGGCTCGCGCCGACGTACCCGAGCACGTCCTTGACGTGCACGAAGCCGCGCACCCGCCGGCGCTGCACCACCGGGAAGCGCGACCGTCCGGTACGGGTGGCCAGCACCTCCAGAGAGGCCGGTGAGACGTCCTCGGTGACGGTGGTCACGTGGACCACGGCTGAAAACGTCGGTGGCGGTACGGGCGTGCAGGGCGAGCGCCCCGGTGATCCGGGCGTGTGCCGTGGACCCGCGAACGGTCTCGGCTCAGCCGGCGACCGGCTCGGCCTGCTGGCCGTCGCGGTTCTGCTCCGGCCTCACCGAGCGGAGCAGCACGCTCGCCACGTCGACGACCTCGACCTGCTCCCCGGCCCCCTTGCCGTTGACCCCGTCGTTCAGCATCGTCGAGCAGAACGGGCAACCGACCGCGATGGTCTTCGCGCCGGTGGACATCGCCTCCTCGACGCGGTCCACGTTGATCCGCTTACCGATCCGCTCCTCCATCCACATCCGCGCCCCACCGGCACCGCAGCAGAAGGAGCGCTCGCTGTTGCGCGGCATCTCGGTGACGCCCTCCGAGGCGGAGGAACCGAGCACCTCGCGCGGCGGGGCGAAGACCCGGTTGTGCCGGCCCAGGTAGCACGGGTCGTGGTAGGTGACCCCGCCGTCGACGGGCTGGACCGGGGTGAGCTTGCCGGTGGCGACCAGGTGGGCCAGGAGCTGCGTGTGGTGCACCACCTCGAACTCGCCGCCGAGCTGACCGTACTCGTTGCCGAGCGTGTTGAAGCAGTGCGGACAGGTCGCGACGATCTTGCGCCTGCTCTTCTCGCGGCCGTCGAACGCCTCGTTCAGGGTCTCCACGTTCTGCTGGGCGAGCATCTGGAAGACGAACTCGTTGCCGATCCGGCGGGCCGGGTCACCGGTGCAGGTCTCCCCCTCGCCGAGGATGGCGAAGGAGACGCCGGCCTCGTGCAGCAGCGTGGCGACGGCACGGGTCGTCTTCTTGGCCCGGTCCTCGAACGCGCCGGCACAGCCGACCCAGAACAGGTACTCGAAGTCCTCCGCCTCGCCGACCCGGGGCACCTCGAAGTCGAGGCCCTTGGTCCAGTCCTCCCGGGTGTTCTGCGGAGCGCCCCAGGGGTTGCCCTTGTTCTCCAGGTTGCGCAGCATCACGCCGGCCTCGGAGGGGAAGCTCGACTCGATCAGCACCTGGTAGCGCCGCATGTCGACGATGTGGTCGACGTGCTCGATGTCGACCGGGCACTGCTCGACGCAGGCCCCGCAGGTGGTGCAGGACCAGAGCACGTCCGGGTCGATGATCCCGCCCTCCTCGGCCCCGCCGATCAGCGGCTTCTCCGCCTCGGCGAGGGCGAGCACGTCGACGTGGGCGAGTTGGGCCGCGGTGGCCTTCTCCTCGCCGGTGAGGTCCTTGCCGCCCCCGGCCAGCAGGTACGGCGCCTTCGCGTACGCGTGGTCGCGCAGGCTGAGCACGAGCAGCTTCGGTGAGAGGGGCTTGCCGGTGTTCCACGCCGGGCACTGCGACTGGCAGCGACCGCACTCGGTGCAGGTGCTGAAGTCGAGCAGGCCCTTCCAGGTGAACTGCTCGACCTGGGCCACCCCGAACTGGTCGGACTCGGGGTCGGCCTCCTCGAAGTCCAGCGGCTTGCCGTTGCTCGTCATGGGGCGGAGCGCGCCGAGACCGGAACCGGCCCGGCCCGGGTCACGCTTGAAGAAGATGTTGAAGAAGGCCAGGAAGCGGTGCCAGGCCACCCCCATGGTCACGTTCAGCGCGATCACGATGAGCCAGGTCATCGAAATCATGATCTTGATGAGGGCCGCGACGCTGACCCCGGCCTCCCAGTTCGGCAGCAGCGCGCCGACGGCGTGGCTGACCGGGGTGGCCCAGGTCGGGTACTCGAAGTGGTCGGTGGCGACCTTGAAGCCCCGGATCAGGAAACCCATGATCAGGACGGCGAGAACCACCGCCTCGACGAAGTAGCCCTGCCACATGGTCGAGCCGGTGAACCGGGAACGTCCGCCAGTCCGGCTGGGCCGGTTGCGGATCCGGATCGCGATCAGCACCACGATGCCGACCACACCGAAGATGGCGATCAGCTCGGTGACCAGCCCGTAGACCGTCCAGCCACCGATCAGCGGCAGGCCGCCGGTGGGCGAGACCACCTCGAAGTACGCCTCGAGGACCAGCAGCGACAGGACGACGAAGGCGACCATGACGAACCAGTGCGCGGCACCGACCACGCTCCAGCGCAACATGCGGGTGTGCCCGGCCGTCTCGGCCAGCATCGTCCTCGTCCGGGTGACCGGGTCACCGAACCGTCCGGGGTCCGGCTGCCCGAGCCGGACGACTGCCACGATGCGCAGCACCGCCTGTACGGCCACCCACACCGCCAGAGCGGTGATGGCGGCGGCGAGGATCGTCGTGACGAGCTGGACGCTGCCCATAGCGTTGGCCTCCACGGTCTGCTGCCTGGCGAGCGGTTCGGCGACCGGCGTCGGGATGTCGCGCCGCCGGCTGCCCACCGCGACCCTGACCTGACCGGTCGATGACCTCGCTCCGCTCGGTCATGCAGTGCAGCCTACGCTCAAGGTTACCCGGTAGTAACGTGAGGAACCTCGCACCGGGCTGCGCTGCCCTGCGGACACCTTAGAAGGGCCGTCCGACCTGCGCAGATCGGGGGTTCCGCGTGGTGACATGTCGCGCCCGCGCACCACGGTCGGGCCACGGCGGAGACGCCATGGTCAGGCCACGGCGTGGTCCCGGCCACGCCGGAACCTTCGGGGGCGCGGACCGGGACGCCGAGGACCGCTGGCGCTCAGCGCCAGCGGGAGAGCACGATCAGCGAGGCGACCATGGCGCCGAAGCCGACTGCGAGGTTCCAGTAGCCCCACGTGGCGACCGGGTAGGCCTGCTCGGAGAGGTAGTAGACCACCAGCCAGCCGATCCCGAAGACGATCAGCGCGATCGCCAGGAGCGGCAGCCAGACCGGGCTGGGCTTGCGCGTCGCCGCGGTGGTCGTCGGACGCACGTCCGTCGGCGGGGTGTACACCTTCTTCTTGCGGACCTGTGACTTGGGCACGACGCTCTCCAGAGGGAATACGACCTCGTCCGGCCTGACAACCGGGCGCGGGGGCGACGGTCCATGGCCAATAATGTTTCGAAAGCTAGCGTAGTCCGGAAGACCCGTTGAGGCCATGAACGGGGTCGATCGAATGCAGGTAGTGACCGAAAAGAGCGGAACTGGTCGGGTGCCGAGCCCGTCCTGACGGGTGACCACGGGAAGGAGCGCGCGGTGGAGTACACATCCGGCGCGGCGTCCTGGCAGAAGGTGCTCCGGCGGGCCGTGGCCGGACTGCTGCCCCGACGACCGCGCCAGCGACGTCCGGGGTGGTCGCTCGGCGTACCCCTGATCGCCGCCGCGGCCGGGCTGCTCTTCACCACCACCGCCACCACCGCCGGGGGCACCGCCCTGCGCGAGGACCGCCGGCCGCAGCTCACCCAGCTCATCGACGACACCCGGGAACGGGTGGCGGCGCGGGAAACGGAGGCGGCGCGACTCCGGGCGGACGTGGAACGGCAGACCGAGGCGCTCGCCGACACCGACCAGCCGATCGCGGCGGAACGTGGCCGGGCGGCGGCCGGCCGGCAGTCCGCCGGGTTCACCGCGCTCACCGGCCCGGGGGTCACCGTCGAACTCGACGACGCCCGGCGGCTCGAGAGCCTGCCCGAAGGGGCGAGCAACGACGACCTGGTCGTCCACCAGGGGGACGTCCAAGCGGTCGTGAACGCGCTCTGGGCCGGCGGCGCGGAGGCCATGTCAATCATGAACGTCCGCGTCCTGACCACCAGCGCGGTACGCTGCGTAGGTAACACCCTGCTCTTGCACGGCCGGGTGTACTCCCCTCCATTCAAGATCGTAGCAATCGGCGACCCCGCTGCGCTCCAGCAGGCCCTCGCCGCTTCTGAGGGAGTCCGGTTGTTCAAGGACGCGGTCGACCACTACCAGCTCGGCTACCGCGAGACCGTCTCCACGGTCAGCGTGCCGGCCTTCGAGGGTTCGACAACGCTCCGCTCGGCGAAGGTGCCCCGGTGACCGGGACGTCCGACGACCGGCGGGGGGAGCGCCCGGGTTGGCACCAGGCCGGTCACCCGGAGGAGCCCACCGCCGTCCTCCCCCGGGTGGACCGCCCCAGCGGCCCGCGAGAGCCCGCCGCCGGGCGCTGGCCGGACCCGGTTCCGCCGCGGCCCAGCGCCCCGCCCGTGTCCACGGCTCCGCCCGCCGCTCCACCCCGATCCGCCCGGCCACCGGTGCCGCCGCCGTGGGCACCGCCGACCTCCCCGCCGCCGGCCCACCCGTCCGCGCCGCCACGCTGGCCCGGTAACCCGTCCGCTCGCCCCGCCGCTCCCGGCCCCGGCCGACGTCCGGACCCGGCCGGTACGACGGCGCCGGCCAACGACCGGCCGCCAGCCGGCACGGCCGCGCCGGCCAGCCACCGGCGACCGGGCGGCGACATCGAGGGGCCGACCGTGGTCATCACGGCGCTCGGCCGGCGCGCAGCAGCCCCGGGTCCCGACACGACGGCCCTGATGGGCGCCGTTCCGCCTCTCCCGGCCCGCGACGACGAGCCGGCCACCACCGGACCCGACACCGCCCCACCGCAGCCCCGCCGGGGTGAGCGGGTGGTGCAGCTGCGCCCGGAGCAGACCGACGGGGGCTACCGCAGCGTCTACTCGGAGCTGACCCGTCCCACGGTCTGGTCCCGGCTGCGCGGCGGCATCCGGGTCAGTGGTGAGGTCCTCATCACCTTCGGCCTGGTGGTGCTCCTCTTCGCCGGGTACGAGGTGTGGGGCAAGTCCGCCATCGTCGACGCCCACCAGAACGACCTCAGCCAGCAGCTGGAACAGTCGTGGGGCCCGCAGGGCGACCCCACCGTGGCACCGTCGGCGACCCCGAGTCCCCGCACGACGCCGGCACCGGTGAACGGCAAGCCGATCGCCGGGCTCCACATCCCCAGCCTCGACAAGAACTGGATCGTGGTGGAGGGCGTCACCCAGAAGGACATCCGGTACGCGCCGGGGCACTACCCGAAGAGCGCCATGCCCGGTGAGCTGGGCAACTTCTCCGTCGCCGGCCACCGCAACCGGGCCACCTTCTGGCGGCTGGACGAGCTGGACGACGGTGACGCGATCGTGGTCGAGACCAAGGAGAAGTGGTACGTGTACCGCGTCTCCCAGACCCGGATCGTCAAGCCGTCGCAGGTCGAGGTGGTCGCACCCGTCCCCGGCAGGCCGGGGGCCAAGCCGACCAGGCGGATGCTCACCCTCACCACCTGCAACCCGAAGTTCGACAACTACGAACGGCTGATCATCCACGCCGAGATGGAACGCTCACAGGACAAGTCGGCGGGTCGCCCGGCCGAACTGGGGGGCTGAGGTCGTGTACGCGTGGATCTGGCGGAAACTCCCGTTCGGCCTCCCCGGCAAGCTGGTCGGCTCGGTGCTGCTCGCCTCGGCGACGGTCGCGCTGCTCTGGTACGTCGTCTTCCCCTGGGCCGAACCGCTGCTCCCCTTCGACGACGTGCAGGTCACCCAGGACGCCGAGGTGCCCGGCGGCCCGGCCGGGGGAGACCCCGGGGTGCCCGGTGGCGAGCCGCCCGGTGACGAGCACGACCTGCCGTACGACACGGAGCAGAACAACACCCCACCCCCCTCTCCGGACAGGTGAGTCGATGCGCGTACTGGTGATCGACAACTACGACTCGTTCGTCTTCAACCTGGTGCAGTACCTCGGCCAACTCGGCGTGGACTGCGAGGTGCGCCGCAACGACGAGATCGACATCGACGAGGTGGGTCGGATCGGCGCGGCCGGCATCCTGCTCTCCCCCGGTCCGGGCAGCCCGGACCGGGCCGGCATCTGCCTGGACGTCGTCCACCGGTACGCCGGTGAGCTGCCGATCTTCGGTGTCTGCCTCGGCCATCAGGCCATCGGCGAGGCGTTCGGTGCCACCGTGGCCCGCGCCCCGGAGCTGCTGCACGGCAAGACCTCGCTGGTACGGCACTCCTCGACCGGTGTCCTGGCCGGGCTGCCCGACCCGTTCACCGCCACGCGGTACCACTCGCTGGCGGTGCTCCCCGAGACCCTGCCGGACGAGCTGGAGGTGACCGGCTGGACCGGTTCCGGGGTGGTGATGGCGATGCGCCACCGCACCCTGCCCGTGGAGGGGGTCCAGTTCCACCCGGAGTCGGTGCTCACCGAGGGCGGCCACCTGATGCTGGCCAACTGGCTCGCCACCTGCGGCTTCACCGCAGCCCGGGAGCGTGCGCCGGAGCTGGCCGCCGAGGTCGATGCCCGCCGCCTGGCCGCCTTCGCCACCGTCTGACGGCCCGGTGGGCCCGGCCCGGCCGGGTCGGTCCGGGGAGGGTTCTCCCGTCTCGCCGGGCCGGTGTCAGCTCCAGGAGGAGTCGTCGCGGGGCGGCATGGTCGGGAACGGCAGGCTGCCGCCCCGCCCACCGTCGGTCGGCGTCGGGGTCGGGGTCGTCCCGTCCGTCGGCGGCGTGCCACTCGGGTCGGGTTCGGGCGCCGGCTGGCTGACCGTGATGGTCACCGTCTGCCCCCGGGCCAGCGACGACCCGCCCTTCGGGGTCTGGTTGGTCACCCGCCCCGCCTGGTCCTTCGGCACCTCGTCGCCCTTGCGCACCTTGACCTCGTAGCCGGCCTCGCGCAGCTCCTCCTTGGCGTCCTCCTCGCTCTCGCCGACCACGTCCGGCACCTGGCGGACGTTGCCCCGGGAGACCTCGACGACGACCTTGCTGCCCTCCGGGACGCTCTTCCCTGAGGTCGGGGTGAGCTTGACGACCAGCCCCTCGGGCTCGTCGCTGTTGACGTCCTTGCGCTCCGGAACGAGCTTCAGTGCCTTGAGCTGCGCCTCGACGTTCTCGTAGCGGGATCCCTCCAGGTTGCCCGGGATGGTGACGACCGGCTTGCCGCCGCACATGTGCAGCGTGACCGTCTCGTTCTCGTTGATCTTCTCGTCGGCCGGCGGATCCTGCTCGGCGACGGTGTCCTTCTTGCAGTCGCTGCTGAGCACCGGCGTGCCCACCTCGTACCGCAGCTTCGCGGCCGTCAGGTCGGCGATCGCCGCCTGCTGGCTCTTGCCGAGCAGGGTGGGCACCTGGACGGTGGTCTCCCGGTTCTGGAGCAGGAGCAGGCCGGCGACCAGGGCGATCACCGCGAGCACGCCGAGGCCGGCGAGGGTGGCGATCACCCAGGACGAGGCGCGGCGTCGGCGCGGGTCGCCCACCCGGGCGGGAATCTGCCGGGTCTGCGGGGCGGTCGCCGCAGCCGGGAAGGCGGCTGCCGCAGGTGCGGGCCCCATCGCTGCCGTCTCGTCCTCGCGGAGCACCGGCGTGGCGGCCACCGGACGCCCGGCGGCGGCCCGGAGGAGGTCGGCCCGCATCTCCCCGGCGCTCTGGTACCGGTTGAGCGGGTTCTTCGACAGCGCCTTCAGCACGATCGCGTCGATCGGGGGGGTGACGTCCGGGTTGATGTCGCTCGGCGTCGGCGGAGCCTCCCGGACGTGCTGGTAGGCGACGCTGACCGGGCTGTCCCCGACGAACGGCGGATGGCCACAGACCAGCTCGAACAGGACGCAGCCGGCGGCGTAGACGTCCGACCGGGCGTCCACCGCCTCGCCCCGGGCCTGCTCCGGGGAGAGGTACTGGGCGGTGCCGATCACGGCGCTGGTCTGGGTCATCGTGGTGGCACCGCTGGCCAGCGCCCGGGCGATACCGAAGTCCATCACCTTGACCTGGCCGGTCAGGGTGAGCATCACGTTGCCGGGCTTGATGTCCCGGTGGATGATGCCGTGCCGGTGGCTGAACTCCAGCGCCGCACACATGTCGGCGGTGATCTCCAACGCCCGGCGGGGCTGGAGGCGGCCCTCCGCGCCCAGCACCTCCTTGAGCGTCCGTCCGTTGACGAACTCCATGACGATGAAGGGCAGGGTCTCGCCGGTGGGGGCGGTCTCCTCGCCGGTGTCGTAGACGGCGACGATCGCGGGGTGGTTGAGCGAGGCGGCGTTCTGCGCCTCCCGGCGGAACCGCATCTGGAAGGTCGCGTCGCGAGCCAGGTCCGCCCGGAGCATCTTGATCGCGACGTCCCGGCCGAGCCGCAGGTCGCGACCGCGGTGCACCTCGGCCATACCGCCGTAGCCGAGGAGCTCGCCGACCTGGTACCTGCCACCCAGCAGGCGGGCCTGCGCAGTCATCGCGTCTGTCGTCCTTCGCTCGTCGTCGTCCCGTCGCCAGCCGGCACGGGCAGTCCCACCCGACGGTACGACGACGGGGTGCCGCCGTCATCTCCGCTCTCCGTCGGTGCTGCAGACGTCACGTTCGGTGACGGGAGCAGGCCGGCCGAGCTGGCCGTCGAGTCGTCGCCGTCCTGCATGCTGTAGGAAATCACGCCGGAACAGATCAGGACCAGCACGGCGAGCGCGATGACGACCAGGACGGTCCGGGCGCGCGGCCCGCTGTCCGGCGGAAGCGGCGGACCGGGCTGGTGAGCGTAGCCGACCTGGCGCGGCGGAGCCGACGGGACGGAGGCCGCGCCCCGGGGGTAGCCGGGGTGCGCCACCGGCGGACGCGACGGGGTGACCGGATGCGCAGCGACCGGGCGGTGCGTGACCGGCGGCGCGGGGCGGGGCGGGGACACCGGGACCGAGGCGACCGGACGCGCCGCCGCCGGCGGCCGGGCCTGCGGCTGCGGCTGCGGCTGCGGCCGGGCCTGCGGTACGACCGGCGGCCGGGGCTGCTGCCGCTGCGGGGGCGGGACCTGCGCCCGCGCCTGCGAGGTGGCCGGCGGGGTCGCCGGCGACGAAGGAGCGACGGAGACCGGCCGGGCCCGACCACCCGGGCGGTTCTGGTGGGCGAGGGCAGCCTTGACCTGCCGGGCCGCACCGGCCAGGGCGGCGGCGCTCGGCCAGCGGGCCGTCGGGTCCTTGGCCATCGCCCGGTCGACGAGCGCGCGGACCGGCGGCGGGATGTCCCCCGGCAGCGGACGCGGGGTCTCCCGGACGTGCCGCATCGCGATCTCCAGGGGGTTGTCCCCCTCGAACGGCCGACGACCGGCGAGGCACTGGTAGGCGACCACCCCGAGGGCATAGACGTCGGAGGCCGCGGTGGCCACCGCGCCCGCCGCCTGCTCCGGGGAGATGTACGAGGCGGTGCCGAGCACCGATCCGGCGGCGGTGAGCTGGCCGACCAGCTCGGACCGGGCGATGCCGAAGTCGGTCAGCACCAGCGTGCCGTTCGGACGGACCAGCAGGTTCCCGGGCTTCACGTCACGGTGCACGATGCCCTTGCCGTGGGCGGCGTGCAGGGCATCCGCGGCCTGGGCCACCAGCGCCATCGTCCGGGCGGGGGTGAGCCGGCCGACCCGGTTGAGGGTCGCCGAGAGGGCGTCCCCCTCGACGTACTCCATGATCAGGAAGGCGATCTGCTGGTCACTGCCGAAGTCGTAGATGTCGACCACACCGGGGTGGTTGATGGTCGCCATGGTGCGCGCCTCACCGCGGAACCGCTCGGCGAACCCCGGCTCGTCCAGCAACGCGGGAAGCAGACTCTTGACCGCGACGACCCGGCCGAGCACCTGGTCGGTGCCGCGCCAGACGTCGCCCATGCCACCACTGGCGATCCGCTCGTCGAGACGGTAGCGGTTGCCGAGCTGGACGCCGGGGCTGAGCATGTGTCACCGCCCTCCGGGATCCGCGATGGCCGCCCGCATGATCTGCCCGGCGATCCGGGCCGCCTCGGCGCTGCCGCCCTGGCCCGCCGACTCCAGCATGACGCAGACCGCGGAGACCGGCTTGCCGTCCTTGTCGAGGGCGAAGCCGATGAACCAGCCGTGGTCGTCGGTGTTCTCCCCGGCCTGCGCGGTGCCGGTCTTGCCGCCGACGGTATACCCGTCGATCCGGGCTTTGCGGCCGGTGCCCTCGGTCACCACGTTGACCATCATGTCCCGCAGGTCGTTGGCGACCTGACCGCTGATCGGCTGCCGGAGCTGCTTCGGGTCGGCGGTGTAGTAGTTGGTCGTCCGGTCCGGGCCGAGCAGCTGCTGGACCAGGTAGGGCCGCATCTGGGTGCCGTTGTTCGCCACCGCGGCGGCGATCAGGGCACCCTGCAACGGGGTCATCCGGACGTCGAACTGGCCGATCGACGACTGCGCCAGCCCGGCCGGGTCGTCCCCGCCGTCCGGGTTCTTCATCTCCCCGGTACGGCTGGGGGCCACCGGCAGACCGGCTTCGTCGAGGTGGCCGATGGTCAGGTCCTCCTGCTCGAAGCCGAACTGGCGGGCCTTCTCCTTGACCGTGTCGGCCCCGAGCCGGACGCCGAGCTGGGCGAAGCCGGTGTTGCACGACTCGGTGACCGCGTTCATCAGGGTCACCTCGTCCTCCGGGCAGATCGACGGGACGGCGTTGCGGATCGGCGTACCGGAGGTCGGGGCGGTGTAGCTGGGGCCCGCCGGGATCATGGTCTGCTTGCCGACGCCGTTCTCGAGTGCGGCGGCGGCCACCACGATCTTGAAGGTCGATCCGGGTGGCAGCGTCTCGCCCAGCGCCCGGTTCCGCAGCGGACCGGCCGGGTCGCCCTCCAGCTTGTTGTACGCCGCCGACGCCGCGCTGGTTTCGTGGCTGGCCAGCGGGTTCGGGTCGAAGCTGGGCATGGAGACCAGCGCCTGGACCGCCCCGGTACGCGGGTCCAGCGCGATCGCCGCCCCCCTGGTCGCGCCCAGTTCGTTGTTGGCCAACTGGGTGTACGCCGTGTCCTGCGCCCGCTTCGAGATGGAGAGCAGCACGTTCCCGCCACCGGACGGCTCGCCGGTGACCCGGAGCATGTCCCGGAACCGGTCGGCGAAGAGCTGGTCGCTGGTGCCGGCGAGGAAGTCGTCCTCGGCCCGCTCGATGCCGGTGTCCCCGAGGTTGACCGGCTTGAAGCCGAGCACGTGCGCGTACTTCGGCCCGGCCGGGTAGGTCCGCAGGTACCTGAGGCTGCCGTTGGTCTCCTTGCTGGTGGCCACCGGAGTACCGCCGGCCTCGATGTTGCCGCGCTTGCGGTCGTACTCGGCAACCTGGACCCGGCCGTTGTAGTCGCTGGTGCGGTACTCGTCGGCCTTGTACGCCTGAATCCAGTTCAGGTTCATGAAGAGCAGGCCGAACAGGACCAGGACGACCACGCCGACCCGACGGAGCGGTGCGTTCACGGGCGGATCACCTCCGTAGGGGCACCGTGGAGCTGCTCGGGTGGACCGGCGCTGCCCGGTCGGGCGGCCGACCCACCGGAGACCGGACGCCGGCCGGCGTCCGAGATACGCAGCAGGACGCCGACCAGCAGCCAGTTCGCCATCAGGGAGGAACCACCGGCGGAGAGGAACGGCGTGGTCTGGCCGGTGAGCGGGATGAGCCCGCTGATCCCGCCGACGATCACGAAGACCTGGAGGCCGAGGGTGAAGGCGAGACCGCCGGCGAGCAGCTTGCCGAACGAGTCCCGGACGGTGAGGGCGGCCCGCAGCCCGCGCTGGACGATCAACAGGTAGACCACCAGGAGGGCGGAGAGGCCGAAGAGTCCGATCTCCTCACCGATGCCGGCGAAGATGAAGTCGTTCTGCACCTCGGGCAGGACGTCCGGGGCCCCGCCGCCCGGACCGGCCCCGAACAGGCCGCCGGTGCCGAGCGCGAGCAACCCCTGCACCAGCTGGTAGCCGTCGTTGAGCGGGTCGGCGAACGGGTCCAGCCAGATCTCGGCCCGGAGGTAGAAGTTGGCGAACGGTCCGCCGACCGTGCTGCCCAGGAAGTAGGCGAGGTAGGCCCCGCCGAAGAAGAGCAACAGACCGATCAACAGCCAGCTCACCCGCTCGGTGGCGATGTAGAGCGTGACCACGAACATGCCGAAGTAGAGCAGCGAGGTGCCGAGGTCCTTCTCGAAGACCAGCACCATGAGGCTGATCAGCCAGACCACGACCACCGGGCCGAGATCCCGTCCCCGGGGGAAGTCGATGCCGAGGAACCGGCGGCTGGCCAGCGACAGGACCTCGCGCTTGCGCACCAGGTAGTAGGCGAAGAAGACCAGCAGCGCGAGCTTGGCGAACTCGCCGGGCTGGATGGAGAAGCTGCCGACCCGGATCCAGAGCTTGGCACCGTTGATCTCGGAGAACCGGTTGGGCAGCACGGCGGGGATCATCACCAGCACGATGCCGGCGAGGCCCAGCGTGTACGCGTACCGGGACACCGCGCGGTGGTCCCGCATGAGCACCAGCAAGCCCGCCGCGAGCATCACCGAGACCAGCGTCCAGGCCAGCTGCCGACCACCCGTGCCGGCGAAGATCGCCAGGTCGGCCCGCTCGGCGGCCGGCGCGTCGGCCAGGTCGAGCCGGCGCAGGAAGCCGACGCCGATGCCGTTGAGCAGGGCCACGGCGGGAAGCAGGGCCGGGTCGGCGAAGGGCGCGAGATACCGGATCACCACGTGCAGGCCGAGGAAGACGGCGGAGAGCGCGACGGCCGGGATCCAGAAGTCGCCGGTGACCTTGTCGAGCACGTTCGCCTCGACCATGCCCCCGTACGCGGCGACCAGCACCATGGCCACCGCGAGCAGGGACAGCTCGGCGTTGCGCCGGGATCGGGCCAGGCGTACGCCGGGCTGCTCGCCCGTCGTGCCGGGCGAGGCTGCCGGGGTGGCCTGGGCGGTCACGGTCGGATCCTCGGGGTCGGGCCGGCGCTCACTCGGGCGACCGGCAGCCCGCCGGTTCGAGGACCGGCGGAACCGTATCGGTGGGCAGGGCGTCCGGGGTCGGGGTGACGCTCGGCGCGGCCGAGGGCGTCGGGGTCACCCGGCCACCGGCGGCCGGGGTCGCCGTGGGCACCGGCGTGGTCACGGTGGGGCTGGTGGTGGGGCTCGGCGGGCAGATCGGCTTCAGGTTCGGGTTGGCCGGGTCGTCGTCGGTCAGCTCGGCCAGCCGCCGGGTGGCGTCCGACTCGCTCTTGGCCTGGATGCCCTGCTTCACCCGCTCCTGGGCGGCCGGGGTGAGGTCCTCCAGGTCGGCGGCGCTGGTGCGGTGGACGTTGGAGAGGTCGAGGCCGGCGATCTGCCCGGGGACGCCCTGGAAGACGGCGAGCTGGCCGTCGTCCGTGGCGCCGACGTAGTACTGCCGCTGGGTGTAGCTCCAGCCGGCGAAGAGACCGCCGCCGAGGAGGGCGAGCAGGACGACCAGCAGCAGGGCCGTACGCAGCGGCCGGTGCCGGCGGCGCTCCGGCTCGTCGTCGCGGTTCGCCGAGGGCTCCTCGGGAACCGGCGGACGGGGCGCGTTCAGGGCCGAGGCGCGGGCCGCCGGGGTGGAGACGTCCGCCGAGGTGGCCATGCCCCGGTCGCGGGCGGCCGCGCCGCCGACGATCGGGCTGGCCTCGACGATGTCGTGGTCGGTCGCGTCGGCGATGATCACGGTGATGTTGTCCGGCCCACCGCCACGGAGCGCCAGCTGCACCAGCCGCTCGACGCACTGCTGCGGGTCGGTGTACTCACGCATCGTGTCCGCGATGGTCTCCGCGCTGACCACGCCGGAGAGGCCGTCGCTGCAGATGAGGTACCGGTCGCCGGGAAGGACCTGCCGGACGCTGTACTCCGGGTCGATGTCCCGGCCGTCCAGCGCGCGGGTGAGCAGCGAGCGCTGGGGGTGGCTACTCGCCTCCTCGGCGCTGATCCGGCCCTCGTCGACGAGCATCTGGACGTAGGTGTCGTCCTTGGTGACCTGGGCGAACTCGCCGTTACGGAGGAGATACGCCCGCGAGTCTCCGATGTGCACCATGCCGAGCTTGGTGCCGGAGAAGAGGATCGCGGTGAGCGTGGTTCCCATCCCCTCCAGCTGGGGATTGGCGTCCACCGTGTCACGGAGCTGCTGGTTGGCGGTGTCCACGGCCTGTCGCAACGCGTCGACGAGTGCGTCCCCCGGGACGTCCTCGTCGAGCGGCGCCATGGCACCGATGACGATGTTGCTGGCGACGTCACCGGCGGCCATGCCGCCCATGCCGTCGGCGACGGCGAGTAGCCGCGGTCCGGCGTAGACGGAGTCCTGGTTACCGTCTCGGATCAGACCGCGGTCGCTGTGGGCCGCATAGCGCAGGGTCAGAGTCATGGCCGTAATTCGAGAGAAGTGCGGCCGATACGGATCGGCACGCCGAGGGGGACGGGGGTTGGTCCGGTGACCTTAGCGCGATCCAGATAGGTGCCGTTAGTCGAGCCGAGGTCCTCGACGAACCACTGCCCGTCACGGGGCAGCAGCCGGGCGTGGCGTGCGGAGGCGTAGTCATCGGTGATGACCAGGGTGGAGTCCTCCGCCCGGCCGATGGTTATCGGCGCTTCGCCCAGGGTGATCCGGGTGCCGGCGAGTTGCCCGGCGGTGACCACGAGCTGGTGGGCGGCCCGCCCCCGCTTGACCTTGGCGGGTTTCGCCGCCGCCTGGTTGGTGGCGGCGCCGACCGAACGGGGGGCGGCCACCAGCCGGCCGGAGCGGGCACCTGCGAAGAGGTCCCGCCGGATCACCCCCACCACCGTGAACACGAAGATCCACAGGAGGATGAGGAACCCGAACCGGGCGACGGTGATGACGAGTTCGGGCAAGGCGGGTCAGCCGTCCACGCGGAAGGTCAGGGTGGTGGTACCGAGCTGGATCATGTCGCCCGGGCTTAGCGCGACGGCGGAGACCCGCTGACCGTTGACCATCGTGCCGTTGGTCGAACCAAGGTCGGTGAGCACGACCTGACCACCGTCGAAGTCCAGCCGGGCGTGTCGGCGGGAGATGCCGACGTCGGGCAGGCGCAGGTTGGCCTGGTCGCCCCGGCCGATCACCGTCGAGCCCATCTGGAGCGGGTAGGTGCGACCGTCGCCGGAAACCAGCCGGACGTTGCGCGCGCCACCGTGGCCGGGGGGCGGGCCGTAGCCGCCACCCTGGTCGTACGCGGGGTATCCGGGCGGCCCGGCGTCGTAGCCGGGAGCCGACACCGGGGCCACCTCGCCGCCGGTGTAGACCTCGGCCGTGACCCGGAACATGCCCGTGTCCAGCCCCTCGCCGCGCTCGATCTCGACGATCACGTCGCCGTAGACCGTCCACGCCTGCTCGCCGATGAACTCGGCCTGAGACTGGGCCAGCTCCTGGGCGAGCGCGGCGGCGTACGGCGCCAGCCGGCTGTGGTCGTACGGCGAGAGATCGATCACGTAGCGGTTGGGCACGAGAGTGCGCCCACCAGCCAGGATCGCCTTGTGCGCCTCAGCCTCCCGCTGCATGGCGTTCAGGATCTCCACGGGGTGGACAACACCCTTGAAGACCTTGGCGAAGGCTCCTTCGACCAGGCCTTCCAGACGCTTCTCGAAGCGTTGCAGCACGCTCACCGGCTCCTCCTCGGGTCCCGAGGACATGATGGTATCCGGCCGTCGCTCGCGCAGCTCACACGCCGCTCGGCCGCCTGCTCTCGGCCCGTTCGGACGGGCCCTGATCGTCGTGCTACTCTTCTCCCCGCCACGAACGGTAACCGATCGTGGCAACGGCCGGGAGCACGTACGATGTCCGGGCCACCCCCACTGGCGACAGCGAGGGCGGCACGCATTAGAGTGATCCGGGTCATGCCACGGGGAAGTGGCGGAATGGCAGACGCGCACGGTTCAGGTCCGTGTGCCCGAAAGGGCGTGAGGGTTCAACTCCCTCCTTCCCCACCAGAAGTCAAGGGCTCCGCAGTTGCGGGGCCCTTGCCGCGTCTACGGGACGGCACGGATCGTCACGTTATGCTCCGGTGGTTCCCTCTGCCCCCTAACGACCCGTGGAGTGGCGTGTGAGTGTCGCGGTGGTGACCGGTTCGGGCGGTCTGATCGGCTCGGAGGCGGTTCGGCACTTCGCCGGTCTCGGTCTCCAGGTGGTCGGCATCGACAACGACATGCGGCAGGAGTTCTTCGGCGCCGAGGCGTCCACCGCGTGGAACGTGCGCCGGCTCGCCGACGAGCTCGGCGCGGCGTACTCGCACCACGGCATCGACATCCGCGACCGGGACGCGCTGGCGGCGCTGTTCCGCCGCTACGGCCGGGACGTGGTCGTGGTGATCCACACCGCCGCTCAGCCCTCGCACGACTGGGCGGTGCGGGACCCGTTCACCGACTTCGACGTGAACGCGGCGGGCACCCTCAACGTGCTGCAGAACGTCCGGGAGCACTGCATCGACGCGGCGGTGATCCACTGCTCGACCAACAAGGTCTACGGCGACCGGCCGAACAGCCTGCCCCTGGTCGAGTTGGAGACGCGCTGGGAGATCGAGCCGGGGCACCCGTACGAGCAGGGCATCCGGGAGGACATGTCCATCGACTCCTGCCTGCACTCGATCTTCGGGGCCTCGAAGGTCGCCGCCGACGTCATGGTCCAGGAGTACGGGCGCTACTTCGACATGAGGACCGCCTGCTTCCGGGGCGGCACGCTCACCGGCCCCGCGCACTCGGCCACCGAGCTGCACGGCTTCCTGGCGTACGTGATGCGCTGCAACATGGAGCGCCGGACGTACAAGATCTTCGGGTACCAGGGCAAGATGGTCCGGGACGCCATCCACAGCTCGGACGTGGTCTCGGCGTTCGAGGCGTTCTTCCGCAACCCGCGCTCGGCGGCGGTGTACAACCTCGGCGGCGGCCGGCACTCCAACACCTCCCACCGCGAGGCCTTCGCGCTGGCCGAGCAGATCACCGGCCAGGAGATGACCACCGAGTACGTCGAGGCCAACCGGGTCGGCGACCACAAGTGGTGGATCGGGTCCAACGAGGCGTTCCAGCGGGACTACCCGGACTGGAAGCAGGTCTACGACGTACCGATGATCCTGCGGGAGATCTACGAGGCCAACGTGGAGAAGTGGGTGCCGCAGTCATGACCTCGCGCAAGCGCAACGTGCTCGGCGTCCTGGTGGACGCCACCGACTACGCCGCCGCCACCGAGGAGGTGGTCCTGGCCGCCCGCGAGCGGCGGCCGATGGCGCTGACCGCGTTGGCCGTGCACGGCGTGATGACCGGTGTCCTCGACCCGGCGCACAACGCCCGGCTGAACTCCTTCGACGTGGTCACCCCGGACGGTCAGCCGGTGCGCTGGGCGCTCAACCTGCTGCACTCCGCCGGACTGGACGACCGGGTGTACGGCCCGGAGCTGACCCTGCGGGTGCTCGCCCGGTTCGCCGACGAGGGCCTGCCGGTCTACCTCTACGGTTCCACGGAGGAGACGCTGAGCCGCCTGATCCCGGCGCTGGAGCGGATGTTCCCGGCCCTGAAGATCGCCGGGGTGGAGCCGTCGAAGTTCCGTCAGGTGCAGCCGGGCGAGGACGTCGAGATCGCCGACCGGATCCGGGCGAGCGGGGCGCGGCTCGTCCTGGTCGGGCTGGGCTGCCCGCGCCAGGAAGTCTTCACGTACGCCATGCGACCGCTGCTGGACATGCCGCTGATGGCGGTCGGGGCGGCCTTCGACTACCACGCCGGGCTGCTGCGCAACCCCCCGCCGTGGATGCAGCGGGCCGGACTGGAGTGGTTCTGGCGGCTCGGTCTGGAGCCGAAGCGGCTCTGGAAGCGGTACGTCATCCTCAACCCGGCCTACCTGGCCCGACTCGGCGCGCAGAAGACCGGCTTGTGGAAGGCCCGTCCGCCGGCACCGGCCGCCGAGCGCCTGTCGACCTTCGCCGTCTGACCCCGCCCCACACGCGAAGGGGCTCCTCCCGGAGGAGGAGCCCCGTGTGCTGTGGTTCTGTTACAGGTTCAGCGACCAGGTGTTGATGTTGCCCGTGTCGCCGCTGAAGACGTCCCGCACCTGGAGACGCCAGGTGCCGTCGGCCGCCTCACCGGCGAGGTTCGCCGGGTAGGTGGCGATGACGTTGTCCGCGCCGTCGAAGAGGGAGTAGTTCTTCAGGCGGTACGCGGTGCCGTCCGGGGCGATCAGGTCGATGACCAGGTCACCACGGTAGGTGTGCACGATGTTCACCGACACGGTCGAGGTGGCCGAGGCGGCCCGGCCGCAGCCGGAGATGGTGATCGAGCTGGTGGCGGTGCCCGGGTCCGGGATCGCCACGTCGGTGTCGTTGGTGCCGGAGCAGCTGCCGCCACCGTTGCCGGTCACCGTCAGCGAGTAGGTCGCGGTCCGGCTGCCCGAGGCCGCGGTGCCGGTCACGGTCACCGAGTAGGTGCCGGCCGGGGTGCTCTCCGAGGTCCTGATGGTCAGCGCCGAGGAGGCACCCGAGGTGACGGTGGCCGGGTTGAACGAGGCGGTCGCCCCGGAGGGCAGCCCGCTGGCCGAGAGGCTCACCGACTGGGCGGAACCGTTGGTGGTGGCGGTGTTGACGGTGGCGGTCACCGCACCGCCCGGCGCGGTCGAGCCGGAGGCCGGCGAGACCGAGACGGAGAAGTCGTTCGTCGGCGGGGTGTCGCTGTTGGCGACGTAGAGCAGCTTGTTCGGCGAACCCGTCCCGGGGTTGGTCACCACACCGCTCGTGGTGTCGTTGACCAGCTTGTCCCGGACCTGCTGCGGGGTCCAGGTCGGGTTGGCGCCGGCCACCAGGGCCGCCGCGCCGACCACGTGCGGCGTGGCCATCGAGGTGCCGCTGATGTTGTTGGTGGCGGTGTCGCTGGTGTTCCACGCCGAGACGATCGACGAGCCCGGCGCGAAGATGTCCAGGCAGCTGCCGAAGCTCGAGAAGGACGACCGGGCGTCGGTGTTGGTCGTCGCGCCGACCGTGATGCCCTCGGGGGTACGACCCGGCGAGCCGGTGCAGGCGTCGTTGTTGCTGTTGCCGGCGGCCAGACCGTAGGTCACACCCGAGGCGATGGAGTTGCGGACCGCGGTGTCGAGCGTCGCGTTGGCGCCACCGCCGAGGCTCATGTTGGCCACGGCCGGCTTCTGCGCGTTCGCGGTCACCCAGTCCACGCCGCCGATGACGCCGGCGTTGGTGCCGCTGCCCTGGCAGTTGAGCACCTTGACGGCGACCAGCTTGACACCCTTGGCGATACCGTACGCCGTACCGCCGACCGTGCCGGCGACGTGCGTGCCGTGCCCGTTGCAGTCGGTGTTGTTGGTGTCTGCCGTGTTGGTGCCCCAGACCGCCCGGCCACCGAAGTCGCTGTGGGTGGTCCGGATGCCGGTGTCGACGATGTAGGCGGTGACGTTGCTCGCCGTACCGGGGTACGTGTACGAGTTGTCCAGCGGCAGTGCCCGCTGGTCGGACCGGTCCAGACCCCACGAGGGCGTCGGGCTCTGGGTGGCGGCGATGCTGACCGTGTGGTTCTGCTCGACGTACGCGACGGCGGGGTCCGCCGCGATCCGGGCCGCGGTCTTGGCGTCGCCTTGGACCTCGAAGCCGCGCAGCGCGGCGCTGTAGGTCCGGGCGACCTGGCCGCCGTGCTTGTCGACCAGCCGCTTGGCGTTGTCGCTCACCTTGGTCCGGGCGACCGTGGTGTCCTTGAACACAACGATGTAGCTGTCGGCGACGGCGGTGGCACCGCCGGCTCTCAGGATGCTACCGACAGGCTCTGCGGCCAGCGCCGGCGTGGCGGTCGCCGCCATCGACACGGCGGCCACCCCAACCAGAATCGACCTGCGTGGGAGACGCATCTCCCTACCTCCCCTCCGACCGGCACACGGTCCCCCCACTCGGGAAAATCGAAGATCGCCGATCAAGCTGAGGCTAGGCCGCCATCTGTGTCCAACAAAACATACTAAAGTATCAATAACGCTGCGGGATGACCCGCGCGGGGCGGCGGTGGGATCAGCGCCCGCGACCGCCACCCTGCACGTACAGCAGTTCCAGGATGGCCCGGGTCGCCTCGAACCAGCGGTCCAGCCAGCCGGGCGGCGGCACGCTGCCCCGGGGCGGCAACTCCATCAGCAGGCCACGCAGGAGCGGATGGTCCGCCAACGCCTCGGTGGGCTCGACCGGCCACCCCGTCGGCGGGAACGACGGCTCGGTGAGCGGGTTGGTGTCCAGCGACGGCAGGGAGAGCGGCCCGGCCTGGTCGGGCGCGGTGACGCTGCCGCTCTCCCGGCTCCCGAGGTCGGAGTCGGTGGAGACCACCTCGGTCAGGACGGTGTCCCGGCGGGCACCGCGGTACTTGCCGCCGAACCGCTCCGGCTTGCCCGGCCCGTTGGTGAGGTTCTCTGATCCGATCGTCGTCATCCGTCCACCTGCCTCGCTCGGTTGCGGATCCGCCCTGGCCGACCGCTCGGCCGACCGATGACGAGAGGTACAACGAGGTGGGACGGAAGTGGCGACGGGTTCCGGGCCACCGTCACCGGACCCGCGTCGACGCCGGACACGACGAGGGCGCGGCCCCCGCCCCGGCCTCGCTGCCGGGACACGGGGACCGCGCCGCGCCGTCACACCGGCGGTGGAGGCTACGGGTACGGGACCGGCCTCCACCGCCGTCACGCCGTCCGGTCCGCCGGCGGCTCAGCCGCGGCCGAACGCCTCCCGCCTGGTGCCGCCGACGAAGGCGAGCCAGTCACCGGGGGCGAACACCAGGGCAGGCCCGGTCGGGTCCTTCGAGTCACGGACCCCGACCGCCCCGGTCACGAACGCCACCTCCACGCAGTTGTCGCAGTTCGGCCCGCTGCGCGAGCTCTTGAACCACGATGCGTGCGTCAGGTCCGCGAGGACCCTCTTGGTCGCCATTTCCACAACGGCTCCTCTGCCAGTTCTGCGATGTGTGCGATGGACGCCTCCGGTAGCATGGCCTGGGTTCGAATCTGGTCGAAGATGTAGTTGTAGCGCCGAAGCTCGTCGCTCTTCTCCAGGAAGAGCCCACCCGTGGCGTTTTCCGCATACACGACATCCGGATCACCGGGCTCGGGGAAGTCGAGGATCGTGAACGAGCCGTCCATGGCCGCATGAGCCCCGACGTGGAAGGGCAGCACCTGGATGGTGACGTTCGGCAGCTCGGCCAGTTCCACCAGCCGGGCCATCTGCGCACGCATCACCTCGTCACTGCCCACCGGCCGGCTCACCACCGCCTCATCGAGCACCACCCAAAGATCGATCGGAACGTCCTGGGTCAGTAACGACTGGCGGTTGGAACGGACACGCACCCTCTGGTCCACCTCGTCGGCCGGCATGTCCGGGCGGGCGAGCTCGATCATCGCCCGGGCGTAGTCGGCTGTCTGGAGCAGTCCCGGCACCACCTGCTGTTCGTACGCCCGCATCGAACCGGCGGCGTCCTCCAGCCCGACGTACGCCCCGGAGAGCACCGAATTGTACGGGTGCCACCATCCCCGCTGGCGCGCCTCCCGGGCGATCTGCACCAGCTCCTCGCTCTCGGCCTCCGGCACCCCGTAGATCGCGAGCATGTCCCGCACGTCGCGAGGGGTGACCGAGGTGTGGCCGGTCTCGATACGCGAGACCTTCGACGCCGAGCACTCCAACCGCTCGGCCACGGCCTCGATGGTGGTCCCGGCTGCCTCACGCAGCCGGCGCAGTTCCGCGCCGAGCCGGCGACGTCGGATCGTGGGGCTTCGGCGTTCACTCACCGGGTCGTCCCTCCCCCAGGACCCTGCGGCTTGCCGGCTCACTCCTTCCGCGTGTTGTCCCAGGCTCTGTCGTACGGCGGCGGGGGTCGCAAGCACTTCTCGCGCTCACCGGGGGTACCTCCGGTCGATCGCGCCCGTACTGACTCGCCCGCCGAGGGCGCGACCGTCGACCGGCGGGCGATCGTTCGCGGCGGGCTTGGTTGCGGTCATCAGCCGGCCGCGGCGGCAAGAAACCGGCGTCCAGTGTGCCGGTTCCCTGACCACGGCATCAAGCGTCGACGATAGAGGCGGTCCGGGGGCGGACCGTTCAGGTATCGGCAAAAGTCGACGTGCAACTTGCATGTGCCCTGCCACTCGTGCAGTCTGTCCGCATGGCTCGGGTTACTCACCGTTTCGATCTGGTTCCGCAGCGCGGTCGCGGCGTCACGGAAGATCAGGACGGCTCCTGCCCGAACAGGACAAACAGACCTGCCTCCGGGGTAAGGACTTCGCCGCTGGACGCCTGTCGGCTTCGGCGGTGGGAGCGGTAACCGGAAGCACCGGGTGCTGGTCGGGCGCGTCCCGCCACCGCGGGCGCGTCCCGACCAACACCACCTCACCATGCCGGTTCGCCCCAGCGGCACCACCGCTCCGGGCCGGTCTCCCGTTCACGCCTCCCGCCGGCCCGTCGCCGGCCGATCCCTCACAGGAGCCGATGTGCTTCCCCGCTCTGGTGACGTACTGCACGTGACTCGTGCGGCAAGTGTGCAGTTCCGCCGGTCGATTCTGTTCCGTGTGATCCGTGTGCTGGACTGGCCGGCCTTCGACGGCTGGCTCTGGATCGACGGCTACGAGCTGAACGCGGCAGGAGACGCGGTCAACCGAAGAACGATCTTCGTGCAACGCGCCGGTCTGGTGCGGGTGCAGGCCGCGCCGGAACCTCGGCCGCACACCGTCCGGACCACCCGACGACCGGCGGCCAGAACCCCCGTCCGCGTGGGCTGAGCTGGGCATTTCCCCGAATACGGGTGGGCGGTGCCCATAGACTGGGTGTGCCCACCCCGGCAGGTGACACCCCGCACGTCCCGGACCCTGACCCTGGGATGACCATGCTCAACCGCACCGCCGTCCGTCGGCGTTCCCTGTCCCGTGTCAGCTACGCCGCCGGCCTGCTCGTCCTGATCGGCGCCGCGACCGCGCTCGTGGTCGTGGTCCGGGTACCGGCCCACTCCACCACCCAACTGACCGTTCCGACCCCACCGAGCCCGTCCGCGTACGACGCGCCTCCGCCGGACGGCGGCTCCACGCCGCCCGGCACCGGGGGCCACCGGCCCGGAACGGGTGCGGGACAGCCGGAGGGCGCACTGCCGGAGCCGCCCGGTGGCACACCCATCGGCACCGGCCGTCCCGCTCCGGCGTGGGGCGCCGGACCCGGCGCGTCGGGCGGCACGGCGGAGGATCTCCACCAGTCCCTGATCCTCTCCGGCCTGCTCGGGCTGGCCGTCTCCCTGACCGGCCTCGTCATCGTGGGATCGCGCCGACGGATGTGGTGACGGCTCCTCCGGTCGCGCCGGTGGTCGGGGCGCGGGTGGCGGTCGGAGTGGGGGCCGACGTCCGATCCGGCGTCGTCGGCAAGGTGGACGGCCCGCTGCCCTCGGAGACGACCAGGGTGACGTCGGTGCCGAGCGGTACCCGCTCACCCGCCTGCGGCTCGGTCCCGATCACCGTCCCGGCCGGTCGTCCCGACCGGCGCAGTTCCGACCGGTACCCCAGTCCCAGCCGGTCCAACGCCGCCTCGGCCGCCGACCTGGGCAGCCCCACCAGGTCCGGCATGGGGACCCGGGCCGGTGTGGTCGCCGCCCCGGTGGTCGGCGGGCCGGCCGTCGGCGGAGCGGGGCTCGGCGAGGGCAGGGGTGCCCGGGGAGTCCCGTCCGATCCGGTTCGGACGACCAACCACAGGCCCAGACCCAGCGTGGCGAGGACGGTCAGCGCCACCGAGGCCACCAGGATCGGCATCCACCACCGTCGGTCGCCCTGCTCCTCCACGTACCACTCGCCCGGGGCCTCCTGCCGTACGGACCTCGGCGGCGGCACCTCCGCCCGGCCCGACCAGGAGGTGGTCGCGGGCCGCGCCCCCGGTCCGCCGGGCGACGCCGACGACTCCACCGTCGGCTCCCGACGTCCTGACGGTGCCCCCGGTGCGCCATCCCGACGCTCGGGAGGAGGGCGACCGCCCGGCGGCGGGACGTGACGGTTCCCGGGGACCCCTCCGGTCCACGGCTCCTGGCGATCGTCGCTCACGGCACGTCCTTCCCGACCGGGCTGCCATCCGGCCCGCAACACTCCGAACTACCCAGATAACGGCTGTCCGTCGCGAAAGGTCGGCACCGCCCGCCCTGTCGTCCGGATGACGTGCCGTGACCGTGGGGCGATCGGCGGTTCCCCCGGCCGACCTGCCCGCCCGTCCCCGTACCACCAGGTCGCCCGATGGGCCGCGGGAACGCTGCCCGGCATGGCCGTACGGGGCTGGGGAGGAGCGCTGGCGACCGCGGTCGGCATCGCCGCCGGAGCGGGTGCCACCCAACTCGGCTTCGGCTACGGGCTGGGCATCATCAGCTGGACACCCCCGGACCCGGGGGCCGGCGGCTCGCCCGACACGCTCTGGGCGACGAGCCTGGGCTGGGCCACCTGGATCGCGGCCACCTCGACCATCGCCGGGGCGGTGGGGGCGCAGCGCCTGGCCCGGCGGTCCACCGGAGGGGCCCACTCCCGGAGCCGTCCGAGCGGGATCCCGGCCGCCCTGGGGGCGACGTTCGGCGCGCTGGTGGCCGTACTGCTCGTGGCGGTGCCGGCCCGCGTGGCCGCTCCCACCGACACCGCCGCCCCGCAGACCATGGCCGCCGCGTACGCCGGGGCGGGCCTGTTGGTCGGCTTCCTCGTCGCGATCTGGGCCCAACGCTCGCCCCCGGCCGCGGCCAACATCGTCGCCAGCGTCGGCTGGCTCTGGGCGCTCGCGGTGGCCGCGGTCGTCGACGGGGTGCTCGTAGGTCGCGGCATGACCAGCGCCCAGCTCGGGTTCTGGCAGCTCGCCGACCGTCCGGGGATCCGGCTCGGTGACCACCTCTCCTGGCTGGCGGCGGTGCTGTCGCTCGGCTCCGCCCTGGTCATCGGCGCGCTCACGGCACGCCGGGCCGCCCGGTCGACGTACCGACGGGTCGGGGCGGCGGCCTCCGGGGCGGCGGGGCCGTTCCTGGTCGCCGTCGCCTGTCTGCTGACCGCGCCCCGGCTGCCCGGGATCGGCGCCGAGCAACTCTCCGCACAGCTCGTCGCCGCGTACGCGGTGGTCACCGGTGTCGCCGGCTCGGTCCTGGTCGCCGCCCTGGCCCAGCGACGGGACGAGGCGACCGCCGGTGCTGGTACCAGCGTCGGCGCGATCGGCCCCGAGGGCGACACCGCGACGGGCGACGCCGACCCGACCTCGGTCGGGGTCGGTACGACCGATGCCGCCGCGTCGTCTCCGGCCGGGCCCACCGGCCCGGACCCGACCGGCACCGACCCCGTCCTCCCTGGCGTCGGCCGGGGTCCGGTCGCCGACCCCGGTCGGGATGCCGACGCCGGTAACTCCGCCGGTCCGGCCGGCACCGCCACCACCGCCGGCACTGTCGACACCGACACCGACACCGACACCGGCACCGGCACCGCCGACACCGGCACGGCACGCCGTCGTGCCGCCAGGTCCACGTCGAGAGTTCCCCGGCCGCGTCGCGAGGAGCCGCCCGCCGGCACGTCGAGCCTCGGGACGGCCGGACCGACCGACGCCCCGGACGGCCCGGGTACCCCACCACCGGCCGCTCCGCCGCCGAGCCGGACCGGGTGGTGACGGACGACGTGCCCGGAACTCCGCCCACCGCCGAGCCGGCTCCGCAGCCTCGTCCGCGAGGCCGCGCCGCGACCCGGCGGCCCCGCGACTGACCGACGACCTCAGTCCACCGGCCAGGTGTGCACCGGTTCGTTGGTGCGTTGCAGCTCGGCGTAGCGCCGCACCATGTGGTGCAGTGCCGCGTCGCGGTCCATGCCCCGGTGCCGCTCCGCCGCCCAGACCGTCTCGGTCTGCCAGACCGCACCGTTACGGCCGGTGCGGCAGCGCTGCTCGATGATGCCGAGCAGACGGTCGCGCTCCGCCGGGTCGACGCCGAACCGGTCCAGCCCGGTCGCCGCCTTCGGCAGCAGCACGTCGAGCACCAGCTGGCTCACCGGCACGTCGCCCAGCCGGGGCCAGTGCAGCACCGCACCCAGGCCGCGCCGGGCGGCGACGTGGAAGTTCTCCTCGGCGGAGCTGAAGGTGAGCTGGCTCCAGATGGGACGGTCGGACTCGGCGAGGCCACGGGCGAGCCCGAAGTAGAAGGCGGCGTTGGCCAGCATGTCCACCACCGTGGGTCCGGCGGGCAGCACCCGGTTCTCGACCCGCAGGTGGGGGCGGCCGGCCATGATGTCGTAGACCGGCCGGTTCCAGCGGTAGACGGTGCCGTTGTGCAGCCGTAGCTCGCTCAACTCGGGGACCCCACCGGCGTGCAGCACGTCGACCGGGTCCTCGTCGTCGCAGATCGGCAGCAGCGGCGGGAAGTACCGGACGTTCTCCTCGAACAGGTCGAAGATCGAGGTCACCCACCGTTCGCCGAACCACACCCGGGGGCGTACCCCCTGAGCCTTCAGTTCGTCCGGCCGGGTGTCGGTGGCCTGCTCGAAGAGGGCGATCCGGGTCTCGGCCCAGAGCTGCCGGCCATAGAGGTACGGCGAGTTGGCCCCGACCGCGACCTGCACCCCGGCGATGGCCTGGGAGGCGTTCCAGTAGTCGGCGAAGCTGTCCGGGGCGACCTGGAGGTGGAACTGGAGGCTGGTACAGGCCGCCTCGGGGGCGATCGAGTCGGTGTGCGTCTGCAGCAGCTCCACGCCCCGGATGTCGAGTTCGATATCCTCGCCCCGGGCCCCCACGATCTGGTCGTTGAGCACCCGGTAGCGCTGGTTGGTGGAGAGGTTGTCGGCCACCAGGTGCCGCTCGGTCAGGGTCGGCAGGATACCGACCATGACGATGGTGGCGTCGGACCGCGCGGCCCGCTCGCCGGCCCGGCTCAGGCTGCCGCGCAGGTCCTCCTCGTACTCGGAAAAGCCCCGGCCGCCGATCAACCGGGGGTTGGCGTTGAGTTCGAGGTTGAACCGCCCCAGTTCGGTCTGGAACAGCGGGTCGGCGATGGCGGCGAGGATCTCGTCGTTCCGCATCGCCGGCTCGGCCGCGGGGTCGACCAGGTTGAGTTCGATCTCCAGTCCGGTCATCGGACGGTCCGCGTCGAAGCCGAAGTCGTCGAGCATCAGCGCGAACACGTCCAGACACCGTCGGACCTTCTGCCGATAGCGGACCCGGTCCTCTCGGGAGAAGGCGCCCTGCGCGACGTCCCTGCCCATCTGTCCTCCCGGCGCGAGGCGCAGTCGACGCGACCCGAGGGGACGGCAACGACGGCGCGTTGTGAGCTTCCACGTTAGTACTCCAACGTCACTTGATCCTTCGGCTGGCTTGGTGACTGAGTCTGCGCTGGTAGTGGGATCGTCGGGCTCGGGCTTGGGATGTTCGTCGCCATATCGACCAGTGCAGGGTGTGTTCTGGTGGAAGCGGCCGGGTGAGGACGAGGGCGTTCAGGAGCCGGCGGATCTCGGCGACGGTCAACGCGATGATCTTCGGGTCGGCGTCGGGCTGTTGAGCGGTGAGGATGGTCAGGACGGCCAGGGCGAGCATGGCCAGGGTGATGGACCGGTGTTAGAGGTCGCGCGGAATGGTTGTTGATCATCGGCGGCGGGCGGGTCGGTTGTTCCACCGGTAGAGGGTCCATGCACGCCGGATGAGGCTGCGGACGGTGATGATCGCGTCGGCGAGGTCGAAGAAGGCGTCGATGACCTTCTCTGTTCGTTCGTAGCAGCGTTGCAGCCGGTTGAACGCGTTGTGCCAGCTGTTCGTCCGTTCGACGTGCCACCGTTGGCTCGCCTGGATGGGCGCCTTGTCGCCCTTGTGGGCGATCTCACCGGTCAGGCCGCGCTCGGCCAGCAGGGCGCGGGTGACCTGGGAGTCGTATCCGGCGTCGAGGTGCACCGTGATGGCCTGGGGTAGTGGGCCGAGGTCGTCGAGGTGGTCGAGGGTGGGGCCGAGCAGGGGTGAGTCGTGTCGGTTCGCGCCGGCCAGGACCCGGCCGAGGGGGATGCCGTAGCCGTCGACCATCAACGAGCGTTTCATGCCCTGCTTGCCCCGGTCGACCGGTGAGCGTCCGGCGGCCTCGCCGCCGCCGGGAGCCTTGGTGATGCAGCCGTCCACGGCGATGTCGTCGAGGACCAGGCCGACGAGCCGGTCGTAGGCGTCCAGGGCGATCTGTTTGAGCTGGGCGAACACCCCAAGCTCTATCCACTCGTCACGGCGGCCGCGGATCGTGGTGGCCGAACAGGTGGCATCGGCGATCGCCTCGTAGGCGCAGCCGAACCGCAACACCTGGACCAGCTTGTCGAACACGATGCGGTCATCGATCCGCTTGCGGTGACAGCCCAGCGGATGTGTCGGTTGGTAGGTCGGCCGATCGGGGAGCAGCGCGGCGAACTGGACCCACAACGGCTCGATCAGCCATGCTGGGATGGCAGGCACAGAACCTCCCGTGATCACGGAGCGTCAGCAACTTCATGATCACCAGTTCTGTGTCTGCATCCGTTCAGGCGCGCCGATCAACCCACCATTCCGCGCGACCTCTTAGCCGGTCCAGCCGCGGACCTGGTATTGGTTCAGGCCGACCTGGTCTTTGCCGGTTTGGAACAGTTCTTCGATGCTCCAGCGGGAGCCGGCCACGGTCACGAGGGTGTGCAGTGGTACCGGTCGGGGTGACCAGCACAGGTAGAAGGCCAGCTCACCGGTGGTGCGGTTGCGGCGGATGAGTAGCCAGCGGTGCTCACCGGGCCGGGTGGCGGTGGTGATCCAGGCCCACAGGTAGTCGCGGGGTCCTTTCGCTCCCGGCCGGCAACTGTGCAGCTGCCACTCGGCGGTGGGGATCCGCTCGGCGACCTCGTCGACGCGTACGAGGGTGCCTTGGTTGATGTACTTGTGCAGGAGGTTCAGGCAGCCGGTGTAGCCGAGGGCCTTGATCTCTTCGAAGAGGTGCTTGACGGGGACGCCGGGGTCTTCGGCTCGGCGTTTGCGCAGGTGTTCGCGGTGGGGGTCGACGAGGCTGGCCCGGTACTTGGGGACGCGGAGCATCCGCTGGGGCCGGTCGGTGCGCGCGTAGCGTTTGACGGTGTTCAGGGCCAGCTGCAGGCGGCGGGCGCACTCCAGCAGGCCCACGCCCTGGTCGAGCAGGTCATGGACCTGGTGCCAGCGTTGCAGGGTCGTCCGCGCGCGGGGCCCGTCATACAGGGGCGCGTCCAGCACGGCGGCCCAGCAGGTGCTGTGTGCCTTCACCTCGCTCAGGGCGGCTTCGCACAGGTTGTGCCACAGGTGCCACCGGTCGGCGACCTGCACCGCGTCGGGCAGGGCGCGGCGGATGGCCTTGGCATAGGTGGCGGGGCCGTCACGGCACACGACCTGCACGCCCGGATGTTCGCGTAGCCACGCTTCGAGGGTGTGGGCGGTGCGGTCGGGCAGCACGTCGATCCGCTCGTGTTTCGGCGTCGATCAGCACGGTGGCGTAGCGGTGCCGCCGGCGCAGAGCGAAATCGTCCACGCTGATCACGCGGGGTGTCCGCCCGGTGGGCAACGGGATGCGTAGCAGGGCGCGCAGGGCCGTGTGACGGGACAGACCCATGGCGAGTGTCGCCAGCAGACGGGCTCCTGCCCGGCCCGCTAACTCCTTGACCGCGGCCTTGACGTGCCGGGACAGGCGGGCCGTGCGTCGCTGGTATCGCTCCAGCACCCCGGGAACCTGTTCGCGGAAGGTGTGGCGGCAGCCGCGCGTCGGGCACACCAGACGCCGCACCCGCACGCGGACCACCACCCGACGCCCGTCGACCGGAACGTCGGCCACCGTCCGCCAGTGATAGCCGTGGACCCGTTCCGACGAGGCCCCGCACGTCGGGCAGACCGCGGTGTCCTGCGGCGTCGGGGCCCGCACCACGATCCGCTCGCCCTCGTCGGCCACGTCCGCTACGACCAGCGGAGAAAGACCCGAAAACACCGTCCGCGCAAGCTCATCGACATCCTTCACGCCAGTGTCGACGACCCTCACGACTCTCCGTCACCACCGAATGTGAGACAGGGCCGAAATCCTACGCAGTCCCGGGTGGTGAACCCACTGCCAGGATTCAGTCGTGGGGTAACGGGGGGGTGGTGGGATGAGCGCGTTGAGTGATGAGGAGCTGTTGGTCGAGGTGTGTGCGGCCCTGGATTTCAGGGCGAGGCGGTGGGCCTCTGTCGTTGTGTCTGGGTGAAACGGAGGCCATCGGTTCCGAGCTGGTTGCGGACATGAGTGGCGGTGCGCGGGGCTGCTTCGCGTGGGAACGAGATGGCCGACGGCCGAGGCGTTGGTGCGCTGCTGGGTGATTGGCATTGAGTGCCCCTTGGTGGGGGTGGGGAGGGGGCGTTGGCGGTGGCTGAGGCTGCGGTTCCTTCCGTGGGTCTCAGTGAGTCGTCGAAGCGGGCGTTGGAGGCGTTCACCGGGATGCGGTTGCACCGGTCGAATCTGCCGGTGTTGGCGTATGACCTGAACGCGTTGGAGGTGCTGGCGGATCGGGTGCGGACCCTGTTGGTTCCGGAGCTGATCCAGGTGATCAAGGTGGTTGGGGCGGCGGGGGAGGGTGAGGTCTTCGACCGGTTCGTGGCGCAGACGGCTCCGTTCGTGGAGTTGTTGGACGGGGTCGCCGATGTGAAGGTCGGCGTGGCTCAGGCGATGCGGGGCTTCCTGAACCAGATGGAGCTGACGGATCGTCAGGCGCTGGTCATGTTCGTCTTCATGATGACGGAGTTGGCGGTCGCGTTCGCGATGGCGTTTGTCCTGCCGGTGGAGGCGGCGGCGCACATCGTGAAGGTTCGGACGATCATCCAGACGATCCTGCGGTCGTCGATGGTGCGGGCGGCGGCGAGCAGCACGGCGATCCAGATGTTGTTCATGCCGGGGTCGTCGTTGTTGGCGCAGATCAGCATGTTGGCTGATGGTCTGGTGCCGGGGGTCGACTGGGGGCAGGTCGGTAAGCAGGCGTTGTACGGGTTGGCGGTGGCGGGTGTGACCACGGCGGCCGGGCCGGCGTTGGGCCGGTTCGCCGGGGTCGTGGGTGGTGGTCTGGCGAAGTTCGAAGTGTCGGATGCCACGCGTGACCTGTTGACCAGCCTGTTGATGGTGCCGGTGTCGGAGGTCGGCCTGGAGGTGGTCGGCGACGTCGCCGCCAGCTACATCGTCGACGGGACCTACGACCCCGGTGGTCTCGGTATGGCCGTGATTTCCGGGGCGTTGTCGGGGTCGGGTGAGTTGGGCGCGTCCGGGGCCGGGGCCGCTGCGCGTCGCGTGGCTGTCGGTTTGGGGTTCAATCCGACCCGGCCCCGGTGGAACATGCCCGCCGGTACCGGTTTCACCGCCGACGGCAGGCCGGTCGCTCCGGTCACTCCGGCACCGTCCACGTATCAGCCGGAGGTCGACGATCCGGCGGGTGCGGGCTCTGGCGGGCAGGCCCCGGTGCCCGTCCCGCTGGTGTCGGCACCGTCGCTGTCGCCACCGGCGCCTGCGGCGCCTGAACCGATGCCGGTGCGGTCGTGGTCGGTGCCGGACCTGCCGGTGCCGTCGTGGTCCGTGCCGAGCTTCTCGGTGCCGCTGGTGCCGGTGCCGGAGTGGGTAGCGGTCGCTGGTGCGCTGGTGGTGGAGCAGTGGCAGCGGTTCCAGCGGGAACTGGTGGACCACTATGGTGGACTGCTGGCCGGGATGGGGCAGGCGCGGCAGTTCCTGGCCGCGCTTCCCGTGTCGGTTGAGCGGGTGTTCGCCGGGTGGGTCGACGCCCGGCGGGGTGATCGGGCTGTTGCGGCTTTCCTGTCCGCGGTCGGTCTGCCCGCTGCCGCGTTGACCGAGGGGTATCTGACGGGTGTCCGGCAGCGGGCGGTGGCCCGGGTGGTCGAGGCGTTGGCGTTCTCCGGTGGGCGGATCCCGGCCGAGGTGCGGGCGCGGCAGGTGATCGCCGGGCTGCCGGCGGAGTTCGACCGGCAGGCGCTGCGCTCGCTCGCGCACCTGGCCGTTCAACACCACATCGACCAGTACCTCGCCGCCGGCCTACCCACAGGCCCCGGCACGCCGACAGGCGCTGGGGCGGTGGTGCCGTCCGCTGGCGTGCTCAGGGCGGTCGAGGGCGGCGTGTGGAGCCAGGTGGGCCGTGGGGTCGATGTGATCCTCGGTGCCCCTGCCGTGCTGCCGGGTGTGGTGGCGGGTCCCGACGCCGGGCAGGTCAGTGCCGTGGCGGGGGTGGTCCGGCAGGCGGTTACCGACCTGTCCGCCCGTTTCTCGGCCGTGACGGTCCCCGGTGTCACCGGGGCGGCCGCCGGTGTGGCTACGGTCGATGTCGAGGAAGGCGGGCGTGTCGGCGGGCCGGCGGTGCCGGTGATGTCCGAGCGGCACACCGCGGCGGCGGCTGGTCTGGCGCAGGCCCAGTTCACCGCGTTGGCCCGCCGGTACGGTGTCGATCCGGCCGGTCATGCGGCGTTGGTCACCTCGTTCCAGCGGGAGTGGGTGGACGGGTACCACAAGGTGCTCGTGTCGGCCGGCGGGAGCGTGACGCCCGGGACGGCGGATGTGGTCGGGGCCCTCGGTACGGTGCCGGGTGGTGTCAGCTCCCGTGTCGGTGGCATGTCGATCGTCGACGTCGTCAGCGTCGGTGATACGGCGTCGGTCAGTGACGTGTCTGTGGCAAGCGGTGGAGTGTTCAGCCCCGATCTCGGCTCCCGGGACACGGATTCGACCGGTTTCAGGGACTCGGGTTCGATCAGTGGTGTGTCGTTGCTGGACGAGTCGATCAGTGCCGGCTCTGGCGGTCTCGGCGAGCGGGCCGTCGCGGCGACTGGGCCGGCCGTGGAACGAATCCACGATCTCGCCAGCGGCGGCTACGGCCGTGCCAGCGACGCTCAGCTGCGCCGGCTCGCTGCGGACCTCGGTATCCAGGCGGCGTCGCCGGACGGGGTCCTGCCGCGGCTGTTCGAGGTGTCCAGGGATGTCGTCATGGCGGACACGTTCAGCGGTGTGTACTTCGCCGACCCGGTGGTGGCGGATCTGGACGCGGCGGCGGATCGCACGGCGGCGCAGGCGCTGCCGTCGGTGGAGGGATGGTTCACCATCGCCGGGCACCGGAACCTGGCCGAGCGGCTGGCCGACGATCCGGTGCGTCAGGCCTTGTTCCTCCGGATGATCACCGCCTCGCCCGCCTGGCAACACGCCGTCGCGCAGGCGCGACAGCGCGGCGGCGGCATACCCGATATCTTGCTGGTCTGGTGCGACGCGGCATGGCGGGGACCGGGGCAGGCCACCTCCTTCGGTGAATGGTTGCGCACCCAGCTCCGTGCCCGGCGGCTGATGTCGTCCACGCACGAGGTGGACCAGATACCCGGCGAGCTGCGGCCACACGGGGACGAGCCGGTGCGGTCGGTGTTGTTCTCGGATGGTTCGGTGGAGTTGTTCGGGCCGGATCTGGTGGAGGCGGTACGGACTGCGGACATCGTCGAGAACGGTCAGGAACCCGGCGTGCGCTGGCCGGATCAGGAGGACTTCGTCGCCGCTGGCGGTCGGCACCGGTGGGCCGGTAACACCTCAGGCGGGCAGTCGCCCGATCCAGCGGAAGGCGGCGACCCGTCTGGTCCTGGCCCGGTGTCCGCTGCCCAGTGGGTGTGGGGCCCGTCGCGGGATCCAGGGGCGCAGTTGCCGGTGCCGGGCCCTGCCCTCGGACCGGACCGCCCGCAGGGTGAGGACCTGTCCTGGCTGGACGACTGGGGTATGTTGCCGATGTCCGGGCTGGTACCTGCCCCGCTGGCGGGCACGGGTCTGCCAGGGCTGCCCGGGCCGTTGGACGACCCGTACGCCCCCACCGCGTCGTCCTGGCCGGCGGGGTGGGCGGAACCGGGGTGGCCGGTACCCGGCATGGGCGTGACCGACGGGCACGGTGCGGCGATGTCCACCGACTTCGACCAGCCGAGCATCGACAATCAGGCCAGCGACGGCGGGAACCTCGGCGACTGGGCCGGAGACGGCGGGAACCCCGGCGACTGGGCCACCTACCAGGGGCCGGACATGGACTGGCAACCATCCCTCGCACCCTCCCCAGCGGTGGCCCGCACCGACGCCGGCACTGTCCACGCCGGCGACACCCTCCATCACCCGGCCGACGAGCCACCCACCACGCCCGCCTCGCCGCAACCCGACCAACCCCAACCCCAACCCCAACCCCAACCCCAACCCGCTGCGGGCAGCCGGCGGGTGCGCGACCCGGGCGAGGCCCGGGCGCTGTTCGACCAGCACGCCGGCCACATCGCCACCACAACACGGCAGCGGGAACAGCTGCGGCAGTTGTGGAACACGCTGATCGACCGGATGGACGACAACGGGATCATCACCGCCAGCGAGCCAGACCTCGCCGAGGCGACATCCGCACCGCAGCCGACGGTGCATCACCGGATCGGGGTATTGCGCGACCGTGGTCTGCTGCAGCTGGTGCAGGAAGGTCGCGGTGGCGTGGCGGCACGGTACGGGGTGAGCGATCCGGGTCAGCCCCGGCAAGCACCACTGCCGGCCCTTCCCGAAGGCAGCCAGTGGCTGCGCGACCCGGATGAGGCCCGGGCGCTGTTCGACCAGCACGCCGGCCACATCGCCCCCACAACACCGCAGCGGGAACAGCTGCGGCAGTTGTGGAACGCCCTGATCGACCGGATGGACGACAACGGGATCATCACCGCCAGCGAGTCAGACCTCGCCGAGGCGACATCCGCGCAGCAGTCGACGGTGCATCGCCGGATCGGGGTATTGCTGCGCGGCAGTGCTCTGCTGCAGTTGGTCCGGGAAGGTCACGGTCGCGGGGCGGCGCGGTACGGGGTGAGCGATCCGGGTCAGCCCCGGCAAGCACCGCTGCCGGCCCTTCCCGAAGGCAGCCGATGGCTGCGCGACCCGGGCGGGGCCCGGGCGCTGTTCGACCAGCACGCCGGCCACATCGCCACCACAACACGGCAGCGGGAACAGCTGCGGCAGTTGTGGAACGCCCTGATCGACCGTATGGACGGCGACGGGATCATCACCGCCAGCGTGTCAGCCCTCGCCGAGGCGACATCCGCACCGCGGCAGACGGTGCATGACCGGATCGGGGCATTGCTGCGCGGCAGTGCTCTGCTGCATCTGGTGCAGGAAGGTCGCGGTGGCGGGGCGGCGCGGTACGGGGTGAGCGATCCGGGTCAGCCCCGGCAAGCACCACTGCCGGCCCCTCCCGAAGGCAGCCAGTGGCTGCGCGACCCGGGCGGGGCCCGGACGCTGTTCGACCAGCACGCCGACCACATCGCCCCCACAACACCGCAGCGGGAACAGCTGCGGCAGTTGTGGAACGCCCTGATCGACCGGATGGACGACAACGGGATCATCACCGCCAGCGGGTCAGACCTCGCCGAGGCGACATCCGCACCGCAGCCGACGGTGCATGCCCGGATCGGGGTATTGCGCGACCGTGGTCTGCTGCAGCGGGTCCGGGAAGGTCGCGGTCGCGTGGCGGCGCGGTACGGGGTGAGCGATCCGGGTCAGCCCCGGCAAGCACCGCTGCCGGGCCCTGCCCTCGGACCGGACCGCCCGCAGGGTGAGGACCTGTCCTGGCTGGACCCCGGGGCTACGGTGCCGATGTCCGGGCTGGTACCTGCCCCGCCGGCGGGCACGGGTCTGCCAGGGCTGCCCGGGCCGTTGGACGACCCGGACGCCCCCACCGCGTCGTCCTGGCCGGCGGGGTGGGCGCAACCGGGGTGGCCGGTACCCGGCATGGGCGTGACCGACGGGCACGGTGCGGCGATGTCCACCGACTTCGACCAGCCGGGCATCGACGATCAGGCCAGCGACGGCGGGAACCTCGGCGACTGGGCCGGCGAGGGCGGGAACCTCGGCGACTGGGCCACCTACGAGGTGGACCCAGCCGGTTCGCTCGATGTGGACCCGGCCGATCTGCTCTATCCGTTTGAGGCCGTGGGCACGGAACCCGACCCCGCGCCGCAACCGATGGATCCGCCCCGGCCGCAGGCCCCGCCCGGCCCGACATCATGGTCGCCGCCCAACGGCGACCAGCCCAGCCAGTTCCCAGGGACTCAGTCGTTCCCGCCCGGACCGGGCATGCAGGATCCGGCACCTCAGTCGCCGATGTCCGGGCTGGTACCTGCCCCGCCGGCGGGCACGGGTCTGCCAGGGCTGCCCGGGCCGTTGGACGACCCGGACGCCCCCACCGCGTCGTCCTGGCCGGCGGGGTGGGCGCAACCGGGGTGGCCGGTACCCGGCATGGGCGTGACCGACGGGCACGGTGCGGCGATGTCCACCGACTTCGACCAACCGGGCATCGACGATCAGGCCAGCGACGGCGGGAACCTCGGCGACTGGGCCGGCGAGGGCGGGAACCTCGGCGACTGGGCCACCTACCAGGGGCCGGACATGGACTGGCAGCCATCCCTCGCGTCCTCTCCAGCGGTGGCCCGCACCGACGCCGGCACTGTCCACGCCGGCGACACCCTCCATCACCCGGCCGACGAGCCACCCACCACGCCCGCCTCGCCGCAACCCGACCAACCCCAACCCCAACCCGCTGCGGGCAGCCGGTGGGTGCGCGACCCGGGCGAGGCCCGGGCGCTGTTCGACCAGCACGCCGGCCACATCGCCACCACAACACGGCAGCGGGAACAGCTGCGGCAGTTGTGGAACGCCCTGATCGACCGGATGGACGACAACGGGATCATCACCGCCAGCGAGTCAGACCTCGCCGAGGCGACATCCGCACCGCAGTCGACGGTGCATGACCGGATCGGGGCATTGCGCGGCAGTGCTCTGCTGCAGCTGGTCCGGGAAAGTCGCGGTGGCGGGGCGGCACGGTACGGGGTGAGCGATCCGGGTCAGCCCCAGCAAGCACCACTGCCGGCCCTTCCCGAAGGCAGCCAGTGGCTGCGCGACCCGGGCGGGGCCCGGGCGCTGTTCGACCAGCACGCCGGCCACATCGCCACCACAACGCCGCAGCGGGAACAGCTGCGGCAGTTGTGGAACGCCCTGATCGACCGGATGGACGACAACGGGATCATCACCGCCAGCGGGTCAGACCTCGCCGAGGCGACATCCGCACCGCGGCCGACGGTGCATGACCGGATCGGGGTATTGCGCGACCGTGGTCTGCTGCAGCTGGTCCGGGAAGGTCGCGGTCGCGTGGCGGCGCGGTACGGGGTGAGCGATCCGGGTCAGCCCCGGCAAGCACCGCTGCCGGGCCCTGCCCTCGGACCGGACCGCCCGCAGGGTGAGGACCTGTCCTGGCTGGACCCCGGGGCTACGGTGCCGATGTCCGGGCTGGTACCTGCCCCGCCGGCGGGCACGGGTCTGCCAGGGCTGCCCGGGCCGTTGGACGACCCGGACGCCCCCACCGCGTCGTCCTGGCCGGCGGGGTGGGCGGAACCGGGGTGGCCGGTACCCGGCATGGGCGTGACCGACGGGCACGGTGCGGCGATGTCCACCGACTTCGACCAGCCGGGCATCGACGATCAGGCCAGCGACGGCGGGAACCTCGGCGACTGGGCCACCTACGAGGTGGACCCAGCCCGTTCGCTCGATGTGGACCCGGCCGATCTGCTCTATCCGTTTGAGGCCGTGGGCACGGAACCCGACCCCGCGCCGCAACCGATGGATCCGCCCCGGCCGCAGGCCCCGCCCGGCCCGACATCATGGTCGCCGCCCAACGGCGACCAGCCCAGCCAGTCCCCAGGAACTCAGTCGTTCCCGCCCGGACCGGGCATGCAGGATCCGGCACCTCAGTCGCCGATGTCCGGGCTGGTACCTGCCCCGCCGGCGGGCACGGGTCTGCCAGGGCTGCCCGGGCCGTTGGACGACCCGGACGCCCCCACCGCGTCGTCCTGGCCGGCGGTGGCCCGCACCGACGCCGGCACTGTTCACGCCGGCGACACCCTCCATCACCCGGCCGACGAGCCACCCACCACGCCCGCCTCGCTGCACCCCGACCAACCCCAACCCCAACCCCAACCCGCTGCGGGCAGCCGGTGGGTGCGCGACCCGGGCGGGGCCCGGGCGCTGTTCGACCAGCACGCCGGCCACATCGCCACCACAACGCGGCAGCGGGAACAGCTGCGGCAGTTGTGGAACGCCCTGATCGACCGGATGGACGACAACGGGATCATCACCGCCAGCGGGTCAGACCTCGCCGAGGCGACATTCACACTGCGGCCGACGGTGCATGACCGGATCGGGGTATTGCGCGACCGTGGTCTGCTGCAGCGGGTCCAGGAAAGTCGCGGTGGCGTGGCGGCACGGTACGGGGTGAGCGATCCGGGTCAGCCCCGGCAAGCACCACTGCCGGCCCCTCCCGAAGGCAGCCAGTGGCTGCGCGACCCGGATGAGGCCCGGGCGCTGTTCGACCAGCACGCCGGCCACATCGCCACCACAACACCGCAGCGGGAACAGCTGCGGCAGTTGTGGAACGCCCTCATCGACCGGATGGACGACAACGGGATCATCACCGCCAGCGGGTCAGACCTCGCCGAGGCGACATCCACACCGCAGCCGACGGTGCATCACCGGATCGGGGTATTGCTGCGCGGCAGTGCTCTGCTGCAGTTGGTCCGGGAAAGTCGCGGTCGCGTGGCGGCGCGGTACGGGGTGAGCGATCCGGGTCAGCCCCGGCAAGCACCGCTGCCGGGCCCTGCCCTCGGACCGGACCGCCCGCAGGGTGAGGACCTGTCCTGGCTGGACCACGGGGCTACGGTGCCGATGTCCGGGCCTGCACCTGCCCCGCCGGCGGGCACGGGTCTGCCAGGGCTGCCCGGGCCGTTGGACGACCCGGACGCCCCCACCGCGTCGTCCTGGCCGGCGGGGTGGGCGCAACCGGGGTGGCCGGTACCCGGCATGGGCGTGACCGACGGGCACGGTGCGGCGATGTCCACCGACTTCGACCAGCCGGGCATCGACGATCAGGCCAGCGACGGCGGGAACCTCGGCGACTGGGCCACCTACGAGGTGGACCCAGCCGGTTCGCTCGATGTGGACCCGGCCGATCTGCTCTATCCGTTTGAGGCCGTGGGCGCGGAACCCGACCCCGCGCCGCAACCGATGGATCCGCCCCGGCCGCAGGCCCCGCCCGGCCCGACATCATGGTCGCCGCCCAACGGCGACCAGCCCAGCCAGTTC
The DNA here is from genome assembly GCF_900091415.1 of Micromonospora inyonensis. Classification (NCBI taxonomy): domain Bacteria; kingdom Bacillati; phylum Actinomycetota; class Actinomycetes; order Micromonosporales; family Micromonosporaceae; genus Micromonospora; species Micromonospora inyonensis. Next base: position 1,537,151 of record NZ_FMHU01000001.1, on the reverse strand, counting down.
CCAGGGACTCAGTCGTTCCCGCCCGGACCGGGCATGCAGGATCCGGCACCTCAGTCGCCGATGTCCGGGCTGGTACCTGCCCCGCCGGCGGGCACGGGTCTGCCAGGGCTGCCCGGGCCGTTGGACGACCCGGACGCCCCCACCGCGTCGTCCTGGCCGGCGGTGGCCCGCACCGACGCCGGCACTGTTCACGCCGGCGACACCCTCCATCACCCGGCCGACGAGCCACCCACCACGCCCGCCTCGCCGCAACCCGACCAACCCCAACCCCAACCCGCTGCGGGCAGCCGGCGGGTGCGCGACCCGGGCGAGGCCCGGGCGCTGTTCGACCAGCACGCCGGCCACATCGCCACCACAACACGGCAGCGGGAACAGCTGCGGCAGTTGTGGAACGCCCTCATCGACCGTATGGACGACAACGGGATCATCACCGCCAGCGAGTCAGCCCTCGCCGAGGCGACATCCACACTGCAGCAGACGGTGCATCGCCGGATCGGGGTATTGCGCGACCGTGGTCTGCTGCAGCGGGTCCAGGAAAGTCACGGTGGCGTGGCGGCACGGTACGGGGTGAGCGATCCGGGTCAGCCCCGGCAAGCACCACTGCCGGCCCCTCCCGAAGGCAGCCGATGGCTGCGCGACCCGGGCGAGGCCCGGGCGCTGTTCGACCAGCACGCCGACCACATCGCCACCACAACACCGCAGCGGGAACAGCTGCGGCAGTTGTGGAACGCCCTGATCGACCGGATGGACGACAACGGGATCATCACCGCCCGCCTGTCAGACCTCGCCGAGGCGACATCCACACCGCAGCCGACGGTGCATCACCGGATCGGGGCATTGCTGCGCGGCAGTGCTCTGCTGCAGCTGGTCCGGGAAAGTCGCGGTCGCGGGGCGGCGCGGTACGGGGTGAGCGATCCGGGTCAGCCCCGGCAAGCACCGCTGCCGGGCCCTGCCCTCGGACCGGACCGCCCGCAGGGTGAGGACCTGTCCTGGCTGGACCACGGGGCTACGGTGCCGATGTCCGGGCCTGCACCTGCCCCGCCGGCGGGCACGGGTCTGCCAGGGCTGCCCGGGCCGTTGGACGACCCGGACGCCCCCACCGCGTCGTCCTGGCCGGCGGGGTGGGCGCAACCGGGGTGGCCGGTACCCGGCATGGGCGTGACCGACGGGCACGGTGCGGCGATGTCCACCGACTTCGACCAGCCGGGCATCGACGATCAGGCCAGCGACGGCGGGAACCTCGGCGACTGGGCCGGCGAGGGCGGGAACCTCGGCGACTGGGCCACCTACGAGGTGGACCCAGCCCGTTCGCTCGATGTGGACCCGGCCGATCTGCTCTATCCGTTTGAGGCCGTGGGCACGGAACCCGACCCCGCGCCGCAACCGATGGATCCGCCCCGGCCGCAGGCCCCGCCCGGCCCGGCATCATGGTCGCCGCCCAACGGCGACCAGCCCAGCCAGTCCCCAGGGACTCAGTCGTTCCCGCCCGGACCGGGCATGCAGGATCCGGCACCTCAGTCGCCGATGTCCGGGCTGGTACCTGCCTCGCCGGCGGGCACGGGTCTGCCAGGGCTGCCCGGGCCGTTGGACGACCCGGACGCCCCCACCGCGTCGTCCTGGCCGGCGGGGTGGGCGCAACCGGGGTGGCCGGTACCCGGCATGGGCGTGACCGACGGGCACGGTGCGGCGATGTCCACCGACTTCGACCAGCCGGGCATCGACGATCAGGCCAGCGACGGCGGGAACCTCGGCGACTGGGCCGGCGAGGGCGGGAACCTCGGCGACTGGGCCGGCGAGGGCGGGAACCTCGGCGACTGGGCCACCTACGAGGTGGACCCAGCCGGTTCGCTCGTTGTGGGCCCGGCCGATCTGCTCTATCCGTTTGAGGCCGTGGGCACGGAACCCGACCCCGCGCCGCAACCGATGGATCCGCCCCGGCCGCAGGCCCCGCCCGGCCCGGCATCATGGTCGCCGCCCAACGGCGACCAGCCCAGCCAGTTCCCAGGGACTCAGTCGTTCCCGCCCGGACCGGGCATGCAGGATCCGGCACCTCAGTCGCCGATGTCCGGGCTGGTACCTGCCTCGCCGGCGGGCACGGGTCTGCCAGGGCTGCCCGGGCCGTTGGACGACCCGGACGCCCCCACCGCGTCGTCCTGGCCGGCGGGGTGGGCGCAACCGGGGTGGCCGGTACCCGGCATGGGCGTGACCGACGGGCACGGTGCGGCGATGTCCACCGACTTCGACCAGCCGGGCATCGACGATCAGGCCAGCGACGGCGGGAACCTCGGCGACTGGGCCGGCGAGGGCGGGAACCTCGGCGACTGGGCCACCTACGAGGTGGACGCAGCCCGTTCGCTCGATGTGGACCCGGCCGATCTGCTCTACCTGCTTGAGGCCGTGGGCACGGAACCCGACCCCGCGCCGCAACCGATGGATCCGCCCCGGCCGCAGGCCCCGCCCGGCCCGACATCATGGTCGCCGCCCAACGGCGACCAGCCCAGCCAGTTCCCAGGGACTCAGTCGTTCCCGCCCGGACCGGGCATGCAGGATCCGGCACCTCAGTCGCCGATGTCCGGGCTGGTACCTGCCCCGCCGGCGGGCACGGGTCTGCCAGGGCTGCCCGGGCCGTTGGACGACCCGGACGCCCCCACCGCGTCGTCCTGGCCGGCGGTGGCCCGCACCGACGCCGGCACTGTTCACGCCGGCGACACCCTCCATCACCCGGCCGACGAGCCACCCACCACGCCCGCCTCGCTGCACCCCGACCAACCCCAACCCCAACCCCAACCCGCTGCGGGCAGCCGGTGGGTGCGCGACCCGGGCGGGGCCCGGGCGCTGTTCGACCAGCACGCCGGCCACATCGCCACCACAACGCGGCAGCGGGAACAGCTGCGGCAGTTGTGGAACGCCCTGATCGACCGGATGGACGACAACGGGATCATCACCGCCAGCGGGTCAGACCTCGCCGAGGCGACATTCACACTGCGGCCGACGGTGCATGACCGGATCGGGGTATTGCGCGACCGTGGTCTGCTGCAGCGGGTCCAGGAAAGTCGCGGTGGCGTGGCGGCACGGTACGGGGTGAGCGATCCGGGTCAGCCCCGGCAAGCACCACTGCCGGCCCCTCCCGAAGGCAGCCAGTGGCTGCGCGACCCGGATGAGGCCCGGGCGCTGTTCGACCAGCACGCCGACCACATCGCCACCACAACACCGCAGCGGGAACAGCTGCGGCAGTTGTGGAACGCCCTGATCGACCGGATGGACGACAACGGGATCATCACCGCCAGCGGGTCAGACCTCGCCGAGGCGACATTCACACTGCAGCAGACGGTGCATAACCGGATCGGGGCATTGCGCGACCGTGGTCTGCTGCAGCTGGTGCAGGAAGGTCGCGGTGGCGGGGCGGCGCGGTACGGGGTGAGCGATCCGGGTCAGCCCCGGCAAGCACCACTGCCGGCCCCTCCCGAAGGCAGCCAGTGGCTGCGCGACCCGGGCGGGGCCCGGACGCTGTTCGACCAGCACGCCGACCACATCGCCACCACAACACCGCAGCGGGAACAGCTGCGGCAGTTGTGGAACGCCCTCATCGACCGGATGGACGACAACGGGATCATCACCGCCAGCGAGTCAGACCTCGCCGAGGCGACATCCGCGCAGCAGCCGACGGTGCATCACCGGATCGGGGTATTGCGCGACCGTGGTCTGCTGCAGCGGGTCCAGGAAAGTCGCGGTGGCGGGGCGGCGCGGTACGGGGTGAGCGATCCGGGTCAGCCCCGGCAAGCACCACTGCCGGCCCTTCCCGAAGGCAGCCAGTGGCTGCGCGACCCGGATGAGGCCCGGGCGCTGTTCGACCAGCACGCCGGCCGCATCGCCACCACAACACCGCAGCGGGAACAGCTGCGGCAGTTGTGGAACGCCCTGATCGACCGGATGGACGACAACGGGATCATCACCGCCAGCGAGTCAGACCTCGCCGAGGCGACATCCGCGCAGCAGTCGACGGTGCATCGCCGGATCGGGGCATTGCTGCGCGGCAGTGCTCTGCTGCAGCTGGTCCAGGAAGGTCACGGTCGCGGGGCGGCGCGGTACGGGGTGAGCGATCCGGGTCAGCCCCGGCAAGCACCGCTGCCGGCCCCTCCCGAAGGCAGCCGATGGCTGCGCGACCCGGGCGAGGCCCGGGCGCTGTTCGACCAGCACGCCGACCACATCGCCACCACAACACCGCAGCGGGAACAGCTGCGGCAGTTGTGGAACGCCCTGATCGACCGGATGGACGACAACGGGATCATCACCGCCAGCGAGCCAGACCTCGCCGAGGCGACATCCACACTGCAGCCGACGGTGCATGCCCGGATCGGGGTATTGCGCGGCAGTGGTCTGCTGCAGCGGGTCCAAAAAGGTCGCGGTGGCGTGGCGGCGCGGTACGGGGTGAGCGATCCGGGTCAGCCCCGGCGGAACGTGTCAAGGGATTGAGGCCAGCGGGAGTTGATACTCCAACGTCACTTGGCTTCGCTGTGGGCGTGGCGTGGGCATGAGGACGGCCACCGCGCTGATCATCGATGGTTTGTGAGGACAACCGAAGATCGCGCGATGGCCGTGGGCCACAGCCTAGACGAGTAGTTCCGAAACCCGGTCAGTGGTCGTAAGCGATCAGTGACCGGGTGACGGGGGCGCCGGTCTTGTTGTTGTGCCAGATCGCGGCGGCCATGGCGAGCAGGCGTTGGGCGACACGGACAGCAACACCGGCGAAGGTCCGTCCGCCGTGTTGTTCCAGGTCAAGCTGACCCTTGAGGGTGTCGTTGACCGACTCGATCAGTTGTCGGACCTTCTTGAGCATCGGCTCGCCGTAGCGGGCCTTCTCCCGCTTGCGCGACGGGCGCAGCAGTTCGATGCCCTGCTCGGCCAACTGCCGCTCGAACGGCTTGGAGGCGAAGCCCTTGTCGCTGATCAGCAGGATCCCGTCGTGCTCGGCGACCACGCCGGCCTCGACGTCCAGCATCGCGGCGAGGACCTCGCGTTCGCCGATCTTCGGGTTGGCCAGGGCCCACAGGATCGGCATGCCGGTCGGGGTGCACACCAGGTAGAGCCGCAGGCCCCAGAAGAAGCGGGAGTGTGAGGCGCAGTAGCCGTATCCGGCCCAGCCGGCCAGGTCGGAGCGTTGCACGGTGGGGCGGGACAAACCGCAGGGTATCGGCGTGGAGTCGACGATCCAGTGGTTGTCGAACCAGAAGTCACTGTCGCGGGCCAGGTCCCGGATCGCCTTCTTGATCAGTGGGAGGGCGGCGCGGAGCCGTTTGTTGTAGCCCGATCGCTGCGGCAGGTAGGGGAACATGCCGGCCAGGTGGATACGGGCGTAGCGGATCCAGTGGGCCTCCGAACGGGCACCGAGCAGGACCTGCGCCACGGCCAGGCAGACCAGCTCGGAGTCGGTGAGCAGCGGTGGCCGGCCTCGCCACCGGGGCGTCCGGATGGTGTCGTCGATCTTCACGTAGAGTGCGGTCAAGAGGGTGTCCAAATCTTGCGTCACAACACGATCTTGGACGCCCTCTCTTCATGCCCAGACATCGACCCCTGACATCGGAACTACTCGTCTAGTGCCAACGCCGCTCGGTTAAGGCGTTGTGGTGGCTGTCGAGGGGTGTGTCGTTCGGGCATGAGGAAGCGGAGTTCCGGTATTGAGGTGAGTCACTCCAAGACACCCTCGAGACCAGGAACTCCGCTTTGGTTGATCAGATTGCCATAACCCGTACGGTGAGGGTAGCCGCGGGTGTGTTCGCACCGGGTCATCTGGGTGAGTTGACCCAGTTCATACCCTTCGAGATGGTCGATGAGATCCTCGCTGCGACCCGCCGTACGCAGCAGCGGATCCGACTGCTGCCGGCCCGGGTGGTGGTCTATCTCGTTCTGGCAGGTTGTCTGTTCGCCGAACTCGGCTACGGGCAGGTGTGGCAGAAACTGACCGCCGGTCTGGCCGGGCTGGGCCTGGCCGAGCCGTCCTCGGGGACGTTACGTGAGGCACGGCAGCGGCTCGGGTCCGCGCCGCTGCGGGCGTTGTTTGATCTGCTCCGTGGCCCGGCCGTCACCACGGCGAACCATGCCGTGCGCTGGCGGGGGCTGCTGGTGACCGCGATCGACGGGACCATGATGTCGGTAGCCGACGCCGAGGCGGTCCGGGACCGTTACCGCAAACAACGGGGTAACCACGGCGGGGCCGGCTACCCGGCAGTGAGGCTGAGTGTCCTGCTGACCTGCGGCACCCGCTCGATCATCGACGCCGTGTTCGGCCCGGTCAGCACCGGTGAACTCGACCAGGCCCGCACCCTGGCCCGTAGCCTGCGGGCCGGGATGCTGTTGCTGGCCGACCGTAACTATGCCGCCGCCGACCTCATCACCACACTCGCCGCGACCAGGGCCGACCTGCTGATCCGCTGCAAGAACGGCCGCCGCCTGCCCGTGATCACCCGCTACCGCGACGGGTCCTGGCTCTCGACGATCGGCACGGTACGGGTGCGGGTCATCGACGCCCAGATCAGCGTCACCACCACCGACGGCATCCGCACCGGTGGCTACCGGCTGATCACCACCCTGCTCGACCCGCACACCCATCCCGCCGGCGAATTGATGAAGCTGTATCACCGCAGATGGGAGATCGAAACCGCCTATCTGGAGCTGAAATCCAGCATCCTCGGCGGCCGGGTCCTGCGTGCCCGCACCCCCGGCGGCATCGACCAGGAGATCTACGCCCTGCTCACCGTCTACCAGGTCCTCCGCACCGCTATGACCGATGCCACCGACAGCCAGCCCGCCACCAGCCCCGACCGGGCCAGCTTCACCATCGCCCTGAACACCGCCCGCGACCAGATCACCAACGCCGCCGGCGTCATCGCTGACACGGTCATCGACCTGGTCGGCGCCATCGGCCGCGTGGTCCTGGCCCACCTGCTACCCGACCGCCGGATCCGGGTGAAAACCCGGATGATCAAACGCTCGAACTCCAAGTACCAAGCCCGCGGACCCAACATAGACCGGCGCAGCTACAAAGCCACCATCGCAATCGACATCATCACAAACCATTGCGAAACACCCGCCGGACCTTAACCGAGCGGCGTTGCGTCTAGTGCAGCAGATCGCAAGTCCTGTTCCGGTTGCTGGTGACGCTGTGTGACGGTCATGCGGCCTTGGCTAGGTCGTCCCGGGTGGGCTTTTGGTGCTGGGGGTGGCGTGCGAGGTAGCGGGCGTGCTCGGCGTCGGCGTCGTAGCGCCAACGGTAGGGGCGGGCGGTGCGGTTGTAGCGGATGGTGAACGCGGTGATCTTGGCTTCGAGGTCGTCGCGGGATGTGAAGTCGCCGCCGCGCAGGACGCGGCGGGTCAGGGCGGAGAACCACTGCTCGATCATGTTCAGCCAGCTGGCGTGCTTGGGAGTGTGGGTCACGCTGAAACGGGGGTGGGCGGCGAGCCAGGCGCGGGTGGCCTTGGACGTGTGGGAGGAGCCGTTGTCCATGACCAGGTGGATGCGCAGGGCGGGGTCGGTGTTGCGGTCGAGCATGGCCAGGAAGCGGATGAAGTGCGCGGAGTCGTTGCGCTCGATGCGCTCGGCGACCACCTGGCCGGTGGCCACGTCCATGGCGGCGACGATGGAGACGGTCCCGTGGCGCTTGTACTCGAACTCCACGCGCCGGTCACGGCCGGGCAGCGGGCTCTGGGTGGGGCGGATGCGAGAGCGGGCCTGGATGCCGGTCTTCTCGTCAACGCTGACGAGGAGAGTGTCAGCGGGGATGTCGAGGTAGAGGCGGCACACAGCGCCGGCCTTGGCCCAGAACGCGTCATCGTCGGCACGGTTGAGCCAGCCGCGGACCTTGTGTGGGCGCACCCTGGCCTCGGTCAGGGTGCGGCGCACGGTCGCGCGCGAGAGCGCCATGCCTCGTTCGGCCAGATGCTCGGCGATCAGCGTCTGAGTCCAGCGGGCGGCCCCCTCGGGAGGCAGGGAGGTGGCCACGGCGATGACGGCCAAGCGCTCGCTGGGCCCGTACCGTTCGGGCCGCCCGCTGCGCGGGCGGTCGAACAGGCCCGGCACGCCGCGGCGTACGAAGCGCAGCCGCCACCGGCGCACGGCCGGCTCGCTGCAGCCCACTTCGACGGCAATCGCGCTGTTGGCCAGACCGTCGGCGGCCAGCAGCACGATCCTTGCGCGCAGCGCGACTGCCTGCGGGCAACTCGCGGCGCCGACCATGGCCAGCAGCTTGCGCCGCCGACGGGCGCTCAGATGCAGCGCGGCGGCGGGCGGATGGGCCATCGGGGACACTCCGGGACGAGAGAGGACAGGGGTAGCAGCCATCATGCCGCGCGCGTCCCCGGACCCGGCCGGACCGGCAGTGCGCGACACTCTCCCCGTGCCCGTTCCGCCACGCCCGCTCAAGGAAGAGGTCGACGACCACGTCGACCACCGCGCCATCACCAGCGGCCGCTGGCCCGCCCTCACCGAAGTCGACACCCGCTGGCGCGGCTCCTTCGGCTACTTCGCGGCTCTGATCGGCCCAGAGGAAAAGCAGGAGCGCATCCCGCTGTGCCGCATCGAGTACCTCGGCGGCAACCGGTGGGCCTTCGCCCTCTACGACCCCGCCTCCAACTCCTACACCCCCCAACACCTGCACACCGGCCAGTGGGAGGGCAGCCCCGACGACGCCTTCGACACGGCCGCCCTCGTCCACCTCGCCGACTACGAAGCGTAAGCAAACACAGGACACTCATCCCGAACAGGACTTGCGACCTGCTGCACTAGACCTTGACCGGTACCGGATCATCCTCGACGAGGCGGTGGCGCGTGTCGCCGGCCGGTTCGTGCGGGCGGAGCCACGCGCGACCGCCGGGCAGTTCGTGGAAGGGCTGCTGTCGGGCGTGGAACGCAAAACCTGCTGGTCCCTTGCTGAACGGGCAGGCCACGCCGATCCGCAGGTGATGCAGCGGCTGCTGCGCACAGCGGTGTGGGACGTCGACGCCGTCCGCGATGACATACGGGACTGGCTGGTCGAGCAACTCGGCCACCCCGACGCAGTGTTGGTCACCGACGAGACGGGCTTCCTCAAGAAGGGCGTGTGTTCGGTCGGGGTCCAGCGGCAATACACCGGCACCGCCGGACGGGTCGAGAACAGCCAGGTCGGGGTGTTCCTGGCCTACGTGACCCCCGCGGGCCGGGCGCTGATCGACCGCAGGCTCTACCTACCCGAGACGACCTGGTGCGGTCGCCCCGACCGCCTCACCGCCGCCGGCGTGCCGAACGACGTCGGTTTCGCCACGAAACCGGCCCTGGCCCGACAGATGATCGCCGCCGCCTTCGACGCTGGTGCCCCGGCCTCCTGGGTCACCGCGGACGAGGTCTACGGCGCTGACCCCGGCCTACGCGCCGACCTCGAACACCGCAGGATCGGCTACGTCCTGGCCGTCGGCTGCGACCGACGCGTGCACGTCAACGACGACCGCACCCTCGTACGCGTCGACGAGGTCGCCGAGCGGATCCCCACCGAGTGGCAGCTGCACAGTTGCCGGCCGGGAGCGAAAGGACCCCGCGACTACCTGTGGGCCTGGATCACCACCGCCACCCGGCCCGGTGAGCACCGCTGGCTACTCATCCGCCGCAACCGCACCACCGGTGAGCTGGCCTTCTACCTGTGCTGGTCACCCCGACCGGTACCACTGCACACCCTCGTGACCGTGGCCGGCTCCCGCTGGAGCATCGAAGAACTGTTCCAAACCGGCAAAGACCAGGTCGGCCTGGACCACTACCAGGTCCGCGGCTGGACCGGCTGGCACCGGTCCATCACCCTGGCCATGCTCGCCCTGGCCGTCCTGACCATCCTCACCGCTCAACAGCCCGACGCCGACCCGAAGATCATCGCGTTGACCGTCGCCGAGATCCGCCGGCTCCTGAACGCCCTCGTACTCACCCGGCCGCTTCCACCAGAACACACCCTGCACTGGTCGATATGGCGACGAACATCCCAAGCCCGAGCCCGACGATCCCACTACCAGCGCAGACTCAGAGGTCGCGCGGAATGGTGGGTTGATCGGCGCGCCTGAACGGATGCAGACACAGAACTGGTGATCATGAAGTTGCTGACGCTCCGTGATCACGGGAGGTTCTGTGCCTGCCATCCCAGCATGGCTGATCGAGCCGTTGTGGGTCCAGTTCGCCGCGCTGCTCCCCGATCGGCCGACCTACCAACCGACACATCCGCTGGGCTGTCACCGCAAGCGGATCGATGACCGCATCGTGTTCGACAAGCTGGTCCAGGTGTTGCGGTTCGGCTGCGCCTACGAGGCGATCGCCGATGCCACCTGTTCGGCCACCACGATCCGCGGCCGCCGTGACGAGTGGATAGAGCTTGGGGTGTTCGCCCAGCTCAAACAGATCGCCCTGGACGCCTACGACCGGCTCGTCGGCCTGGTCCTCGACGACATCGCCGTGGACGGCTGCATCACCAAGGCTCCCGGCGGCGGCGAGGCCGCCGGACGCTCACCGGTCGACCGGGGCAAGCAGGGCATGAAACGCTCGTTGATGGTCGACGGCTACGGCATCCCCCTCGGCCGGGTCCTGGCCGGCGCGAACCGACACGACTCACCCCTGCTCGGCCCCACCCTCGACCACCTCGACGACCTCGGCCCACTACCCCAGGCCATCACGGTGCACCTCGACGCCGGATACGACTCCCAGGTCACCCGCGCCCTGCTGGCCGAGCGCGGCCTGACCGGTGAGATCGCCCACAAGGGCGACAAGGCGCCCATCCAGGCGAGCCAACGGTGGCACGTCGAACGGACGAACAGCTGGCACAACGCGTTCAACCGGCTGCAACGCTGCTACGAACGAACAGAGAAGGTCATCGACGCCTTCTTCGACCTCGCCGACGCGATCATCACCGTCCGCAGCCTCATCCGGCGTGCATGGACCCTCTACCGGTGGAACAACCGACCCGCCCGCCGCCGATGATCAACAACCATTCCGCGCGACCTCTCAGTCACCAAGCCAGCCGAAGGATCAAGTGACGTTGGAGTATTAGGAGCGCCGTCCCCGCCGGGACCAGCGGCCGCGGCCCGTGGTCGACACGGGTCGCCTCCGTGGTCCGGCGGAGCGGCGTCCGCCGTATCCCTACCCGGTCGCGGCCGGCACGGCACAGGACGTTCAACGAGCAACCCGTGACAAATCGCACCCGTCCCGCCGCACACGATCCATCCCTCCGGTACGGGCACCCTACCTTCTATCCACATTCGTTGATGAGCGGGAGACGCCCGGGGCGTTCCGCCCAGCGACCTTCGGCCAGCAAGAACCAACCCACTTGTGACCTTGGTCCAGCATGGGGGTGCCACGCGACGACATGGCCGCCCTCGGGCGTCCAACGGGTATCACGACCGGGCCGTCACCCTGGCCGACCACAGTTGTTTGTATTAACAGATATCCTCCGAACAAAATCTTCCTAGTCAATGACTGATAGGATGCCCGAGTGACCAAGAACGTCTTCGACGACCCCCGGATCACCGCCGTCGGCCTGCTTGTCGAGGCGCATGCCGGCCTGTCGGCCCGATTCGCCTCGCAATATGAGGAAAATGGCCTTTCCGCTGTCGAATTCGAAGTGCTCACCCGACTCGCCCGTTCCCCGGGAAACCAACTGCGGATGACCGACCTGGCCTCCCAGACCTCGCTCTCCACCAGCGGTGTGACCCGGGTGGTCGACCGGATGGAACGGGACGGGCTGCTCTGCCGCCGGGCCTGCCCCTCCGACCGTCGCAGCTCGTACGCCGTCGTGACCCGGTCGGGCCTGGACCGGCTCAACGACACCCTGCCCGGGCACCTGACGATCATCGAGCAGTGGTTCACCGGCCAGCTCGAACCGCACGAACTGGAGGCGCTGCTGCACGCACTCCGCAAGGTCCGCGACTCGGTGCACCCGGGCGCCACGGCGGGCAGCCAGGTCTCTGCCCCGGACAATGAGGAGCTGGCGAAACCGGACCATTCCGTGGTCCGTTCCGGACGGCGGCGCTAGCGGAACCGCATCGGGTCGGACGGTCGGTGGCAGCGGGGCGCACCGGCAGAACGACCGGCAGAATTGACCGACGCCCCATCATCATCCCGGAGGAAATGGACAAGAACTTCCAAGGGCCCCCGCTAATCTTCCCCCCAGCGGGGATACCGGGGGGGTGACGGCGCGAGCGATGAGCGAGGGGTAGCACCACAAAGGGGGCTTCTTCGCTCGCGCCTTCCCGCAGCACGACCACCCCGGCTGCCGGTCTAACACTCACCAGCTGCCGGTCGACAGACCAGCGGCTTCCGGTGTTCCGCCGGTCGACTTCGCCGGCATCCGCCCGATGATGGGCGCCGCTTCAGGAACGGGCCGCCGTCAGGGCGTAGAGCAGCGCCTCCTCCTGGGGCAGCAGCCGGATCCCGTTCTCCTGGCAGACCTTGTGCAACCGGTCGAGCAGCGTGCCGTCCCCCGTGCTGGCGGCCAGTCCAACCAGCGCCTCCACGGCGCTGCGCCGGCCCCGACCGACCGCCTCCGACGCCGCCGCAAACCACTCCGCGGCCATCTCCCGGTCCCCCCGGTGCAGCGCGATGGTCGCCTCCAGCAGCGCGGACACGCCGTCCTCGACGCGGCCGGCACCCCACTGCGCCGGTACGGTCGCCCGGAGTTCCGCCAGCACCTCACCCGCCTCGGCGAACCGCCCGTCCTGCGCGAGCGCGAGTCCGACCGTGCCCAGTGCCCGGCGGCGGTGCCCCGGCTCGCCGAGTTCGACGAGTGCCGCGAGGGCGCGTCGCCCGTGCCCGACCGCGTCGGCGTACCGGCCCTCCAGGCGGGTCACCTCGGCCAGGTCCACCCGGGCCAGCACCCGGATCCGCTGCTCCCCGCACTGACCTGCCAGCCGGTCGGCGGCGGCCAGCCGCCGCCGTGCCGCGGTCAGGTCGCCGGCCCGGGCGTCGTGCCAGGCCAGGCCGCGCTGGGCCACCGCCATGTCACGCGGCCGGTCGTGCCGCCGGGCCATCGCCAGCGTGGCCTCCGCCTGCTCGCGAGCCTCGTCGTGCGCGCCGCCCCAGATCAGGAGCGTGCAGAGGACGCCCCGCGCGTCGAGTTCCCCCGCCACGTCCCCGAGGCGGCGGAAGACCGCGAGCGCGTCCCGGGCCGCCAGGACGTCCACCGGGTCGACGTCGTACACCGCGGTGAGCCGGGCCAGCCCGAGCGCTGCCGAGGCGCGTACCGCCGGACCGGCGTCGGCGGTACGCGGATCGGCCAGGAGCCGGCGCAGCCACTGCCGCCCGGCGCCGTCCCGCCCGCGCAGCCGTAGCCAGCGGGACAGGGCCGCCGCCAGGCGCAGGGCGGTGTGCGGGTCGTCGCCGGAGGCGTGGGTGAGGGCGGCCACGATGTCACCGGTCAGCTCGTCGAGCCGGTGCAGGGCCCCGATCATCCTGGGGCCGGTCAGCTCCGGTTCGGTACGGACCACCAGCCGCAGGACGATCTGCGCGTGCCGGCGTCGGACACAGGTCTCCTCGCCGGCCGCCACCAGCTGCTCGGTGGCGAAGTCCCGTACCGCGTCGAGCAGCCGGAACCGGAACGACCCGGTGCCCCGGACGCTCAGCAGCCCCAGCTCCAGGAGGCGGTCGAGCAACGGCACCGGGTCGACGGCCGCCTCCGGCCCGTCCCCGGCGAGCATCTCCTCGGCCAGGCCGACGGACCAACGGTTGCGGAAGGCGGCCAGGCGGCGCAACGCCGCGCGCTCGTCCGACGCCAGCAGGCGGTAGCTGGTGGCGACCGCCTCCCGCAGGGTCACCGCGACCGCCTCTCCGGGGTACGGCGGTGGAGCCAGGTCGAGGACCCGGTCGCCGTACCGGTCGAGCAGCTCGTTGAGGTCGAGGATCCGGCCCCGGGCCGCCATCAGCTCGATGGCCAGCGGCAGCCCGCCCAGTCGGCGGACCAGCGCGGCGAGGGCGGGCAGTTCCTCCGGAGCGGGCGGTTCCCGGCGTACCTGCGCCAGGCGGGCGGTGAAGAGCCGCACCGCCGGATATCCGGCGAGGGCCTGGGGGTCCGGGTCGGTCTTGTCCTCCGGTGGCACGTCGAGCGGGGGCACCGGCCAGACCCGCTCACCGGGCAGACCGACCGGTTGCCGGCCGGCGGTGAGTACCCGCAGCTCGGGCAGGACCCGGGTCAACCGGTCCAGGGCCTCGGCCACCGCCTCCGGCGCCCGCTCCACCGCGTCGACGAGGAGCAGGGCCGGTACGCCGGTGAGCCGGGCGACGAGTTCGGTCGGACCGGTGACGCCGAAGACCGTCGCCGCCGCGGAGAGCACGCAGACGGCGTCGGACCCCTCACCCACCAGTACGCCGGCGATACCGCCGGGATACCGGTCGGCCACCTGCCGGGTGACCGCCAGGGCGAGCGCCGACTTCCCGACTCCGGCCAGTCCGACCAGACTCACCACGGGCGTGCTCCGGCCGCGCCGCAGCAGCCGGGTCAACTCGGTGAGGTCGTGGTCCCGACCGATCAGGTCGACCGGGGGTGGCAGGTCCACGGAGAGTCCGCAGAGCGGATCGGTCTCCTCGGATCCGGATCGGGCGACCGGCACGGTGGCCGTCGCGGCGACCACGGCCGGAGCGACCCCGGCCGGCAGGAGCGCGGCCGGCGGGGCCGCCTCCTCGGGCAGGTCGGTCGCCACCCGGCCACGGGCGGCTTCCCGGAAGGCGGCGCGGTCCGGGCCGTTCAGCCCGAGGGCGTCGGCGAGCAGATCGACGGTGGTCCGTTGTGGTCGCGACGAACGGCCCCGCTCCAGGTCACGGACGGTCCGTACGCCGATCCCGGCCCGCGTCGCCAACTCGGCCTGGGTGAGGCCGGCGGCGAGCCGGTGCCCGCGCAGCAGTGCCGGCAGGACGGCACCACCGGCCGAACTCCGCGAACGACCATGATCGGGAGTCATGGGCAGGAAGCGTACGGACAGGGTACGACGTTCCGCAGCCGAACGTCGCACTGCCGACGGTGCGCTGAGGGATATCCGACAGTAGGCACCGCCCCGGTCGGCGGAGGTGCCCATCCGACCACTTGTGGATCAATGAGCCACGACCGCACAGAATCTTCCCGCAAGGTGATCGACGACCGGGCGGACCGACGCAGCCTCCCGGCCCGCCGTCCGACGTGGACGTGGCCGGTCGGCCCGACCCCGGACGCACGGTCAGCGCGCGCCGGGGACCTCGTCACATGCCCAGGTCGCGGGCGATGATCATGCGCTGGACCTCGCTGGTGCCCTCACCGATCTCCAGGATCTTGCTGTCCCGCCAGAACCGGGCGACCGGGTACTCGTTCATGAAGCCGTACCCACCGTGGATCTGGGTGGCCTCCCGCGCGTTGTCCACCGCGACCGTGCTGGCGTGCAGCTTGGCGATCGCCGCGTGCCGCTTGAACAGCTCGCCGGCGAGCATCCGCGCCGCCGCGTCGTAGTACGCCAGCCGGGCGGTGTGCGCCTTCAATTCCATGTCGGCGATCTTGAACTGGATCGCCTGGTAGTTGCCGATCGGCTGGCCGAACGCCTGGCGCTCCTTCGCGTACTTGATCGACTCGTCGACGCAGCCCTGGGCGAGGCCGACGGCGAGCGCGGCGATGGCGATCCGCCCCTCGTCGAGGATCCGCAGGAACTGGGCGAAGCCACGGCCCCGCTCGCCGAGCAGGTTCTCTGCCGGCACCCGGCAGTCGTCGAAGGTCAGCTCGTGGGTGTCCGAGGCGTTCCAACCGACCTTGGAGTACCCGGGCGCGACGGTGAAGCCCGGCGTACCGGACGGGACGATGATCGTCGACAGTTCCTTGGCGCCGTCCGGCCGGATGCCCGTCACGGCGGTGACGGTGACCAGCGCGGTGATGTCGGTGCCCGAGTTGGTGATGAACGCCTTCGAGCCGTTGATCACCCACTCGTTGGTGCTCTCGTCGAGGACCGCCCGGGTCTGGGTGCCCCCGGCGTCCGAACCGGTGCCCGGCTCGGTCAGGCCGAAGCCGGCCAGCGCCTCGCCGCTGAGCAGCTTCGGCAGCCACCTGCGCTTCTGCTCCTCGGTGCCGAACCGGTGGATCGGCATCGCGCCGAGCGAGACCGCCGCCTCAAGGGTGATCGCCACACTGGAGTCGACCCGGGCCAGCTCCTCCAGGGCGAGGCAGAGCGCGAAGTAGTCGCCGCCCATGCCGCCGTGGTCCTCGGGGAAGGGGAGCCCGAAGAGCCCCATCTTGCCCATCTGGCGGATCACCTCGTACGGGAAGGTGTGCCGCTCGTAGTGCTCGGCGATGACCGGCGCGACCACGTCCCGGGCGAAGTCCCGGACGCTTTCCCGCAGCGCCTCTTGCTCCTCGGTGAGCCGGAAGTCCATGGGTTCCTCCTGGTGGACGGGCTGCCCCCGGCCGCTCGTGACGCCGGGTGCAGCGAGGTCGTACCGACGTCGTGGCTCAGACCGGGGTGACGCCGTGCCGACGCCGGGAGAAGTGGCGGTCCTTGCTCCGCGCGGCGGTGAACCGGCGGATCAGCTCGGCCCGCAGGTCGTGCGGCTCGACGATCGCGTCGACGACCAGTTCGCTGGCGAGCCGGACGACGTCGATGTCCCGCTCGTACTCCTCACGCTTCGCGGCGACGAAGGCGGCCCGCTCGGCCTCGTCCCCGATGGCGGCGATCTTGTTGGCGTAGACCGCGTTGACCGCCGCCTCCGCGCCCATCACCGCGATCTTCGCGGTGGGCAGGGCGATCGTCGCGTCCGGCTCGAACCCGGGGCCGGCCATCGCGTAGAGGCCCGCGCCGTACGCCTTGCGGACCACCACGCAGATCTTCGGTACGGTCGCCTCGGAGATCGCCGTGACCATCTTCGCGCCGTGCCGGATGATGCCCTGCTTCTCCACCGCGCTGCCGACCATGAACCCGGGCACGTCGGAGAGGAAGAGCAGCGGCACGTTGAACGCGTCGCAGAGCTGCACGAACCGGGTCGCCTTGTCGGCCGAGTCGACGAAGAGCACCCCGCCCTTGAACATCGAGTTGTTGCCGACCACGCCGACGACCTCGCCGTTCAGCCGGCCGAAGCCGATGGTCAGCTCCCTGGCCCAGAGCGCCTGGATCTCGAAGAACGAGCCGTCGTCGAGCAGGCCCTTGACGTACCGCCGCATGTCGAACGCCTGCCGCTCGCTCGCCGGCACCAGCGCGGCCAGGTCGGCCTTGGCCGGTGCCTCGACGGCGGGTGCGGCCGGCGGAGCCTGCGTCCAGTTCGCCGGCAGGTACGACAGGTAGCGCTTGACCACGTCGAGCGCCTCGGCCTCGGACTTGCAGAGGAAGTGGCCGACACCGGACTCGGCGCAGTGCACCTTTGCCCCGCCCATCGCCTCCAGCGTGGTCTTCTCCCCGGTGACCATCTCGACCATCCGGTCGGAGCCGAGGTACATGCTGGCGTTGCCCTCGACCATCGCGACCACGTCGCAGAACGCCGGAATGTACGCCCCGCCGGCGGCGCTCGGCCCGAACAGCGCGCAGACCTGCGGGATCGCCCCGGAGGCGCGGACCTGGTTCCAGAAGATCTTGCCGGCGCCCCGCCGGCCGGGGAAGAGGTCGACCTGGTCGGTGATCCGCGCGCCGGCCGAGTCGACCAGGTAGACCATGGGGACACTGGTGTCGTACGCCCGCTCGATGATCCGGATGATCTTCTCGACGGTACGCGCGCCCCAGCTCCCGGCCTTGACCGTGGAGTCGTTCGCCATCAGGCAGACCTGCCGCCCGTCGATGGTGGCGGTGCCGGTGACCACACCGTCCGCCGGCAGGCCGTCGGCCATCGCGTTGGCGTAGAGGCCGTCCTCGACGAAGGACCCCTCGTCCACCAGGAGCGCGACCCGCTCCCGGGCGAAGAGCTTGCCCTTGGCCGCGTTGGCCGCGTGGTACTTGTCCGCGCCCCCGGCGCGGGCCCGCTTCCGGAGCTGCTCCAGTGCCTCACCGTCGAGCGTCACGCCGACCACCTCGCCGCGTCTGCGGGCCTGGGGGCCCCACCCACCTGAACGATCGTTAGGTTACCGCACACCCGCTCCTCCGGCGACCACACCCCCGCCCGGCCCTCCCGTCCCGGGCGGGGCGACACGAGACGGAGAGCGGACGGGGGTGGGAAACGGGATCAGGGGGTGGGGAGGGGAGTGAGGCGGCTGCGGGGGCCGGCGCGGAGGACCCCGGAGGGAAGCTGCCGACCGACGAGTCGCTCGGCCAGCTCCGCCACCTCCAGCAGGGCGTCCAGGTCGATGCCGGTTTCGACGCCCATGTCGTGGAGCATGTGCACGGCCTCCTCGGTCGCCAGGTTGCCGCTCGCCCCCGGCGCGTACGGACACCCGCCCAGACCGCCGATGCTGGTGTCGAACTCGGTGACCCCGAGTTCCAGC
Source organism: Micromonospora inyonensis (assembly GCF_900091415.1). Taxonomy (NCBI): domain Bacteria; kingdom Bacillati; phylum Actinomycetota; class Actinomycetes; order Micromonosporales; family Micromonosporaceae; genus Micromonospora; species Micromonospora inyonensis. The sequence goes on along the minus strand of NZ_FMHU01000001.1, from coordinate 1,518,744 downwards.
GCGGTCAGCATGTTCGCCAGCGCCGTGCCCCGGGTGTTGTGGAAGTGCAGCAGCACCGGGATGTGCGCGTTGCGGTCGCGTACCTCGGTCAGCAGCTCGCGGACCCGGCGAGGGGTCGCCATGCCGGTGGTGTCACCGAAGCCCACCCGGTCCGCACCGTCGCGGACCACCCGGTCGACGATGCCGGCGACCCGGCTCGGGTCGATGTCCCCCTCGTACGGGCAGCCGAAGCTGGTCGCGACGATCACCTCGGCCTGCGCGCCCGCACCGTGCAGCAGGTCGATCAGCTCGGCGATGTCGTCCAGCGACTCGTCGGTGGCGCGGTTGACATTGCGCCGGTTGTGCGTGTCGCTCGCCGAGACCACCACCTCGATCTCGGTGAACCCGGCGGCGAGGGCACGCTGCGCTCCCCGGATGTTCGGGACCAGGGCGGAGTAGCGCACCTGCGGTGCCCTCGTGATCCGTCGCCACACCTCGTCGGCGTCGGCCATCTGCGGAATCGCCCCCGGCCGCACGAACGACACCGCCTCGATGCGCCGTACGCCGGTGCCGGAGAGGGCGTCGAGCAGTCGCACCTTGGCATCGGTCGGGATCGGCTCCTCGTTCTGGAGGCCGTCGCGCGGCCCGACCTCGCGGATCGACACGGAGTCTGGCATCTGGCTCAACGGTCACCTCACTGTGACATGGGTCGGTGGACCTGTTCCCGCCGACCGCTGCTCTGCTGCACCGGTGCTGCCGACGTCCGGTGGCCGGACGTCGGTGTCGTCTCCCAGGGAAGCAGAGCGGCGGGGTCGGATGCCAGCGGGGCACGGCCCGATCACGGGTGGTTCCGAACACGTCAACGACGGGCGGCTCCCTCCCGCCACTCCGCGACGGACCTGAGCACGACCGAGAGGACACCGGCGCAGGTGGCCACGTCCTGCCGGCCCATGAGCACGGCCACCACCCCCGCGCCGTCGACGCAGAGCGACGCCCGGCGCAGCATCCCGACCACGCGCCGACCGTCGTCCGACCGACGCCTGCCACTGCCATCCATCAGTTTCCTCCCGGGACCGGTTCCGCCACGGCGGGATCGACAGCCGCCGTCACGGCGACCGGGATCCGCACGCGTTCCTGCGGTGCGCGACCGGGACAACGAGCGGCCCGGAAGATCCGTCCGGGGTTCTGGCCGGGTCCCCGCCCGCCGCGCCCGGCCAGCGGAGCGCGCCCCGGGCCGGACATGACGGGCACCCGGTCCGGTAGCGGACCGCCGTTCCGCCGGCCGTCCTACCCGGACAGTCGCCCGGCCAGAAACTGACCGGTTACGCAGCACAACGCCCCCGACCGTCGATCGGAAAGGGTAGAAATACGGGTCCGGGCCACGAGTCCTGGGAAGAGGACCGATCGTGGGGAGAGGACCGACTTGACCATCGACAACGATGCGGCGTCGCGGTTCCGGGGGTGGCCCCGACGACGGCTCGTCCCACGGGGGGAACTCGCGGCGGACTACCTCGCCACCTACGGCTCCGCCACCGTCGCGGAGTACGCCCTGGCCGTACGGGACGTCGTCGAGAGCTGCCCGGGGATCGGGCCGGTCGACACCTGGCGCAGGCTGGCGGAGCGGATCTGCCGCGACCATCCGTACCGCGACCCGGGCAGGTGGCGGCGGGACCTCTCCCGACACTTCACCACCGAGTCGAAGGGACCGCCGTGGCGGACCGTGGTCCTGGTGGTGGAGCACACGCTTCCGCAACCGGAACGGGCAGCCGCCCTGCACCGGTTCGCGGACCTCTACGAGGCCGCCCGGGGCGAGCGACCACCGACGGGCGACGGCCCCCACCCGTCCGGGGACGGGGCGACCACGCCGGGTTCCGCCGTCCTGGACCAACGGGTGCTGGCCCGGCTGCGCCACGAGAACGCCCGGCTCCGACGGCAGCTCGCGATCGTCCAGGAGCGGCTGGCGGCGCGCGAGGCCGAGAACGGCCGGCTTCGGGCGGCCCTCGACCGCCGGGGGTCAGGACACGGGCAGCCGCCGGACGGCCGCTCCGTCGAGCAGCAACGCGGGAGCCGCAACGACGGGCACTTCCCGGCCGGAAGCGCCGAACCCGGGCCGGCACGGACCGGCCGACGGCACGTGCCCCGGCCGGACGCCGTGGCGCTGGAACGGCCGGGAACGGTCTCCGACGAGGCGACCTGGTGGATCGAGGGGGTCTGGCACCGGACCGACGCGGATCCGGCGGTGGGCCGGCCAGGGCGTACGCCGGGCGTGCCGGAGCGGTTCCCCGCACCGGCTCCGCCCTGGCAGCCGTCGCCCTGACCGGCCCCCGCGGTCGGCGTCGGACGGTCAGCGCATACGGCCGACGATGCCGGTGTCGTAGTCGCCGGAGACGAACTCGGCGTGCTCCAGCAGCTCGGCGAAGAAGGGCAGGTTGCACTTCGGGCCGACGACCTCGAAGCCCGCCACCGCGGTGCGCGCCCGCTCGATCGCCTCGTCCCGGTCCGCGCCGAAGACGATCAGCTTCGCCATCAGGGAGTCGTAGAACGGGGTGACCGTGTTGCCGGCGACGTAGCCGGAGTCGACCCGGACGCCCTCGCCGGCCGGCTCGGTCCAGGTGGCGATCACGCCCGGGCCGGGCAGGAAACGCTTCGGGTCCTCGGCGTTGATCCGCAGCTCGATGGCGTGCCCGCGCGGGGTGAGCGCGTCCGGGTCGAAGGTCGGCGCGAGACCGGCGGCGACCCGGATCTGCTCCTCGACCAGGTCGACCCCGTGGACCAGCTCGGTCACCGGGTGCTCGACCTGGAGCCGGGTGTTCATCTCCAGGAAGAAGAACTCGTTCGTCGCGGGATCGAGCAGGCACTCGACCGTGCCCGCGTTGCGGTAGCCGACCGCCTCACCGGCCCGGACGGCCGCCGCGAGGAAGCGCTCGCGCAGCTCGGGCGAGACCGCCGGGGAGGGGGACTCCTCGACCAGCTTCTGGTTGCGCCGCTGCACCGAGCACTCCCGCTCGCCGAGCGCCACCACCCGGCCGTCGGCCAGGCCGAGGATCTGCACCTCGACGTGGCGTACCCGGGGGAAGTACCGCTCGATGAGCACCGAGCCGTCGCCGAACATCCGCTCGGCGAAGCTCCGCACCTTGTCGTACTCGGTGCGCAGCGCGGCCTCGTCGGGCGCCACGCCCATGCCCATGCCGCCGCCACCGGCCGCGGCCTTGACCATCACCGGGTAGCCGATCTCCGCCGCCGCGACCACCGCCGCGTCGAGGTCGTCCGCCGGGTCGGTGGTGCCGGGCGCGACCGGAACCCCGGCCGCCGCCATCAGGTTCCGGGCGTTGATCTTGTCACCCATCGCGGTGATCGCGTCCGCGCCGGGTCCGACCCAGATCAGCCCGTTGTCCTCGACGGTACGGGCGAAGTCCGCGTTCTCCGACAGGAAGCCGTAACCGGGGTGGATCGCCTGGGCTCCGGTGGACTTCGCGGCGGCGATGATCGCCTCGGCGTTACGGTAGCTCTGGGCCGGGTTCGCCGGCCCCACGCACACCGCCTCGTCCGCCTCGGCGACGAACGGGAGTCCCGCGTCCGCCTCCGAGTGGACCGCCACCGTCCGGATCCCGAGCCGGTTCGCGGTACGGATGATCCGACGGGCGATCTCGCCGCGGTTGGCGACCAGCAGCGACTCGATCATGTTTCCTCCAACGTCCTGGGGTGGTGGACGATGTCAGGAAACCACGCGCCAGGCGTCTCCTACGAGTCGGTCGGCGCGAGCAGGGCGGCGAGTGTCGCGCCGCGCAGCAGCTCGGCCCGGCGCTGCCGGTCCACCTCGCCGCCGAGGAAGGGCGTCGAGTTCATCAGACCGAACGCCGCGTGGGCGAGCACCCGCGCCTCGCCGTCCGGCAGCCCGGGGTGCAGGGCGGTCAGCATGGTCACCCACTCCTCCACGTAGAGGCGCTGCAACCGGCGGATCGTCCGGCGGGGCTCGTCGGGAAGGCGGTCCAGCTCGTGCAGGTGCAGGGCGATCACCGCCGGATGCGCCAACGCGAAGTCGACGTGGAAGTCGATCAGCGACTCCAACGCGCCGCGCGGGTCGTCGGGGTGCGCTGCGGCGCGCTCCCGACCACCGGCGAGCAGCCCCTCGCTGACCGGGATCAGCGCCGCCGCCAGCATCGCCTCCTTGCCGGCGAAGTGGTGGTAGAGGGCCGGGCCGGTCACTCCGGCCGCCGCGCCGATGTCGTCCATCGAAACGCCGTGGTACCCCCGGGCGGCGAAGAGGCCGACCGCGATGTCGAGGATCTCGTCCCGGCGGGACCGTCGCCGACCCGTGCCCGTCGTACCGTTGGCCCCGCCCCGTGCCGCCTGTTGCTCCACCGTCACCCGGCAAGCGTAATCCGATGTCAACCGCCCCGCCCCGGCCGGCTTACCGGCGCGGGTCCAGCCCACCCGGCGGCGCATCCGGGCGGGCGGGCACGGTCACGGGTTGAGGCCGCCGGGCTGGTCGCCTCGGACGACGGGAGCCCGGACCAGGTTGCCCCACTCCGTCCACGAGCCGTCGTAGTTGCGTACCTGCGGATAGCCGAGCAGGTGCCGCAGGACGAACCAGGTGTGGCTGGACCGCTCGCCGATCCGGCAGTACGCGATCACGTCGTCGTCCGGGCTCAGCCCCAGCTGGTCGGCGTAGATCGCGCGCAGCTCCGCCGCCGAGCGGAACGTCCCGTCGGAGTTCGCCGCCGACTTCCACGGCTTGTTCACCGCCCCGGGAACGTGCCCACCGCGCAGCGCGCCCTCCTGCGGGTAGTCCGGCATGTGCAGCATCTCGCCGGTGTACTCGCCGGGGGACCGGACGTCGACCAGCGGCCGACCGGCCGCCACGTGTGCCATCACCTGCTCGCGGAACGCCCGGACCGGCGCGTCGTCGCGGGTGGGCACCGGGTACTCGGCGCGCGGGCGGGTCACCTTCTCCCGGGTCGTCTCCCGTCCCTCGGCGATCCACTTCTGGCGTCCGCCGTCGAGCAGGCGCAGGTCCCGGTGACCGAAGAGGGAGAACACCCAGAGGGCGTACGCGGCCCACCAGTTGAAGTTGTCCCCGTAGAAGACCACGGTGTCGTCCCGGCCGATGCCCTTGGCGGCGCACAGCTCGGCGAAGCTCTTCGCGTCGAGGTAGTCCCGGGTGACCTGGTCGTTCAGCTCCAGGTGCCAGTCGATCTTGACTGCTCCGGGAATGTGGCCGGTGTCGTAGAGCAGCACGTCCTCGTCGGACTCCACCACCACCAGACCCTCCGTGCCGAGGCGCTCGGCGAGCCACTCGGTGGTGACGAGACGTTGCGGGTCGGCGTACGACTGGAGACGGGGGTTCGGGTCGCTCGGCACAGCCATGAGCCCCAAGGTACGCCCGATCGGCGCGCCCGGCGCGGGAACCGGATCGGCACGGACGGCGTACCCGGTTCAGGCGCGACGGTGCACCAGCCGCCCGGCCACCACGGTGGCGACGCAGCGTCCGTCGTCGGCCAGGACGGCCAGGTCGGCCCGCCCGCCGGGAGCCAGCGGCACCGATCCGGGAACGGCGAGCACGGCCACCTCGCTCCGCTCGACCACGGCCCGCAGGCCGGGCTCGTCGATTTGGGCCGCCAGCACGGCGGTCGCGCCGACCCGGAAGAGCGCGTGCACCCGCTCCCGTGGGGTCGGGGCTGGCGGCAGTGGACCGTCGTGCACCCGCCCCGGGCCGAGCGTGCCGGCCCACCGCCGTACCCGGGCTCGCGGGTGCGCCCCGAGCAGGTCGTCGACCGGCCCGACGGCGGCGATCCGGTCCCCGGTCACCACGACGCCCCACCCGGGCACCGGTTCGCCGTCGTGTCGCTGTCGCAGCAGGGTGGCCGCGTGGACGGTGGTCGCCACGGCGTCAGTCCGAGACCGGGCCGAGCTGCGGCCGTTTCGGGGTGACGAGGTCGCCCGAGGACCGGCCGGTCAGCCGCCGTTTGAGCCAGGGGGCCAGGTGCCGCCCGGCCCACCGCAGGTCGGCCGCGCGGGCCGCCAACCACGGCGTCGGCTCCGGGTGCGGGGGCACGAGCAGCCACTCCTCGTCGCAGCCCACCCCGAGCGCGGTCAGCACCTGCCCGGCCACCCGCCGGTGCCCGGCCGCCGACAGGTGCAACCGGTCGGTGCTCCACAGCAGCGGGTTGAGGTAGGCGTCGTCCGCGTACAGGTCGACCAGGATCGCACCGTGCCGCTCGGCGGTCTCGCCGACCGCCCGGTTGAGCAGCTGCACGCGGGGCGCCACCATGCGCTGGCCGGGCAACCGGGCCATCACGTCGGCGAACCGGAACAGCAGCACGTCCGCGCCGTCGGCCCGCAGCCGCCGGACCGTGTCGTCGAAGCGGCTGACCAGCGTCTCCGGGTCGAACCCGCGACGCAGCACGTCGTTGCCGCCGGCCGCGAAGCTGATCAGATCCGGGCGCATCGCCAGCGCGGCGGGCACCTGGTCCGCCACCACCTGCGGGAAGAGCTTGCCCCGGACGGCGAGATTCGCGTACCGGAAGTCGGGGCCGGCCCCGGCGGCGAGCCGGGTGGCCACCAGGTCCGCCCAGCCCCGGTAGGTGCCGTCCGGGTACGCGTCGTCCATGCCCTCGGTGAAGCTGTCCCCCACCGCCACGAAGCTGCGCCAGCGCACGCCGCCCCTCCCGTCGAGTTCCGGTGCGGGCACCAGTCTCCCACCGGGCACCGCCGCGACGACGCGCACCGGCTCCGACGTGTGCCACCGCACCCCGCGACAAACCGGATGGACGGGCCGCGCTCCCGTCGTACGCTGCGCCCATGATGCTGAGGATGTCGACGCTGCTGCTGCGGACCCTTCGGGAGGACCCGGCGGACGCGGAGGTGCCGAGCCACCGGCTGCTGCTGCGCGCCGGGTACGTCCGCCGGGCCGCTCCGGGCGGCTACACCTGGCTGCCGCTGGGCAAGCTCGTGCTGGACCGGGTCACCGAGGTCGTCCGGTCGGAGATGACGGCGATCGGTGGTCAGGAGGTGCAATTCCCGGCGCTGCTGCCGGCCGAGCCGTACCAGACCAGCGGACGGTGGACGGAGTACGGCGACGACATCTTCACCCTGGCCGACCGGCGCGGCGCACCGCACCTGCTCGGCCCGACCCACGAGGAACTTGCCGCGCTGCTGGTCAAGGACCTGTTCACCTCGTACCGGGACCTTCCGGTGACGCTCTTCCAGGTCCAGACCAAGTTCCGGGACGAGGCCCGCCCCCGGGCCGGCCTGCTGCGCGGGCGCGAGTTCCTGATGAAGGACGCCTACTCGTTCGACCTGGACGGGGCGGGACTGGCCGAGGCGTACGCCCGGCACCGCGCCGCGTACCAGCGCATCTTCGACCGCCTGGGGCTGGAGTACACGGTGGTCACCGCGATGTCCGGGGCGATGGGCGGCTCGGTCTCCGAGGAGTTCCTCGCCACCACCGAGGTCGGCGAGGACACCTACGTCGCCTGCACCGCCTGCGACTACGCCGCCAACACCGAGGCGGTGACCACGCCCGCCCCGCCGGCCGGCGCCCCGGACGCGCACCCGGCCGCCACCGTGCACGACACCCCGGACACCCCCACCATCGCCTCGCTGGTCGAACTGGCCAACGCCCGCCGCCTCGGCGGCCGGGACGACTGGACCGCAGGCGACACGTTGAAGAACGTCGTGCTCGCCGTCCGCCGGCCGGGTGCGGAGGAGACGGAACCGCTGGTCGTCGGGGTGCCCGGCGACCGGGAGGTGGACCTGAAGCGGGTCGGCACGGCGCTGCACCCGGCTACGGTCACCGTCTTCGACGGCTTCGCCGACCGGCCGGAGCTGGTCCGCGGCTACATCGGTCCGCAGGTCATGGCGAAGCTCGGCATCCGTTACCTGGTCGACCCCCGGGTGGTGCCCGGCACCGCCTGGCTGACCGGGGCCAACGAGCCGGGTCGGCACGCGGTCGACGTCGTCTGTGGACGCGACTTCGCCCCCGACGGCACGATCGAGGCGGCCGACGTACGCCCCGGCGATCCCTGCCCGGCCTGCCCGGACGGGCAACTGACCATGCGCCGGGGCATCGAGATCGGGCACGTCTTCCAGCTCGGCCGCCGGTTCACCGACGCGTTCACGGTGGACGTGCTCGGTCCGGCCGGCAAGCCGGTCCGGCCGCTGATGGGTTGCTACGGCATCGGCATCTCCCGGCTGGTCGCCACGATCGCCGAGCAGCACCACGACGATCGGGGGCTGTGCTGGCCGGCGGTGGTCGCGCCGTGCGATGTACACCTGGTGGCGGCGGGGAAGGGGCCGCAGCTCGACGCGGCGCTCGACCTCGGCGCACGCCTCGCCGCCGCCGGCCTGCGGGTGCTGGTCGACGACCGCACGCACGTCTCGGCCGGGGTGAAGTTCACCGACGCCGAGCTGATCGGCATCCCCCGCACCGTCGTGGTCGGTCGCCGTCACGCCGACGGGTACGTGGAGTTGCGCGACCGCGCCCGTGGCGACCGTACGGAGCTGCCGGTCGTCGAGCTGACCAGTGCGCTCACCGGACTTTCGGCAGTGCCGTCCGACCTGGTGTAGCGATGTCGCCACTGGGTACCGCTGTCACATCTGCTGGGTCGACCCTCGGAGGCTCTCGAAATGTCCGGTTACCGGGTCAGTGACGTGATGACCCGACAGGTGGTCTACCTGTCGACGGAGACACCCCTGGACGAGGCGGCCAGGGTGATGAAGGAGGCGGACATCGGCGACGTGGTCGTCACCGACGGCGCCACCCTCGCCGGCATGCTCACCGACCGGGACATCGTGGTCCGGGCGGTGGCCGAACGCAGCGACCCGGCGACCACCACGATCGGCTCGATCGTCACCCGTGAGGTGGTGATGATCGACCAGCACTGTTCGACGGCCGAGGCGGCGGCCCTGATGCGCGAGCGTGGCGTCCGGCGGATTCTGGTCTGCGACGCCGACCGCAAACTGGTCGGGATCGTCTCCCTCGGTGATCTGGCGACACAGTTGGATCCGAACTCGGCCCTCGGCGAGATCAGCGAGAAGGCACCGACGGCGTGAGGTGTTTGCAGGGGGCCCTTCCTACCGTTTTCTGTCGAGGAGGGGCCCCCTGCAAACACGCCGGTAGCCTGGCGACATGCCCGAGATGCCGTCCAAGCTGGCCGAGATCGTCGATGAGTTCGCCGCTGCCCCACGCGAACTGGTGCTCGAGATGCTGTTGGAGTTCGCCGACGTCATTCCGCCGCTCCCGCCCGGGCAGGTCGACCGCGAGGGCATGGAACAGGTGCCGGAGTGCCAGACGGCGTTCTTCCTCCGCGCCCGGGTCGCCCCGGACCGGACGGTGACCACCCTCTTCGACTGCCCTCCGGAGGCCCCGACCACCCGGGCCTTCGCCGGCATCCTGGCCGAGGGACTGGCCGGCGCCAGCGCCGATCAGGTGCTCGCCGTACCCGACGACCTGTACCAGCGGATGGGTCTCGCCCAGGCGATCAGCCCGTTGCGGGTACGCGGCGGCACGGCGATCCTGGCCCGACTCAAGCGGCAGGTACGCGAGCAGGTCTCCTGAGGTGACCCACCGCGCGGGGTGTGACCGCCCGCGCCGGGAACACATCCACCGGAGGGCGGGTTGATCCGGGGCATGGAGATCGAGGTCTACGCCGACGTGGTCTGTCCCTGGTGCTACGTCGGAAAGCGCCGGTTGGAGCAGGCGCTGGCGGCGTACGACGGTGACGTGACCCTCCGCTACCGGCCGTTCCAGCTCGACCCGAGCCCGGTGCCCGAGCCCCGTCCGCTGCTCGACGGGTTGGCCGCGAAGTTCGGCGGAGTGGAACAGGCCCGGCAGATGGCCGACCACGTCGCCGGGGTGGCCGCCGGTGTCGGACTGAAACTGGACTTCGACCGGGCGGTCACCGCGAACACGTTCGACGCGCACCGACTGATCCGGTTCGCCGACGCGCGGGGCCGGGCCGCCGAGACGATCGAGGGTCTCTTCAAGGCCCACTTCACCGACGGCGTCGACATCGGCTCACGCTCCGCTCTCGCCTCGGTGGCCGCCAGCGTCGGCCTGGACGCCCCCGAAGTCCGCGCCTTCCTCGACTCGGACGCCGGGGTCGCCGAACTTCAGGCGGAACTGGCCGAGGCCCGGAGTATCGGGGTGACCAGCGTGCCGACCTTCGTCCTGGCCGGCAGGTACGCGGTCAGCGGCGCCCAGGAGCCGGAGACACTCCTCGCCGCCCTGGCCGAAGTGGAGCGCCGCGAGTCGTCGGACGGTTGACGGGCCACACCCGCCGCCCGCCATTCGGGTGGCCGATGTTTCACGTGCAACAACATCGACGCACGTTCATATTCGACGGCCCTGGCAGGCCGAAGGTCGGCCAGCGGGAACCGACCTCCGTGGCCCGACACCGTCAGTTGCCGGCAAGGAAATTCTCCGGCACGAAGGGTCGCTCCTGCGGTGGGCCGGGGCGCAGCGTCTCCGCCCGGCGGACCTCCAGGTCCTCCAGAGCGTGCCGAACGGCCACCCGGATCACGCCGTAGAGGAAAACGAACCCGGCGACGTACAGAATCATGGTGACGACCAGTGTGAGCATGCGGCCACGGTAGGGCGAACATGAGCCACTGACGGGTTCATCCCGGCGGCTTCCCCCGGACGGGTGTCAGCCGGCGGCCGGCACGACCCGTCCGGCGATCAGCGCGCCGAGCAGCGCCAACCCTGCGGAGACCACCAGGGCGACCAGGTAGGTCGCCGGATCCGGCCCCGAGCTGGCGGCGAGCAGCGCACCGGTCAGCGCCAGCACGGCGGCGGCGCAGAGCGCATCGCCGAGTTGCAGGGAGGAACTGTTGCGACCCTGCTCACCGGGATCGGACAACTCCAGGGTGAGCACCGACAACGACGGGTAGACCAGCCCCATGCCGAGGCCGGCCAGGCTCCAGCCGAGGAGAGCGACCGGCACCGGGACGGCCGGCCACACCGCGAGCGCGAAGCCCGCGATGCCGGCGGCGATGCAGACGAGCCCGGCGCGCGGCAGGGTCGCTCGGGAAGGCGGTTCGGGCAGCCGTCCCTGCAACCACGAGCCCACTGACCAGGAGACCGCCCCGACGGTCAGGGCGACCCCGGCGGCGGTCGGCGAGAGCCCACGCTCACGGGACAGCAACAGCGGCATCACCACCTCCGCACCGACGAACGCCGCCGAGGCCAGCCCGCGCAGCCCGACCACGGTGGGCAGCCCTCGACCGGCCCGCAGGACACCGGCCGGCAGCAGGCGTGGTGCACAGCCGGCGAGCGCGACCAGCGCGGCGACCACGAGACCGACGGCGAGCGGACCGCGCTGCTGCCCCCCGTAGTGCAGCAGTGCGGCGCTCGCCGCGGCCCCGCAGGCCCAGCCGATCCGGGCCCCCGCGTCCCGGGGCGGTCGGGAACCGACCGGCACGCCCACCGCCCGCAACCCCGGGTGGACCAGCAGCACCGCCGGAACAGCCACGGCCGGGACCGCCAGGAAGACCCAGCGCCAGCCGAGGTGTTCCACCACCAGCCCGGCCAGGGCCGGTCCGACCAGCGACGGTACGACCCACGCGGCGGCGAACACAGCGAATATCCGCCGGTGCAACGACTCGGGGTACACCCGGCCGACGATCACGTAGAGCGCGACCGAGAGCAGCCCGGAGCCAAAGCCCTGCACCACCCGCCCGACGACCAGCACGCCCATCGCCGGCGCGGTGCCGGCGAGCAGCAACCCGGTGACGAACCAGACGAACCCGTGCCACATCGGCAGCCGCGGACCCCGGGCGTCGCACCAGATGCCGGAGAGCACCATGGCGAGCACCCCGGAGGCGAACGGCCCGCCGAAGGCCAGCGCGTAGAGGGCCAGGCCGTCGAGGCTGCGGGTGACCGTCGGCATGGCGGTCCCGACGGCCAACGCCTCGAAGGCGAGCAGCGAGATCAACGCCACGCTGCCCACCGTCATCGCCCGCAGGGGCGCGGAGAGCAGCCGATCCGGCACGGCGGGCGGCGCGGATTCGATGAGCATGCGCCCACCCTGCGTCCTCAACCCGACTTCAGGTCAACCGCCGGTGACCCGGATCTCGTACCCCGGTCCCGTCGGGACCGTCGGCCACATCCGGGGTGGCGTGGACCTTGACGTCGAACCCGCCCGGGGCCCGCCGGTACGCCCCCATCGACTTCCACGTGCCCCCCGCGCGGAGCGTCAGGCCGCCTCCAGCGCCTCGCCCACGCCCCGCGCCAGCCCGGATAGGTGCTGGTCGGCTAGGAGGTGACCGGCGGTGACGAGCAGGGCCAGCGGCCACTCGATCACCTGGAGCGCCGCGAGCACACCCACGCCCGCGTAGTAGGCGACCTTGTCCGGCGGTAGCGTCACCTCCCCGAGCAGCGGAACGTCCACCCGCCGCTCGTACGGACGGACCCGCTCGCGTGCCTCGTGCCGGGCTGGTGCCTCCATCTCGCCTCCCCGCGTCGGCTGTGCTGTCACCGTTGCTTTCCACCCCCGCCCGGGTTCATGCCGCCGCGTCGGCAACGGACGGCACCGGCGGTTCAGCCAGGGGGTCACGCCCCCGGAACCCGGCCCGCCGGAAAAACCTCCCGTCACCGGGCATGACCGGCCCGGGGTGGGGAAGCCACGCCGCGCGGAGCGAGGTGTGGGAGGCGAGATGGCGTACGACCTGCACGAGGGCGACGGAGGACCGGACCGGCTCCTGGCCGGTCGTACCGTCGGATGATCCCGCTGGGCAGGATCGCCGGCCGGATCGTCCCGTCCGCCGTGCCACGGCTCGTGGGCGACGCCTCCCGTGGTGCGGGCGCGGCGGCCGTACACCTGGCCCGGAGCGCCGGGCTCACCCGTCGGCGGGTCTGGTCCCGGCCCGGACGGCACCACATCGAGGTGCACGGAGTCTGCCAGGACGGCGGCGACCGTCTGGCCCGCCAGGTCGAGAAGGCCCTGGAGAAGCTCCCCGGGGTGGGCTGGGCCCGGGTCAACGCGCCGTCCGGCCGGGTGGTGGTGGCCGTCGAGACGCCCGAACCCCGCCTCCGTGACCTGGTCCGGACGATCGAGCGGGTGGAGCGCCGCTGCGACCACGAACCCGACCCGGACATCCCGCCGCCGCACCCGCCCGAGGAGGGCCCGCAGACCCCGCGCACGCTCGGCGCGCTCGCCTCCGACGTCCTCGGGCTGACCCTCTCCGCCGCCACCCGGATCCTGCCGTTCACCCCGCTGCCGGGGGAGGTCGCCGGGCTCCTCGGCGCGATCGACCTGCACCCCAAACTGCACGCACTGGCCGACCGGGGGCTCCGCGCGGATCCCCGGGCCGACCTGCTCTTCCCGCTCGCCGAGGCGGTGACGCAGGGACTCTCCGGTGGCTGGACCGGCCTGGTGCTCGACGGCACGCAGCGGATCGTGCAGTGGGGTGAGGCCCGCGCCCAGCAGAGCGCCTGGAAGCGTGCCGAGCCGCAGCTCACCGGCGACCCGGACCGCGCCGTGGCCCGCGCGCCCACGCACGGCCGCCCACGCGCCAAGCCCGACGGGCCGGTCGAGCGGTACATCAACCGGATCCTCCTCACCGGCGCGGCGTCCGGCGCGGCGGCCCTGCCGGCGGTGGGGGCGAAGCGGGCCGCCGCACTCGCCCTCGCCACGCTGCCGAAGGCCCCCGGGTCCGGCCGTGAGGGGTACGCCGCCCAGCTGGGCCGGATCCTGGCCCGCCGGGGTGTCATCGCGATGGATCGCGGGGTGCTGCGGGAACTCGACCGGATCGACACGCTCGTCCTGGACGCGGCCGTGCTCGGCTCCGACCGGGGGTCGCTGGTCGACCTGGCTCCGCTGGCCGACGCGGACACGGAGGAGATCACCGCCCGCGCCTTCGCCCTCTTCGACCCCGACGCGCCGCGACGGCGACGGGAGGCGGAGGGCTGGCGACTCGCCCCGCTGGACCGGCTCGACGCACGCGATCCGGGGGACACCGCGGCCAGCCGGCGGCTCCGGGACGGCGGTGGCCTGCTGCTCGGGCTGGCCGAGGGGGAGACCCTGACGGCGGTGCTGCGGGTCGAGCCCGAGCCGGCGCCGGGCGCGGACGCGCTGTCGGTCGCCGCCCGGCAGGCCGGCCTGCGGCTGGTGGTGGCCGGCGACACCGACCAGCGGTACGGATTCACCGACGCCGTCCTCCCCGGCGGCCCCCGGGTCGCCGAGACGGTACGGGCCCTTCAACTCGACGGCGCGGTGGTGATGCTGGTCTCCGCCGACCGGGCGGCCCTCGGTGTCTCCGACTGCGGACTCGGCGTCGGCGGACCCGACGACCCGCCCCCGTGGGGCGCGCACCTGCTCGTCGGCACCGACCTGCGCACCTGTGCGCTGGTGGTCGAGGCGACCGGCGTGGCCCGCCGGATGAGCCGGCAGAACATCCGCCTCGCCGAGGCGGGTGCCGGGCTGGGAGCACTGGCGGCGTTCACCGCCGATCGGGAGCGCCTTCCCGGCCAGGCCCTCTCCGCCGTGAACGGTGCTGCGGCGCTGGCCTTCGCGCACGGGGTCTGGCGGGCCCGTCGACTACCCGACCGGACCGACACCCCGACCCCGCCCGTCACGGCCTGGCACCTGATGCCGGTCGACGTGGTCCTCAGCCGCCTCGGCACCACCCCGGACGGGCTCGGTGCGACCGAGGTGGCCGAGCGGCGGCGCCGGGGCACCGGCGGCGGCGCCGACGACGGCAGCCTGCTCCGGGCCCTGCTCGACGAACTCGCCAACCCACTCACCCCGGTCCTCGCCGCCGGGGCGGCCCTCTCCGCCGCGTTCGGCTCGGTCGTCGACGCCGCCCTGGTCGGCGGGGTGGTCGGCGGCTCGGCTCTGATCGGGGCGGTTCACCAACGCAACACCGAACGGTCCCTGGCGAAGCTGCTCTCCCGCACGGCGGTGACCGCGCGGGTCCGGCGCGACGGCACCGAAGACGTGGTGGCCGCCGACGACCTGGTGGTCGGCGACGTGGTCCTGCTCGAACCGGGGGACGCGGTACCCGCCGACTGCCGGGTGCTGGAGTCGGTGGGGCTGGAGGCCGATGAGTCGTCGCTGACCGGTGAGTCGCTGCCGGTGACCAAGACCGACCGACCGGTGGTGGCCGCCGCCGTCGCCGACCGGCGCTCCATGCTCTACGAGGGCAGCACGGTCGCCGCCGGGTACGGCACCGCCGTGGTGGTCGCCACCGGGGCCGACACCGAGGCGGGACGGAGCCTGGCCCTGGCCCGCCAGGCACCACCGGCCGGCGGGGTGGAGGCCCGGCTCGGCAGGTTGACCCGGGCAGCGCTTCCGCTGGCCGCAGCCTCGGCGCTCTCGGTGGCCGGGGCGGGGTTGCTGCGGGGCGTACCGCTTGCGGAAACGGCGGCGACCGCCGCGAACCTGGCCGTCGCCTCGGTGCCGGAGGGGCTGCCCTTCCTGGTCAGTGCCGCGCAGCTCGCGGCGGCCCGGCGGCTCGCCGAGCACGGCGCGCTGGTCCGCAACCCCCGCACCATCGAGGCGCTGGGCCGGGTGGACGTGCTCTGCTTCGACAAGACCGGCACGCTGACCGAGGGACACCTCCGCCTCGCCGGTGTCGGCGACGGTGACCGGTACGCCCCCACGGACCGGCTGGACGGATCGCGTTCCCTCCGGATCACCCTCGCGGCGGCGCTGCGGGCCACCCCGGACGCGACCGACCCGACGGAACTGCCGGAGCAGACCGACCGGGCGATCCGCACCGGCGCCCGGACCGTCGACGGGATCACCGAGCGGATCGGGGCCGGCGGCTGGCGATCCGTCGGTGGGCTGCCGTTCGAGCCGTCCCGGGGCTACCACGCCACGCTGGGCGAGACCGACGACGGGCTGCTGCTCAGCGTGAAGGGCGCTCCGGAGCGGGTGCTGCCCCGCTGCACCGGCCGCCGGGACGCCGACGGCGGCGAGCGGCCCCTGGACGACCAGGGCCGGGACCGGCTGCACGAGGTCCTGGCCGAGCGGGCCGGGGCCGGGCACCGCGTGCTGGCCGTCGCCGAGCGGCGGGTGACCGGCCGGGAGGTCACCGACGACGAGGTAGGCGACCTGGTGTTCGTGGGCTACCTGACGCTCGCCGACGGGGTGCGGGAGAGTGCCGCGCCGGCGGTCCGTCGGATCCGGCAGGCCGGCGTGCACACCATCATGATCACCGGCGACCACCCGGCGACCGCCGAGGCGATCGCCTCGATCATCAGCACCGACAGCGACCAGCGGGTGGTCACCGCCACCGAGCTGGACCAGCTCGACGACGAGGCGCTCGCCGACCGCCTCGCCCGCACCGACGTGGTCGCCCGCTGCACCCCGACCCACAAGGTACGGATCATCCAGGCGCTCCAGAAGTGCGGCCGGGTCGTCGCGATGACCGGGGACGGCGCCAACGACGCACCGGCGATCCGGCTGGCCGACGTCGGGATCGCCCTCGGCCAACGGGGCACCCCGGCCGCCAAGGCCGCCGCCGACCTGGTGGTCACCGACGACCGGCTGGAGACCATCATCGCCACCCTGGTCGAGGGACGCGCCATGTGGTCCTCGGCCCGCCACGCGCTGAGCATCCTGGTCGGCGGCAACCTCGGGGAGATCGCGTTCAGCGTGCTCACCGCCGCCGCGACCGGCCGCTCCGCGCTCACCGGGCGGCAACTGCTCCTGGTCAACCTCCTCACCGACCTGGTGCCGGCGATGGCCATCGCGATCCGGCCGCCCGGCGCGCACCACGGCGACCACCTGCTGCGCGAGGGCCCGGACACGTCCCTCGGGGAGACCCTGACCAGGGAGATCGGATTGCGGGCCGCCGCCACCACCCTCGGCGCGACCGCCGGATGGACGCTCGCCCGCTGGACGGGCAGCCAACGGCGGGCCGGCACCGTGGCCCTCGCCTCCCTGGTCGGCACGCAGCTCGGGCAGACCGTGCTCGCCGGAGGCACCAGCCCGGCGGTGCTCGCCTCCACCGTCGCCTCGGTCGGCGCGCTGGTGGCGGTGGTGCAGACCCCCGGGGTCAGCCAGTTCTTCGGCTGCACGCCGCTCGGACCGGTCGGCTGGACCATCGCCACCGGCTCCGCGCTCGGCGCCACCCTGGGCAACGGCGCGCTCAGCAGTCTGGTGGACCGGCTGCCCCGACCACCGTCCTGACGTCCTCGCCCTCACGCCGCAGGGGCTCCCGCCGAGCGGCCCTCACGGCGCGGGGCCTCCCGCCGAGCGGAAGGCCCCGATGGACGCGTCGAATGCGGTCAGCCGCGCTCGGAGATGGCCTCGATCAGGTCACCCACCTTCAGGCGGTTGTCCGCGCCGCAGATCGCCAACGAGCCGACCCCCAGCTCGGCCATCCTGCGCGCGGCGAACTTGAGATCATCCTGCTCACGGACGCAGCTGACGTCGCTGGTCATGAGATCACGTGCGGTCGGCATGGCAATCACACCTCACTTTCCGGGGGTTGGTATCTGTTCCGGTACCCCGCTCGCGGCGGGCCATGCACGATGTACCGGACCTGCTCCGTGAACAACTCGGTACGGCCGGGCCGGCCACCGCTCGTACCGTGACGGGATGCAGCCACCACTGGGAGGTCCGCACCGTCCACGGTGACCGGGTCGGCCTGGCGCTCTATCCGCACGTCGAGGACGAACGCCCACGGCGACCCTTACGTCGATCCCGGGCAGGAGCACCAGCGGTGGTGACCCGGCCACCCCGCCGCGGATGGCCCGGTCACTTGACGTGTGCGGCGACACTCGACCGATGAACCACCCCTCGTACCCGACCGGCACACCGGCCGCAGCCGGCCGGGAACGGCGCCGCCGTCCCCTACGGACGGCGATCGTCGTGGCCCTCGTCTGCGGCGTCGTGGCCGCCGCCGTCCTCCTGTGGTGGCCCCGGACGACCGTCGTCCGGGTCGTCGACCAACCGCCGGGGATCGGGTACGCCGACGGTTCGGCACACTTCGCCGTGCTGACCCACGTCCGCGCGCCGATCGCGGCGATCCTGCTGTCCGAGGGCGGCTCATCCGCCGTCGACCACCACGCGGTCGTCCTGGGCCGCGACCGGAGCGGCGGCTACGGACACCGCGTCCGTTTCGACGCGACCGGCATGGACCCGGCCGACCTGACCGTCGAGTGGACCGCCGAGGGCGTCTGGCATGGCCGCCGACGCCGTGCGGGAGCAGTTCGGTGCACTGCCGGCGCCGCAGCGCGAGTGGGAGCTCCCTTGTGACAGCGCGCGATGGTTCGACGTCGACCGCCCCTACGTCATGCAGGGCGTCTGGGAGCTACCGCTGCTGCCGGAAGACCACGAGCAGACCCTGCTCGCGCTGTACCGGGGCTCGGGACGGGTCGACAGCGACTTCACCGCACTCGGCGACGGCCGATTCACGGTGCACGGGTACGACCCGGAGAAATCGATCGGGTAGACCGTGACGAGCAGCGAGCCGCCGGCCTCGGTGCAGTTGTGGGTCAGCTCGTCCTGCCTCCTGGCCCCGAAAGTGACACACCACCGGTCGGGCGATACGGACACCACACAGTGGTGGGCACCGGGACCGGGACGGCAACCGTCGGTCTGCCGGTGAGTCCCGGACTCAGCTCAGTGCCGGCGGTGCCGGGACGGGTACCAGGTCTCACCGACCGGCTCACCCGCCATGTTCCAGCTCCACGATTCGGTCGGAACGATCCGCACGTACCAGCCGGGTCCGGTGATGCCGGTGCGCTCGATCGGGTCCTCGGCCGTGCCGTAAACGCGCACACCGCGGGCAACGAACGGGGCGAACGACGGCATGTCGTCGAAGACGAGAGCGACTCGGCGCCGCCCGGCGACGATGTTGCGCACCTTGCGCGTCTGCAGGAACGTCTCGCCGCCGCCGACCCAGAACGCCGCGCCGTCGAATTCAAAGGCAAGCGGCACCACGTCCGGTTGTCCATCGTCGCCGAGTGTCGCCATCCGTACCAGCGGCTGGGAACGGACGAAATCCATCTCGTCGTCGGCGAAGCCCATGATTCACCCTTCTGTCATCGTGCCTCCGCAGCGCGCCAGCACCACCCGACGCCGGAAGGGCGAGAGCATCCGGACCTCCGTCGTCACGAGCGACGGCGCTACTGCGGCACGTCTTCGCAACGTGTGGGCTGGGCGAGGAAAGGACCGGTGAGCCGCTTGGCTGTGCAAATGACTGCACTCGGGCTGCAGTCAACCACGTTCGTACTGGTGGGCCGGAGGTATCACCGTGCGAACCACACCGCCACGGTCGCCGGCGACCGGCTACCCCTGCCACCACAGGAGCGATGGCAGGTAGGGCTGCGTCGTGACGGACGCGCGGCGCGTCGGAGGGCGCCACTCAGACCGCTCGGCCGCAACACTTTTTGTACTTGGCTGTCGATCCGCACCAGCATGGGGAGTTGCGCGGTGGCGGCCAGGCGATCGTGTGCTCCTCCGGAAGGGTCTCGCTGTAGCGGGCCTTGACCGCCGGATCGAGAGGGGACTCGCCGGCCCGGCCGACGGACCTCACGACGGCCGCGAATCATCACCGAGGACATCCGTGTCCAACCATCCGGGCCGCTCAGCGCACGCAACTCGTCGGTCGACAGCCGGGCCACCGCCCGGTCGTACCAGCGCAATGCGGCGCGCAGATCGCCGCGCTCGGCGAGCAGTTCGGCGACCAGCGTGCAGTGACCGTCGTTCGTCGCTGCGTCGTGGGCCAGCCGATCCAGCACATCATGCGCCTCATCGATGTCGCCTTGCTCGAATCGCACCTCGGCGAGCTGCACCATCGCGTAGCAGCCGTCCTCGCCGCCGTCAGTGATCAGTCTGCTCAGCAGGTCGGCTGCTCGGTCGAGCCGCCCCGCCCGACGCCATGCGTCGGCAGCCTCGAGCAGGATCTCACCTCGCTCGTCCGGATACTGCTCCATTTCGGCCTCAAGGGCTGCAGCCTCGTCAGACACGTTCATCGACACGGTGCTCACGATACTGAATGCCCTGGCACCATCAAGCAGAAAAGACCAGGGGTGTCAGGAGCGGTAAACATCCCTTCGGTGATCAATATCCACGACCGTCACGGTGCGGTTGTGGTCGTCGACGCGGTAAATGATCCGGTAGGTGCCTCGCCGGGCGGTGAACCGATCCGCCAATGGCGGCAGCAAGCGCTTCCCGACCCGGTAGGGCTCCTGCCCAAGGTCCCGGTCATGAACTCGTACGCGGCAACCGCGACGGCCTCTGGCAAACGTTCGGCCAGCGCTCGGCGGACGGTCGGAGTGGTGCGAAGCGTGTACGGATCTTCCGGCAGCCGCCGGTTCACGCGGCCGAGGCGCGACGGGCGCGAATGGTCTCGGCGAGCTGGTCGGCGGAGACCTCTTCACCTCGGGCCAGTTCCGCATCGGAGTCGGCCAGCCGTCGCAGGGTGCCCGCATCTCCAAGAACCGCGACGGTCTCCTCCAGACGCTCCAGGTCCTCGACCGAAACCAGCACGGCAGACGGCCTACCATGCACCGTCACGGTCACCCGCTCGTGGTGGTCGTGCACCCGACCTACAAGTTCAGAGAGACGGGTTTTCACTTCCCCCAACGGTAGCGTTGTCATGGTCACAAGCATGACCAAAAGTCGCCTCGGTGTCCACCGTTCCGACACACGCCGCGCCGATGGTTCGCATGCTGACCACCTCCGGCCACGAACCAGCAGCTCACAGAATTGCGTGGAGCCCAGGGGACTCGAACCCCTAACCCCTGCCTTGCAAAGGCAGTGCTCTGCCAGTTGAGCTAGGGCCCCGAACGGACGGAGAGTGACCGCCCTGGGTCGAACCTTACCGGAGGTCGGGGGCGGTGGTCGCCTCGTGCCACAGGGCGCGCTCGTCGTTCGACGCCTTGATCCGCTGGGCAACGACAACCGCCACGCCGACGACGCCGACCAGCAACAGAAGCTTCTTCACCATGGGGCGTCCCCTCGCTCGACTGCCGTCGGACGGTATGCGGTGGGGCTAGCTGGAATCGAACCAGCGACCTCAGAGTTATCAGCTCTGCGCTCTAACCGACTGAGCTATAGCCCCGTGCGCGACGAGCAACATTAACCCATCCGTGCGTCGGGCCCCAAATCGGGGTCGGACCTCGCGCACCGTCTGCTGACGAACCTACCTGCATGACCAACGCCGGGGCGACCGCTTTCGCGGCGCCCCGGCGTGACCAGCCCTTCGGGCCGACTCAGTCCCGCTCGGCGAGGGTGAGTTCGACCCCGCCGACCAGGTCGGCGCAGACGTTGTAGACGAACGCCCCCAGCGTGGCGAGCGCCGTGAACAGGACGACGTTGACCAGCCCGAGCAGCGCCGAGCTGAGGATCACGCCCTTGGCGGTGATCTGGAAACCGTCCGTGCCCTGTCCACCGCCGGCGCTGACCAGGTCGGTCAGGCTCTCGTTGACGCTCTGGAACACACCCATCGCATCGAGGGCGAGGTAGAGCACCGACGTGGCGACCACGACGACGATGAAGAGCACCACGGAGACCGCGAAGGTGAACTTCATGACGGACCACGGGTCGATCCGCTTGAGGTTCAGCCGGGCCCGACGGGGACCACGCGAGGCTGCGGAGCTGACCGAGCTGCGCGCGGCGCGTACCGCGTCGTTGACCCGGGCAGCCCCGACCGCCGCGGCACCGCCGACCCCCGGCGGCAGCCCGCCGCCGTTGGGCCGGGCCACCCCCGGCCGCGCGGTGTCCAGCGGGGTGCCGGCCCCGACCCGCGGTTGGGTACCCGTGGCCGCGGCCTGTGCCGCCTTCACGGCGATCGGCTGTGTCGTCGTGGCCGGACGGGCCGCACCGGGGGCCGTTGTCATCCCGGCCGATGTCGGCGCGTCGACGTCGATCGCCTCGGTCCGGTCGCCCTTGCCCGAGTCGGCGGCGGGCTTGTCCGGCGGTGGTGTCATGCCGGGAGCCCGGGTGAACTTCGGGGCAGGCGCGTCGGCGGGAACCGTCGCCCGACCTACGGCGGCGCGTCCGGACGCGGACGCACCGCCCTTCGCGGCATCCTCGTCGACCGGGTTGGCCGAGGTCCCCTTGTTCCCCGACTTCGCCTGTGTCTCCGTCATCAACTAGTCCTGTTCGTCAGGCTCGTCGGCATTGCGAGCAATCGCCACGATGGTTACGCCGTCCGGGAGGTCCATCAGCTTGACCCCCATTGTGTTCCGATCCCGCGTACGGCGTACAGGCTTCACCGGAGTCCGGATGACGCCACCGTTGCTGGTGATCGCGAGGAGCTCGTCGTCCGGACTGATCACGACCGCGCCGACAAGACCCCCGCGGCGCTCTGTGATCTTCGCGGTCAACACGCCCTTACCTCCCCGGCCCTGCACCGGGTATTCCTCGATGGGGGTCCGTTTCGCATATCCCCCGTTGGTGGCCACCAGGACGTCCATGCCCTCCCGGACGACCTCCATGGCCAGCAGTTCGTCTTCGTCACTGAAGCGCATGCCGATCACGCCCGTGGTCGCCCGCCCCATCGGTCGCAGCGTCTCGTCACCCGCGTTGAACCGGATGGCCTGGGCGTTCTTCGAAACGAGCAGCAGGTCGTCGTCCGGCGCGCACAGGGCAGCGCCGACCAGCTCGTCCTCGTCGCGCAGGTTGATCGCGATGATGCCGCCCGAGCGGTTGGAGTCGAACTCCTCGAGCTTCGTCTTCTTCACCAGGCCGTTCTTCGTGGCCAGTACCAGATAGGGGGCTACCTGGTAGTTCGGGATCTCGATGATCTGTGCGATCTGCTCCTCCGGTTGGAAGGCGAGCAGATTGGCCACGTGCTGGCCCTTGGCCACCCTACTGGCCTCCGGAAGCTCGTACGCCTTGGCCCGGTAGACCCGACCCTTGTTGGTGAAGAACAGGATCCAGTCGTGGGTGGAGCAGACGAAGAAGTGGCTGACGATGTCGTCCTGCCGCAGCGTGGCGCCGCTGACGCCCTTGCCGCCCCGGCGCTGGGAGCGGTAGAGGTCGACCTTGGTCCGCTTGGCGTACCCGGTCCGGGTGATGGTTACCACGACGTCCTCGCGGGCGATCAGGTCCTCCATGGAGACCTCGCCGTCGAACGGCACGATCTTCGTACGCCGCTCGTCGCCCCACTTGGCGACGATCTCGCCCAGCTCCTCGGAGACGATCTTCCGCTGCCGCTCCGGCTTCGCCAGGATGTCCTTCAGGTCGGCGATCTCGATCTCGAGCTTCGCCAGGTCGTCCAGGATCCGCTGCCGCTCCAGAGCGGCGAGACGACGCAGCTGCATGTCCAGGATCGCGGTCGCCTGGATCTCGTCGATCGTCAGCAGCTGGATCAGGCCCTGCCGGGCGTCCTCGACGGTGGGCGAGCGCCGGATCAGGGCGATCACCTCGTCCAGCGCGTCCAGCGCCTTGGACAGACCGCGCAGGATGTGCGCCCGCTCCTCGGCCTTGCGCAGCCGGAACGCCGTCCGTCGCCGGATGACCTCGATCTGGTGCTCGACGTAGTAGCGGATGAACTGCGCGAGGTTGAGCGTGCGCGGCACGCCGTCGACCAGCGCCAGCATGTTGGCGCCGAAGGTCTCCTGGAGCTGGGTGTGCTTGTAGAGGTTGTTCAGCACCACCTTGGCGACCGCGTCGCGCTTGAGCACCAGCACGATCCGCATGCCGGTACGCCCGGAGGACTCGTCCCGGATGTCGGCGATGCCGCCGAGCTTCCCCTCCTTGATCAGCTCGGCGATCCGCTCGGCGAGGTTGTCCGGGTTGACCTGATAGGGCAGCTCGCTGACGACCAGGCAGGGACGACCCCGCTTGTCCTCCTCGACCTCCACCACGGCGCGCATCCGGATCGAGCCGCGGCCGGTCCGGTACGCGTCCTGGATGGCGGTGGTGCCGACGATCAGGCCGTGGGTCGGGAAGTCCGGGCCCTTGACGATCTCCAGCAGCGCGTCGAGGGTGGTGGCCTCGTCCTCCTCCGGGTTCTCCAGGCACCACTGCACCGCCGCGCCGATCTCGCGCAGGTTGTGCGGAGGGATCTTGGTGGCCATGCCGACCGCGATGCCCTCGGACCCGTTGATCAGCAGGTTCGGGATCCGCGACGGCAGGATGGTGGGCTCCTTGGCCCGGCCGTCGTAGTTGTCCTGGAGGTCGACGGTGTCCTCGTCGATGTCCCGCAGCATCTCCATCGCCAGCGGGTCCAGCTTGCACTCGGTGTTGTGGCTGACGAAGCCGTCGGAGACGAACGAGTGGTCGTCGGTGTCGACCCGGATGCTGTAGACCGCCTGGACGCCGGCGTCCTCGACCTCCGCCACCTCGGCGTAGTAGAAGCGCCCGTCCACCAGCGGCTCGACCACATCGAGCACGTCGGCCTCGGTGATCCTGGAGGCGACCTCCTCGCGGTCGCGTTCCCAGCGCTCGATCCGGTCGACGTTGTGCCGGCGCAGCCAGTCCCGCTCGGTCCAGCGGGTGGCACCGTGCGCCCGGACGAAGTCGGCCACGAAGGGCACGTGGTCGGCGGAGAGAGCGGTGCTGGTCTGCGGCACCGAGGCCAGCTCGGATTCCAGCTTGGCCTGCTTACGGCCGAGGAAGCCGACCTGCTGGGCGAAGATCCGGGCGTCGCGGCGGTTGGTCACCACGACCTTGATCTCGCCGTGGTCGTACCGACACTGCCTGCTCACCACGCCGAACTCCAGCAGCAGCTGCTGGACCTCGCGGGCCATGCGGTCGCTGCGGGTCGAGTACGAGATCTGGATGCTGTTGCGCGGCAGCAACGAGGAGGAACCGTCCCCCTCGAAGAGCGCCTGGAGGAAGGCCCGCTTGATTGCAGCTGGCCCCTGCCAGACGAACTCCGGTACGAACTTCGCCGCGCTCCGCGCCCCGACCAGCTCGCCGAGGATGCTCGCCCGCAGGGCGGTCAGGTCCTGGACGTCGAGTTCGTGCAGGAGGCTGCCGGAGGCGATGGTGCGCTGGGCGACGTACCGGGGGCCACCGACGGCGAGGTCGTAGGCGGCGAGCACCCGGACGAAGAACTCCCGGTCGGTGTTGTTGAAGCCGGCTCGCCCCTCGGAGACCCAGCCCTCGCTGACGAAGGCACCGGCGAGGACAGCGGCCTCGACGTGCTCCAGCATCGGGTAGCCGATCTCGTCCGGAACGGACCGCTGGAGCACCACCCGGTCGCCTGCGGCAACCTCCGCGAGCAGCTTCCAGAGCAGGGTGGGCACGCCGGCCACGTCCACCAGGCAGAGCACCGGGTGGTTGTGGGTGCCGGTCAGCTCGTACCCCTCGCGGGTGCGCAGCCGCAGCGTGGGGTGCTCACCGGAGTGGAAGAACCGGGTGGCGCGGACCAAGTCGCCGTTGCGGTCGCGGACCTTCAGGTCGATCTCGGTCTCGCTGCTCGGTGCCGCGCCGGGCACGACCTGGTCGATCCGGACCGACCCGTCAGCGGTACGGATCCGGGCATCTCCTGTCAAACAGTAGCGCATGGCGGCGGCCGGATCGTTTCCGGGCGACCCGAAGTTGCCGTTGCCGTCGACCAGCGGGTACCGCAGTGACCAGGGCTGCGCCATCCGGACCAGCGCGTCGTAGATCGCCGAGTCGCCGTGCGGGTGGAACTGCCCCATCACGTCGCCGACGACGCGGGAGCACTTCACGTAACCGCGGTCCGGCCGGTAGCCGGAGTCGAACATGGCGTAGAGGATCTTGCGGTGGACCGGCTTGAGCCCGTCCCGCACGTCCGGCAGCGCCCGCCCGACGATGACGCTCATCGCGTAGTCGAGGTAGGAGCGCTGCATCTCCACCTCGAGGCCGACCGGCTCGATCCGGTCGTGCGCCACTACCGTGGCGGCGGCCTCCGGGGTCTCCGGCTCGTTAGGGGTGGACTCGGGAGTATCGGTCACTGTTAACCCTTATCAGACTCAGAGTCGTTTTCGTGCTGTGGATAACGGCTGTGGATACCGTCGAAGCTGTGGATAACCCTGTGGACCGGTGAACCGCCGGGGGCTTCCCGGCGGTCCGCCGGCAACCGTCAGATGTCCAGGAAGCGCACGTCCTTGGCGTTACGTTGAATGAACGAGCGGCGTGCCTCGACGTCCTCACCCATCAGGACGCTGAACAACTCGTCCGCGACCGCGGCATCGTCGAGGGTGACCTGACGCAGGGTCCGGGTCGCCGGGTTCATGGTGGTTTCCCACAGCTCGGGATAGTTCATCTCGCCGAGGCCCTTGAAGCGCTGGATGTCGTCCGGCCTGGCGTTCGGCTTCTTCTGCTGCCGCAGGGCGATCAGCCCGTCCCGCTCCCGGTCGGAGTAGGCGTACTGGGCGTCGTCGCCCCGCTTGTTCCACTTGATCTTGTAAAGCGGCGGGGCGGCCAGGTAGACGTGCCCCAGCTCGACCAGCGGACGCATGAAGCGGAACAGGAGGGTGAGCAGCAGGGTCTGGATGTGCTGGCCGTCCACGTCCGCGTCGGCCATCAGCACCACCTTGTGGTAGCGCAGCTTCTCCATGTCGAAGTCGTCGTGGATGCCGGTGCCGAGCGCGGTGATCAGCGCCTGGACCTCGTTGTTCTTCAACACCCGGTCGATCCGGGCCTTCTCCACGTTCAAGATCTTGCCCCGGATCGGCAGGATCGCCTGGGTCCGTGGGTCCCGCCCCTGCTTGGCCGAGCCGCCGGCCGAGTCGCCCTCGACGATGAAGACCTCCGACTCGCGCGGGTCGGTGGACTGGCAGTCGGCCAGCTTGCCCGGCATCGAGCCGGACTCCAGCAGCGACTTGCGGCGGGCCAGCTTCCGGGCCTGCTGGGCGGCGATCCGGGCGCGGGCGGCCTGGGACGCCTTGGTGATGATGACCTTCGCCTCGGCCGGGTTCCGGTCGAACCAGTCGACCAGCCACTCGTTGCAGACCCGCTGCACGAAGCTCTTCACCGGGGTGTTGCCGAGCTTGGTCTTGGTCTGCCCCTCGAACTGCGGGTTGGCCAGCTTGACCGAGATGATCGCGGCGAGTCCTTCACGGATGTCCTCGCCGGAGAGCTTCTCGTCGGCCTTCAGCAGCTTCTTCTCCGCGCCGTACTTGTTGACGAGGCCGGTCAGCGCGGCCCGGAAGCCCTCCTCGTGGGTACCGCCCTCGTGCGTGTTGATGGTGTTGGCGAAGGTGTAGACCGACTCGCCGTAGGACTCGTTCCACTGCATGGCGATCTCGACGGACATGCCCTCCTCCTCGCCGAAGAACTCGACCACCGTCTTGTGGATCGGGTTCTTCGAGGCGTTCAGGTGCCGGACGAAGTCGGCGATGCCGCCCTTGTAACAGAAGGTGACCTCGCGCTGGCGGCCGTCCTCGTCCTCGGGCACCCGCTCGTCGAGGAGGTGGATGGTGAGGCCCCGGTTGAGGAAGGCCATCTCCTGGAGCCGCCGGTAGATGGTCTGGAAGTCGAAGTCGACCGTCTCGAAGACGTCCGGGTCGGGCCAGAAGGCGACCGCCGAGCCGGTGCGGTCGGTGGTCTCGCCCTTGTCCAGCGGGCTCGGCTTGGAGGCGGTGTACTTCTGCCGCCAGACGAAGCCGTCCTTGTGGATCTCCACGGCCATCCGCGTGGAGAGCGCGTTCACGACGGACACGCCGACGCCGTGCAGACCGCCGGAGACCGCGTACGCCTTGCCGTCGAACTTGCCGCCGGCGTGCAGCACGGTCAGCGCGACCTCGACGCCGGGCTTCTTCAGCTTGGGGTGCAGGTCGACCGGGAAGCCACGGCCGTTGTCGGTGACCTGTACGCCACCGTCGGCCAGCAGCACCACGTCGATGGTGTCGCAGTGACCCGCCAGCGCCTCGTCGACCGCGTTGTCGACGACCTCCCAGACGAGGTGGTGCAGACCACGTTCCCCGGTGGACCCGATGTACATGCCGGGCCGCTTCCGGACCGCCTCGAGCCCTTCGAGGACGGTGATCGACTCGGCGCCGTACTCCTGCTTGTTCTGCGCTGCCACCCTCGGCCACTTTCTCGCGCCGTCCGCTCCCCTCAGAGGGCGCGTCGGGCGCGGGTTCGGCGGACAGGACGCGACGTCGGGCGCATGGACCGGCACCGGGTATGTTCCGGGGTACGGGCCGAACGCGCCGGTCGCCGCGGTTGCCCGCGGATCGCGATCAACTCGATGCGACACGGGCGCGTCGGGGCCCGGCGGGGTCCGTGGCGTCGCTCCGCGTCAGATCTTCGTCTCACCTCCAATCCTACTGTGCGCAGCCGACATAACCACCACTCGGCACCCCTTGAAGGCGGCTCAGACCTCCGCTGCGGCCCGAATCGCGCCACCCGCAACTCCCCCTACACGAGCGGCCCTGATCGTGGGCGCGGTTGCCGACGGTCGGCCCACCGACACCACCCGCGACGAGTACGCCGCGGGGTCGCGCCGAGTACGCACGGTGCCGTACCTTGGGGCGCCGCCCGGGGTGCCGCACTTGATCTTTAGACGGCAGAATCGGACGATCGGACCGACTGGCTCGACACGTGCGCTTAAGAGGTGACGCCCGATGGGGCTGGACAACGTCGCGGTGGTCTGGCCGCGGACCGGCCGGTTCTACGACCCGGTGGCACCGGCCGGGTTCGTGGATTTCGGCGAGATCGTGGAGATGCCCCGGATCTCCGCGCCGACCGCGGCTCTCGCCGAGCTGATCGCCAAGACCGGCACGGTCCGGGCGACGGCCTACACGGAACTCGTGGATCTCCTGCTCGGCCTGGAGAATGTGCTCTACGCCACCGAGAACGCCGCCGAGGACGAGGACCCGGTGATCGACCCGGACGGCTGCGCCTGGATCGCCGACGGGCTGGAGCGGTTCGTCGTCCGGCACCGCGAGCACGGGGAGGCGGTCACCTTCGAGTCGGTCAGCACCGTGCTGCGCGAACTGCTGGGCGACGGTCGCCTCGCCGAGCAGCAGCTCCGCTGGCTCGACGCCCGGCTCGACGGCCTCCGCGACGAGGCCGGCGACCCGCCGCAGTGGAGCTTCACCTGCGCCGAGCTGGCCGTCCTGGCCGCCTTCTACCGCCGCTGCGCGGACCGCGGCTACGCCGTCTACGCCGCCACCTGACCGTTCCACTCCCACCCTTCGTACAACGTCCCGGGCCGGGGTCGGTTGCCCGGGCGACGGCTGCGCGCCCGGGACGCGGGCGCGCGGTCAGCCGTAGGTGTCGCGGGGTCCACGACCACGTACGCGTCGGGGACCTCGCGACCAGGACGGCGCGGCGGGGCCGTGGATGTGCAGCTTGCGGACCACGTTGTGACCGACCTCACGGGCGATCTTCTGGAGCAGTGAACCGGCCAACAGGCGGAGCTGGGTGGCCCACGCCGTCGACCTCGCCTCGACGGTGAGTTCGCCGTCCTCCAGCTTCACCGGCCGGCTGTGCTGGGCGATCTCCGGCCCGACAACCCGTTCCCACGCGCCGAAGACGGTGGCCTCCGCCGCTGGCTGCTCCCAGCCCCGGGCCTTCACCAGCCGGCTGAGGACCGCGCCGAGCAGCTGCGGATCCCGGGGGTCCGGTCCCGGCCCCGAGTAGCCGCGCAGTCGTCGCTGCCCGTCCCCGCCGCCACCCACCACGCTGCGCCGTCGAGGGGCGGCTGCCTCGCGGCGGGCCTTCGCCGCGTCCAGCACCGCCCGTGCCAACTGCGGGCCGGACGTTTCGCCCGGCAGGTCCACGCCAGTGCTCCCGCCTGTTCCCGCAGGGCGTCCGCCGGAGGCGGTTTGGTCCCCGCCGGCCCGGTCGGGCGCGGGGGCTCGGGATCCGCCGGACCCGTCCCCGGAACCGTCGGTCCGCCGGCCCCCGGTTCCGGCCGCCCGGGCACGACCGGCGGCACTCCGGGCCGCACCGGCGGCGGGACGGGGCAGGATCGGGTCATCCGACACGGCGTACCGTCCCCTCGCCGACGTGATAGCGGGCACCCCGCAGGGCCACCGGCACGTCGTCGTCGACGGCACAGGTCACCAGGAGCTGGGCGGCCCCGCCGACCAGGCCCGCCAGCCGCTCCCGGCGGCCGGCGTCCAGCTCGGCGAAGACGTCGTCGAGCACCAGCACCGGCTCGATCCCGTCCGAGCGGAGCAGGTCGTACGCGGCCAGCCGCAGGGCGAGCGCGAACGACCACGACTCGCCGTGGCTGGCGTACCCCTTGGCGGGCAGCGGCCCGAGGGTGAGCGCGAGGTCGTCCCGGTGCGGACCCACCAGGGTGGTGCCGCGATCCACCTCAGCGGTACGTGCCTCGGCCAGCGCGACGGTCAACGCCTCGGTAAGGGTCGCCCGGTCCGGCACCGTCTCGCCCAGCTCGACCGACGGCCGGTACGCGATCCCCGCGGACGCCCGCCCGGCGGCGACCGCGTCGTACGCCTTGGTCACGTGTGGCGTGAGCGCGGCGACCAGCTCCAGCCGCCCGGCGAGGAGTTCCGCCCCGTGCCGGGCCAGGTGGGTGTCCCACACCGCCAGGGTGGAGAGGTCCCCACCCCGCGAGCCGCCGGTCTTGCGGGCGAGGTACGCGGTACGCAGCAGGGCGTTGCGCTGCTTGACCACCCGCTCGTAGTCGGCGCGCACCCCGGCGTACCGGGGTTGGCGGAGCACCAGCAGGTCGTCGAGGTAGCGGCGGCGTTCGGCCGGGTCGCCCCGGACGAGTTCCAGGTCCTCCGGGGCGAACAGCACCAGCCGCAGCGCGCCGAGCACGTCCCGCGCCCGGCGGGCCGGCGACCGCCCCAGCCGGGCCCGGTTGGCCTTGCCGGGGACGATCTCCAACTCGATCAGGAGTTCCCGGCCCTCGTGCACCACCGCGCAGCGGATCACCGCCGACTCCGCACCGAGCCGTACCAGCGGAGCGTCGGTGGCGACCCGGTAACTGTCCAGGGTCGCCACGTAGCCGAGCGCCTCGACGAGGTTGGTCTTGCCGACCCCGTTCGCCCCGACCAGGACGTTCGCCCCCGGTTCGAGGTCGACGCCGACCCGCTCGTACGAGCGGAAGTCGACCAGTTCGAGCCGGCGGACGTACACGGCGGAGCGGATGCCGGTCAGCGCTTGCGGACGGCGTGCCCGCCGAACTGCTGGCGCAGCGCGGCGACGGCCTTCATCGCGGGCGAGTCGTCCTGCCGGGAGGCGAACCGGGCGAAGAGCGAGGCGGTGATGACGTTCAGCGGCACGGCGAGCCGGACCGCTTCGTCGACCGTCCAACGGCCCTCGCCGGTGTCCTCGGTGTAGCCGCTCAGCTCGGCCAGCTCCGGGTCCTCGTCGAGTGCCCGGTCGAGCAGGTCGAGCAGCCAGGAGCGGACCACGGTGCCCTCCCGCCAGGACTTGAAGACCCCCGGCACGTTGGTCACCAGCTCGGAGGCGGCGAGCAGCTCGTAGCCCTCGGCGTAGGCGTGCATCAGGCCGTACTCGATGCCGTTGTGCACCATCTTGGCGTAGTGCCCGGCACCGACCGGCCCGGCGTGCACGAAGCCGAACTCACCCTCCGGCTTGAGCGCCTCGAAGATCGGCATCAGCTGTCCGACGTGTTCCTCGGAGCCGCCCACCATCAGCGCGTAGCCGTTCTGCCGGCCCCACACCCCGCCGGAGACGCCGACGTCGAGGTAGCCGATGCCGTGCTCGTTCAGCCGCTCGGCGCGGGGGGCGTCGTCGCTGAAGCGGGAGTTGCCGCCGTCGATGATGATGTCGCCGGAGTCGAGCAGGGCGGCCAGCTCGTCGATGGTGGCGTCGGTGACCCCGGCGGGCACCATCACCCAGACCGCGCGGGGGGCCGACAGCTTCTCGACCAGCTCCGGCAGGGAAGCGACGTCGCTCAGCTCCGCGTTGTGGTCGAAGCCGACCACCTCGTGCCCGGCGGCACGCAGCCGCTCGCGCATGTTGCCGCCCATGCGGCCGAGTCCTACCAGGCCGAGCTGCATCTGTACCTACCTCCGGTGGTTCTGGGTCGGGGTGCGTGCGCGATCAGCGGGAGACCCGGATCGGCATGATCAGGTATCGGTACCCCGGAACGACCTCGCCATCCTCACCGGCCGGGGAAATCACGGCGGGCTTCAGCGCGTCGACGAAGGAGAGCATCGCGGTCTGCGCACCCAGGTTCGCCAGGCCGTCGATCAGGTACTGCGGGTTGAAGCCGACGGTCAGCGCGTCCCCGGTGAAGGTCGCGTCCATGGCCTCGCTGGCCCGCGCCTCCTCGGTGCCGCCGGCCTCGACGACCAGACCGTCGGAGCTGAAGCTGAGCAGCACCGGGGTGGTCCGCTCGGCGACCAGGGCGACCCGCTTGACCACCTCGATCAGGGTGCTCACCGACACCCGGGCCTCGGCGTTGTGGCTCGGCGGGAAGAGCGACCGGACCGGCGGGTAGTTCGCGCCGTCGAGCAGCCGGCTGGTGGTCCGGCGGGTGCCACCGGAGAAGCCGATCATGCCTTCGCCGGCCGCGCCCTGCGACAGGGCCAGGGTCACCTCGCCGCCGAGCGGACCGAGCGCCTTGGCGGTGTCGTGCAGCGTCCGGGCGGGCACCAGGGCGTTGATGCTGACGCTGGCGTCGTCCGGTCGCCACTGCATCTCGCGCAGGGCGAGGCGGTAGCGGTCGGTGGCGAGCATGGCGAGGGTGTCGCCGTTCAGCTCCAGCCGTACGCCGGTCATCATCGGCAGGGTCTCGTCCCGGCCGGCGGCCACCGCGACCTGGGCGACCGCGGCGGCGAAGGCGGCGGCGTCCACGGTGCCGGCGCTCTCCGGCATCTCCGGCAGGGTCGGGTAGTCCTCCACCGGCATGGTCGGCAGGGTGAACCGGGCACTGCCGCAGACCAGTTCGAGATGCGCGCCGACGGCGGCGATGTCGACGGGCTTGCCCGGCAGGGCCTTGGTGATCTCGGCGAGCAGGCGACCGGAGACCAGCGCGGCACCGTCGGCGTCACCCTGCACCTCGACGGTGACCTGGCTGGAGACCTCGTAGTCGAAGCCGGAGACCTGCAGGTTGCCGTCGGTCACCCGGAGCATCACCCCGGCGAGCACCGGTACGGACGGCCGGTTGGGGAGGCTCTTCGCGGTCCACGCCACAGCCTCGGCGAGCGCGTCGCGCTCCACTCGGAACTTCATCAATGCCTCCGCGTCGACGTCAGCGACAACTCTCTCATGCCGACCGCTGCCCACCGTCCCGCCCGACCGTGCGGGTACCCATCGCACCTTAGGGCGCGTGGGCATCGGCTGTGCGCCCGACCCCGTGGATCGGGTCGTGAGCCTGCTCCGGCCGGAGGCCGACGACCCCATCCACAGGAAGTCCAACGGTGATGATTGGTTTTTGTTCTCTTCTAAAGAGATAACCCATCGTCTTCATCGCACCTGTGCAAACTGTGGACAAGTCGCATTTTCGCAGGTCAGACACATTATCCACCGGTGGTTTACCTGTGGAGAACCATGGGTACAACTCGCGTACTTGTCCACAGCCGCCGTGTCGGGCCGAGTTGTCCACCGCCATCCACCGGTTATCCACAGGTTATCCACGGACTTTCTCCCCAGGCCTGTGGACAGGCGCACCACCCCGGACGGCGGTTTTCCCCAGAACCTTCAACAGGTCGTACACAGGCAGCCGGCGACCGGTGGATAACCGAGCGACTGTCCACAGTCATCCACAGTGTCGTCCCCAGGGTTTTTCCACAACCTGTGGGTAACCGGGTCGGGGCGGACCGTAGTTATCCACTACCTGTGGATAACTTGTTGTGGACAAGTCCCTCCGGCTGTGGACAGCTGGGTGGGCTTGTGGGTACGCCGAACCGCCCCGAGCCGTCTTCCACAGCCCGTGGGCGGGTGTCCGGGACGACGTTCCGACGGCCGGCAGCACACGGAAACGCCCGGCCGTCGGGCCGGGCGTTTCCGTCGGTGTGGTTTCTCGCGGGGCGGGCGGGGGCCGCCGGGCCGCCCGCTTCAGCAGTCGGCCGCCCCGGCCCGGTTTCAGGAGTTCTGCTTGATCCGGTTGGTCAGCTCGGCGATCTGGTTGTAGAGCGACCGGCGTTCGGCCATCTGCTGGCGGATCTTGCGGTCCGCGTGCATGACCGTGGTGTGGTCCCGGCCGCCGAACGCCTGTCCGATCCGGGGCAGCGAGAGGTCGGTCAGCTCACGGCAGAGGTACATGGCCACCTGCCGGGCGTTGACCAGCACCCGGGACCGGGAGTGCCCGCGCAGGTCCTCCAGGCTGACGCCGAAGTAGTCGGCGGTGGAGACCATGATCTGATCGGCGGTGATCTCCGGACCGGCACCGTCCGGGATGAAGTCCCGCAGCACCTCCTCGGCGAGCGAGAGCTCGACCGTGGAGCGGGTGAGACTGGCGAACGCGGTGACCCGGATCAGCGCGCCCTCCAACTCGCGGATCGAGTTCGACACCCGCGAGGCGATGAACTCCAGCACGTCCGGTGGCGCGTACAGGCGCTCCTGGGCGGCCTTCTTCTGGAGGATGGCGATCCGGGTCTCCAGGTCCGGCGGCTGGATGTCGGCCAGCAGCCCCCACTCGAACCGGGTCCGCAGCCGGTCCTCCAGGGTCGCGAGCTGCTTCGGCGACCGGTCCGAGGTGATCACGATCTGCTTGTTGGCGTTGTGCAACGTGTTGAAGGTGTGGAAGAACTCCTCCTGGGTCCGCTCCCGGTTCTCCAGGAACTGGATGTCGTCGATCAGGAGGATGTCCACGTCCCGGTAGCGGCGCTGGAACGCGCTGGTCTTGTCGTCGCGCAGCGAGTTGATGAAGTCGTTGGTGAACTCCTCGGTCGAGACGTACCGGACCGAGCGGGCATTGCCCAGCGTCGTGGCGTAGTGCCCGATCGCGTGCAACAGGTGGGTCTTGCCCAGCCCCGAGCTGCCGTAGATGAACAGTGGGTTGTACGCCTTGGCCGGCGACTCGGCCACCGCCACACTGGCCGCGTGCGCGAACCGGTTGGACGAGCCGATGACGAACGTCTCGAACATGTACTTCGGGTTGAGCCGGTTCCCACCGGTATCCGCACCGCCGGGGAGCCGCCGGTCGTCCCGGCCGCCCGGCCGGTGATCCACGCCACCACGTCCCGGTCCGCTGTCCGTCGCGCCGTCGCGGGGCAGCCTGTCCCGTACCGGACCGGCGTTGTCGCGGTAGCGCTGGTCGTACGGGCGGCCCTGGTCGGGCCCACTGTCGCGTCGGTCGTCGTAACCCCGCCGGTCCGCCCCGGGCGGTCCGCCCCCCGGAGGTTCGGTGAAGCTGGCGGTGAAGAGGGGTTCCTGACTGCCCCGGCTGGTGGGGATCAGCCGCCGTGGGTCGTCGCCGGCCGGTCCGCCCCGGGCCGGGTCGACCTGAGCGCCGGGGCCGCCCTCTTCGTCCGGGTGGAACGCGGGCGGCGCGGCCTCCCGGAACGGGGCCGGCGCTTCGGGGTGGGCGGGGTTGGCGTCGTAGCCGGGGAAGGGCAGTTCGGGCACGTCGGCCTCGGGCACGCTGCGGTACACCGTGCCCGCCGGACGGCCAGTGCCGTCCTCAGCGACCCGGACGGTGACCGCCACCTGGATCGGGCGGCCCAGCCGGCGGGTGAGCGCCTCGGTGATCGCCGGGCGGAGCCGGGACTCGATCACGTCCCGGGTGAAGGCGTCGGGCACGGAGAGCAGCGCGGTGTCCTCGACGATCGCGCGCAACCGGGTCAGCCGCAGGTAGGCACGTTGCTGAGCCGAAATGATCTCGTCGGCGAGCTCGTCCGTCGTCGCGGTCCACACCGCGGCAAGGTCGGTCGTTCCGGCCACCGTCGTGCCACCCCCTCGCCTCTGCTCCCGGCCGCCGCTGTTCCCAGTCGGCCGTCCCGGGCCCGCCACCACGTCTGAGCGGCTGGAACACCATCCGCCCGGACGGCTGACCGGTCGCCATCCACAAGTTATCCACAGGCTGTGTACCGACCGATTGTGGCTGCCCGCCGAATGCGGGTGGGACCTGCCCCCTGCCTGAACGGGTGCTGAAGCGGGTTCACCGTGCCGAACGATCCACCGCCCGGTCCGGTCTTGCCTGTCAGCGGCACCGGATCCCGAACCCGATCTCCGACGCTGACCGCAAGCGCGCACGCTAACAGCGTTGTCCGCGCCGCTTCAACCGGCCGGGCGGGTGCCCCTTGGCGGCATCAGCGAAAACCACCGCTTCGACCCGGGCGCGTCGCGTCGCCCGACGCCCCCGGCCACGGGTGCTGCGTGGTGCAACGGGGCTGTTTGACGGTCATTGCCGCCCTGCGTAGGGTGGAATAGCTGCTCTGTCGCCCTCTGCTAGGGTGATGGGTGCCTGCTGTCCGCGGTCGTGGTGCCCGCATCGTCGAGGTGCCGGATCGTCGGGCAGCGCCGATCGTAGGCCACCAACCGGCCTGGACCACCACACACCCCGAGCGATCCCCCGCGCGGGGCGTACGGAAAACGGAGAGCCTGACGTGAGCAAGCGCACCTTCCAGCCGAACAACCGCCGGCGCGCGAAGACCCACGGCTTCCGGCTGCGCATGCGTACCCGCGCCGGCCGCGCCATCATCTCGACCCGTCGCGCCAAGGGCCGCGCCCGCCTGTCGGCCTGACGTCGGCCGGGCCCGTTCGGAGGACGTAGGCAGTCGTGCTGGCAGCCGCGCAGCGACTGCGGCGCAGCACCGATTTCGCCGCAGCGATCCGTGGTGGGCGTCGCGCCGGCCGTGGTGCCGTCGTCGTCCACCTGGCTCTGCCACCGACACCAAGGCCCGGGGCACCGTCTTCGCCGGAGCCGGCGCGGGCAGTCGGTTCGGAGGAATCCTCCGCACCGACCCGCGCCGGCTTCGTCGTGTCCAAGGCGGTCGGGCCGGCGGTGGTCCGCAACCGGGTCCGCCGTCAGTTGCGGCATCTGGTCCGGGAGCGGCTCGCCGCGCTGCCGGAGGGCAGCACACTCGTGGTACGCGCACTTCCCGCAGCGGCGGGGGCGAGTTACGCCCGGCTCGGTGCCGACCTGGACGCGGCCGTCGCCTCGGCGCGGATGCCCCGGAGCCGGCGGTCCCGGTGAACAGCGGATCCGCCACGCCCCGGCCCTCGACACTCGGTGCCCGGATGCTGGTCGGGCCCATCATCGCGTACCGTCGTTGGATAAGCCCGGCACTGCCGGCCCGCTGTCGGTTCCACCCGTCGTGCAGTGCGTACGGTCTGGAGGCCGTCACCCGGCACGGCGCGTTCCGGGGAACCGTCCTGACGATCCGGCGGCTTTCGCGCTGCCACCCTTTCCACCCCGGTGGGTATGACCCGGTGCCGCCGCCGGGTGGCCGCCGCGCCGATGAGACTGGAGCCTGAGAATTGAGTCTCGACTGGGTCTACTACGCGATCTCGTGGATCCTGCTGGCCTGGCACTCGGCGTGGGACGCCATCGGGGTGCCGGACGGCGCGGTCGCGGGGACGAACTGGGCCTGGATCCTGGCCATCGTCTTCCTGGTGGTCACCGTCCGGGTGATCCTCTTCCCGGTCTTCGTCAAGCAGATCAAGTCGCAGCGGGCCATGCAGGCGTTGCAGCCGCAGGTCAAGGCGCTCCAGGAGAAGCACAAGGGTGACCGGGAGACGCTCCAGAAGGAGATGATGGAGCTCTATCGGAAGGAAAAGGCCAACCCGCTCATGGGCTGCCTTCCGATGTTCCTCCAGATCCCCGTCTTCCTCGGCCTCTTCCACGTGCTCCGCCGCCTCGACCCGTTCAAGACCGAAGACAAGAAGACCCTGTACGGCTGGACGGTCGACCAGTTCGAGAGCGCCTCCGCAGCATCGATCTTCACCGCGCCGATCGCCGGCAAGTTCGGCTCGACCGCCGAGGAGTTGTCCCGGCTCGGCGCGAACGGCACCACCGTCAAGGTGATCGCCGGCGTCCTGGTCCTGGTGATGATGGGCACGACCTACCTGACCAGCCGTCAGATGATCCTCAAGACCGGCTGGGCGGAGGACCCGCAGCAGCGGATGATCCAGCGACTCATGCTCTACGGCATCCCGTTGTCGCTGCTGATCTCCGGCGCGATCTTCCCGATCGGTGTGATCATCTACTGGGTCACCAACAACCTCTTCACCCTCGGCCAGCAGCAGTGGGTGCTCCGCAAGTACCCGCCGCCGCCGAGCATGACCGCCAAGGCGGGCACCAGCGGCCGCACCACGGCGCCGCCGGCCAAGGCCGGCGGCCTCCTGGGCCGGGTCAAGCCCGCGCCGGCCCCGGTGAAGCCCGCCGCCCCCAAGGTCGTCGGCCCGAAGCCGGGCGCCAAGCCGGCCAACCCGAAGAAGAACCGGCCCGCCAAGCGGCAGGGCTGACCGATCCACGCGCCGCCGCCGGGCCCGCCCGGCGGCGGCCGGATCCGTACCACCGGCTGACGGCCGATGCCGGGCGGATCCGCCGCGCGACCGCGCGGTCACGGGCGACACTGCCCGTACAGACGTGCCCGGTGGCACCGGCGAGACCTCCCGCCACCGCCGGGAAACCATCGGACCCGACGGTCCGGCCGAACGAAGTACGGAGATGAACCGTGACCGACACCAGCATCCCCCGCGCTGACCAGTCCCCGGACGAGGACGCTGCTCCGATCGCGAAGACCGGGACCGAGGAGACCGAGGCCGAGGAGCGTGGGAAGAAGGCCCCGGCGGAGAGCGACCTGTTCCGGCAGAGCGAGATCGCGGCGGACTACGTCGAGGGTCTGCTCGACATCCTCGACTACGACGGGGACATCGACGAGCTGGTGTCGGGTGGCCGGCCGGTCGTCGAGGTGGTCGGTGCCCGTCTGCAGAACCTGGTCGGCCAGCGCGGCGCGACCCTGGAGGCGCTCCAGGAGCTGGCCCGGCTGGCGGTGTTCCGGCAGACCGGTACGCCCAGCCGGCTGCTGCTGGACGTCGGCGGCTACCGGGCCAACCGCCGCAAGGAACTGGCCGCCGTCGCCAAGAACGCGGTGGAGAAGGTCAAGGAGTACGGCGAGCCGGTCCGCCTGGAGCCGATGTCCGCGTTCGAGCGTAAGTGCGTGCACGACGTGGTGAACGCGATGGCCGGTGTGGAGAGCGAGTCCGAGGGCGTCGAGCCCAACCGGCGTATCGTCGTCCGGCCGGCGGACTGAACGGGTGACCTACGACGCCACGGCTGGCGTTTCCGGCCCGGGTGGTACGCCACCCGGGCCGTCGCCTGTCGACCCATCCACCCTCCCCTCCGCCCAGGACGCGGCGCTCCCTCCGGAGTTGGCGGAGGCGGCACGGACCCTCTTCGGCGATCGGCTCGACCTGGCCGCCGCGTACGCCGAACTGCTCGCCACCGACGGCGTGGTGCGCGGCCTGATCGGCCCTCGGGAGGCCCCCCGGATATGGGACCGGCATCTGCTCAACTGTGCGGCGGTGGCGGAGCGGATTCCCGACGGCGCGACGGTCATCGACGTCGGTTCCGGCGCGGGGCTGCCCGGTCTGGTGCTCGCCATCGCCCGCCCGGATCTGCACCTGACGCTGGTCGAACCGCTCGCCCGCCGGACCGCCTTCCTGATCGAAGCGGTCCAGGGGCTCGGACTGACCCGAACGGTCCGGGTGTTCCGGGGCCGGGCCGAGGAGGCCGCCGCCGGCCCCGGTGGTGGCGACCCGCTCAGCGCCGACGTGGTCACCGCACGGGCGGTGGCCCCCCTCGACCGGTTGGCCTCCTGGTGCCTGCCGTTGACCGTCCGAGGTGGACGGCTCGTCGCGCTGAAGGGTTCCTCCGTTGCCGACGAGATCGCCGAGCACGCGGCGACGGTGGAGCGGCTCGGCGGTGGTGAGCCGACCGTGTACCGGTGCGGTGTCGACGTGATCGACCCGCCGACGACCGTGGTGGAGATCGTGCGGGAACGTGTGGTCGGCCCGGCACGCGGACCACGTCGGGCGAAACGCCGGGGTGGGCGGTCACGGGGACGTTGATGTCGGTGGCTCCTGCCGGCGTATGGGTGCCGGTGGGGTCGCCGGGTCTAGCCGGAGTGCCGGGACGTTCTCGTCCGGTCGGAGTCGGGGCCCGCGTCGGATCGTTGAACCTGTGCGAGACCTTCGACCGCTGAGATCCTCGGCATGGACCTTGTGTGCCTGTCCGCCGTAGGCTGGCCGCGCGTCGATAGTGTGGGGCGGACGACGGCGCCGGTGTCACGGGTCCCGGCCGCCCCCGCCGGGCCGTACGCTTCGTGGAGCGGGCACGTGCGGCAGCGACGGTGTGCGGACCGACCATCCGAAGCGGGCAGGGATGACAGGTGCATGACGACGGCAGGTACGACGATCCCGGCGGAACCGGACGACGGGCTGATCCCGCCACGGCCGCCCCTGTTTCACGTGAAACCGAGCCAGTGACCTGGCCGGTCTCCGACCGGTACGCCGACGATCCGGTGGACCGCTCTCCGGTTCCATCCCGGGACAGAACGGTCCACGGCGGACGGTCCGACTCCACCCGCGGCGGTGGGCGGTCCACAGCCGACCATCGACCCGCGCCGCGCCGGCCGGAAGGCAGGCGTACCCGGGGGGGCCGAACCGACGCCGCGACAGTCGACGAACCGGTTCGTCGGGTCGTGGAAGCCGTCATCCCTCCCGATTCCGCTCCCATACCTGTCGTACCGCAGCAACCCGCTCCGGCGGCGGTTTCCGGGCCGCCAGTTGGCACCATCGACACGCCCAGGTCGTCGGCCCGTTCTCCGTACGGGGAAGCGGTCGGCGACGCGTACGTTTCACGTGAAACTCCGACGCTCGAAGAGGATGACCCACCGTTGGCTATGGAGGCTATGCGCGCCGTGCAGATCCTGAATCCCAGTGGCGAGGTCACCATGCCGCGCCCCGAGCGGACCCGGATCATGTGCGTCGCGAACCAGAAGGGTGGCGTGGGGAAGACCACGACCACGGTGAACCTGGCGGTGGCACTCGCCCTGCATGGGAACCGGGTCCTCGTGGTCGACCTGGACCCGCAGGGCAACGCCTCGACCGGGCTGAACGTCCCGCACCACACCGGGGTGCCGGACGTCTACGACTGCCTGATCGACAGCGTGCCCCTGGAAGAGGTCGCCCAGGGGGTGGAGGGCATCCCGAACCTGTGGTGCGTGCCAGCCACCATCGACCTCGCGGGTGCCGAGATCGAGCTGGTGTCGGTGGTGGCCCGGGAGTCGAGGCTGTCCCGTGCCATCGCCGCCTACCCGGGGCACTTCGACTACGTCTTCATCGACTGCCCGCCGTCGCTCGGCCTGCTCACGGTGAACGCGTTGGTCGCCGCGCAGGAGGTGCTCATTCCGATCCAGTGCGAGTACTACGCGCTGGAGGGGCTGAACCAGCTCATCAACAACATCAACCTGGTCCGTAAGCACCTGAACCCGATGCTGGAGGTCTCCACGATCCTGCTCACCATGTACGACCGGCGTACCCGGCTGGCGGACGCGGTCGAGCAGGACGTCCGGAACCACTTCGGCGACAAGGTGCTCCAAGCGGTCATTCCCCGGAACGTACGGGTCTCCGAGGCCCCGAGTTACGGCCAGTCGGTGATGACCTACGATCCCGGTTCACGAGGTGCCACCAGTTACTTCGCAGCCGCGCAGGAGATCGCCGAGCGTGGGGTCAAGGAGCCGGTGAGTCGGAATGGGTAGTGCGGGCAAGTCGCTGGGAGGCGTCGCATGAAGAACCGGCCGCGTGGCGGACTGGGTCGAGGGCTGGGGGCGCTCATCCCCACCGGTCCCGTGGAGACGCTGGAGACCACGACACCGCCGCCCTCCCCGGAGGTCGACACTGCCAGCGGCACGGCCGCGCCGACCGGGACCCCACCGGCCCCCGGCCCGGCACTGGAGGTGGCACCAACGGCAGTGCCCCTCTCCCCGGTTCCCGGGGCACGGTTCGCGGAGATTCCGGTCGACGCGATCCTCCCCAACCCGAAACAGCCCCGACAGGTCTTCGACGAGGAGGCGCTGGAGGAGCTGAAAACCTCTATCGAGCAGGTCGGCTTCCTTCAGCCCATCGTGGTGCGCCAGCTCGACGGCGAGAAGTACGAGCTGGTGATGGGCGAGCGGCGGTGGCGGGCCGCCCAGGCGGTGGGCCGGGAGAACATCCCGGCGATCGTCCGGGACACCCGGGACGACGCGATGCTCCGGGACGCGCTGCTGGAGAACATCCACCGGGCCAACCTGAACCCGCTCGAAGAGGCGGCCGCGTACCAGCAGCTGCTGGAGGAGTTCGGGGCCACCCACGAAGAACTGGCCCGCCGCATCGGGCGGAGCCGTCCACAGATCTCGAACACCATCCGGCTGCTCAACCTGCCGCCCCAGGTGCAGCGCCGGGTCGCAGCCGGGGTGCTCTCCGCCGGGCATGCGCGCGCCCTCCTGAGCCTCGACGAGGCCGAGGCCCAGGAGGAGCTCGCGCTCCGCATCGTGGCCGAGGGCCTCTCGGTGCGGGCGACCGAGGAGATTGTCTCCCTCGCACTGAGCGAGGAGGGTACGACGAGGGCGCCGGCCGCCCGGCGGCGACCCAAGCCGCACGCACCCGCCCTCACGGATCTCGCCGACCGACTCTCCGACCGGTTCGACACCCGGGTGAAGGTGGACATCGGCCGGAACAAGGGCAAGATCACGATTGAGTTCGCGACGGTGGACGACCTGGAACGGATCGTCGGGCTCATCGGTGTCGGGCAGGAGGAACCGGAAGCCTGACCCCTCGACGAACGACCCGGGAGGCGTACCGCCTCCGCGCCAGGAATCGACCGCGACCCGGAACCCGACCCGGCTCGCGGTCGTTCTATATTTCGTCGCCGCCCGCCGCCCGCCGCCCGCCGCCCGCCGCCCGCCGCCCGCCGCCCGCCGCCCGCCGCCCGCCGCCCGCCGCCCGCCGCCCGCCGCCCGCCGTTTCACGTGAAACGCGGCAGCAGCCGAGCACGGCACCTGCCGGAGCCGGCAATGGCGATTCGGGCAGGGCGCGACGGAGCGGGCGGCGGCTGCCGAAGCGGTGCGTGGTCGTCCACAACCCACCCGAGGCGTCGTAGTTATCCACAGAAGTTATCCACAGGTAGTGCCGTTTCACGTGAAACCGCGCGTGGAACGGCGTCCGAGCCTGTGGATGACGGGTGTGATGCGCGACTCAGTCGCCAGGAGGTCGGCGGTCAGGTCGCGCCGGGAAGTCGCGTTCCGTGACCGGGGAGGGCGGGCCTGAGGGGGCGGTGATCGACGTACGCGATCCCTGACGACCAGTGCCGACAGGACCACGGATTCGGGTAAGGACAGGGGTCGCCGACTCGGTTAGGGTCAGCCTCGTGCCCCACACGCCTCCTGCGGTCCCGGACTTCACCCAATGGCCCTCCTTCCCCTTCGAGGGCGACCTCCGCGTCAAGCAGCTCGACGATCCGGTCCCGGTCGAGCCTTCCCGCAGGGGCGAGGGGGACCGGGAGTGCACGGCCTGCAGTGCGCCGGACGAGGCGTACATCTGGGTGGGGGAACGCTGGCGGGTCCGGGCGATGGACCGGCCGACGGGTCTGCCGATGGTGTTGATCCTGGAGTCCCGTTCCCACCTCGACCTGGGGGACCTGCCGAACCTGCTCGCGGCCGAACTGGGCGTGATGACGGTGCGTCTGGAGCGGGCGATCCGGTCGTTGGACGGGGTGGCCCGGGTGCACGTCAACCGGTGGGGTGACGGGTCGTCGCACTTTCACCTGTGGTTCCTGGCCCGCCCGTACGGCCGGCTGCAACTGCGCGGGACGTTCCTCTCCCTGTGGGGCTCGATCCTTCCACCGATCTCCGAGGAGCAGTGGCGGGAGAACCTGGCCCTGGTGGCGGCCTGGCTCGGAGAGTTCGGTGGGCGACCGATGACCGAGCCGTCCCGGATCCAGTGGCAGGCTCCGGCGAGTTTCAGCGACTCCTTCCGCGTGGAGGAGGAACGGACGGAGACCGAGGGCGGTTCGGTGATCGAGGCAGCCGACGAGACCGACGACGCAGCCGCTCGGATTCCGGCCCCCCGGACCGACCCGGACCGACCCGCTACGGCGGCCCCGGCCCACGTCGACGAGGCGGATCGACTGGGGGCGGCCTGACCCGGCCGGAGACGAACATCAGGGCCGGACGGGAGACCGTCCGGCCCTGATGCAGTGGTACTGAAGCTGGGCTGCTACGGGCGGCGGGCGGCGGCCTGCACCACCAGTGATTCGAGCACGCGCCCGAAGTCGAGCCCGGCAGCCTGGACCGCCAGCGGCAGCAGCGAGGTCTCGGTCATGCCCGGCGAGACGTTCACCTCCAGGACGTGCGGGTGCCCCGGTTCGTCCACGATGAGGTCGACCCGGGAGACGTCCCGCAGCCCGAGGGCGGTGTGCGCGGCGACGGCCACCTCGGCCACCCGGGCGGCCACGTCGTCCGCCAGCCGTGCCGGGGCGTGCCAGGTCGTCCGCCCGGCGGTGTAGCGGGCGGCGTAGTCGTAGACGCCGTTGCGCGGCACGATCTCCACTGCCGGCAGTGCCCGGGGGCCTTCCCCGAGGTCGATCACGGTGACCGCCACGTCCATCCCGGGGACGTATCGCTCGACCAGAGCGGTCGAGTCGTACGCGAAACAGCCCACCATCGCGGCGGGCAGCGCGGCGGCGTCCCGGACGACGGCGGCACCCAGCCCGGAGCCGCCCTGAGCCGGCTTCACCATCACCGGCAGCCCGATCCGGTCGACGATCCGGTCCAGTACCGCCACCGCGCCCAACTCCGAGAAACGGTCGTGCGGCAGGGCCACCCAGTCGGGAGTCGGTATGCCCGCCTCGCGGAGCACCGTCTTGGCGGAGGGCTTGTCCCACGCCAGGCGGGCGGATCGGGCGTCGCAGCCGACGTACGGGATCCCGCAGAGGTCCAGTACGCCCCGGAGCGACCCGTCCTCACCGGTCGCGCCGTGCAGTGCGATCACCACCGCGTCCGGAGGGTCGGCCGCCAGCGCGGGCAGCAGGGCCACGTC
The DNA here is from genome assembly GCF_900091415.1 of Micromonospora inyonensis. Taxonomy (NCBI): domain Bacteria; kingdom Bacillati; phylum Actinomycetota; class Actinomycetes; order Micromonosporales; family Micromonosporaceae; genus Micromonospora; species Micromonospora inyonensis. The sequence continues at coordinate 1,473,961 of NZ_FMHU01000001.1, read as the reverse complement.
GGCGTCCCGGAGGTCCGCCTCCACCCCGGCCGCGCGGAGCGCGTCGAGCACTCGACGGCCGGACTTCAGCGAGACCTCGCGTTCGTACGACAGGCCGCCGGCGAGGACGAGGACCCGCAGCTCCCCGACGGCCGGGTCGGGCGACGGGGAGCTGGTGGAACCGGAGTGGTCGGTCAGGCTGGCAGACATGCCGAGATCATGCCAAGTCGGGGCCGGGTGTGTCCGCACCGGCCTGCCCGCGTCGTCCCGGCTGGCTGACCTGGCCGAAGACCCGCCGCATGGCGATGTCCTGCTCCATGACGCCGGCCAGCCGTCGGACGCCCTCCCGGATCCGCTCCGGGGCGGGGAACGAGAAGTTGAGCCGCATGTGGCTGCTGCCGGAGCCGTCGGCGTAGAAGCCGGTGCCGGGCACGTACGCCACCCGGGCGGCGATCGCCCTGGGCATCATCGCCTTGGAGTCGAGCCCTTCGGGCAGGGTCGCCCAGACGAAGAGACCCCCGGCCGGCCGGGTCCAGGTGGTGCCGGCCGGCATCAGGTCGGCCAGGGCGGTGAGCATGGCGTCCCGGCGCTCCCGGTAGACCTCCCGGTAGACCTTGAGCTGCTCCTGCCAGGGCATCGTGCGCAGGTAGGCGGAGACGGCGGCCTGGGCGTACCCGCTGGGACAGAGGATCTGCGCCTCGCTGGCGATGACCAGCTTGTCGCGGACCGCGTGCGGGGCGAGGATCCAGCCGACCCGCAGCCCGGGGGCGAAGGTCTTGGAGAACGTGCTGAGGTAGAAGACGCCGTCGCGGCGGCGGGCGCGCAGCGGTGCGGGGGCCTCCGACTCGAAGCCGAGCTGTCCGTACGGGTCGTCCTCGACCACCAGGAGACCGGCCCGCTCGCAGATGTCGAGTACCCGTTCCCGCCGCTCCTCGCTGAGCGTCACGCCGGCCGGGTTCTGGTAGGTGGGGATGGTGTAGAGGAACTTGACCCGCTGGCCGGCGCGGGCGCAGTCGGCGACGGCCGCCTCCAGCGCCTCCGGGATCAGCCCCTCGTCGTCCATCGGGACGTGCACGACCTGGGCCTGGGCGGCCTGGAAGACACCGAGCGCGCCGACGTAGGTGGGCCCCTCGGCGAGCACCACGTCACCGGGGTCGAGGAAGAGCCGGGCGACCAGGTCGAGGGCCTGCTGCCCGCCGACGGTCACCACCACGTCCTCCGGTGACGCTCCGCACGAGGCGTCGATGCCGGAGAGGGCCATCACCTCGCAGATCCGCTCGCGCAGCTCCGGCAGGCCCTGCCCGATGCCGTACTGGAGGGTGGTGGTCCCGTGCTCGGCCCCGAGCTGGCCGAGCATCTCGCCCACCGCGTCGAGCGGCAGTGCGGCGATGTACGGTGCGCCCCCGGCGAGCGACACCACCTCCGGACGGCTGGCGACGGCGAAGAGCGCGCGGATCTCCGACGCGGTCATGCCCCGCACGCGCCGCGCGTACCGGTCGGTGTAGTCGTCGAGCGTCGTGCCGGTCATGACATCACCCCATCGGCTCCTCGGGTGGATCCCGCCCCGGCTGCGGACCGCCGCGGCGACACCCTGTCCGGCGCCGGACGGACGGCCCGTGGCGACGCGGGACACCGGTTGGTCGATCGTAGTCCGTGCTGGTCGTGATCGGGATGGAACGTGAGCAAGCGTCCACATCCCGGACCGGGGCGCCGACCCTCCCCCGGGTGGTGTTCGCGCGTCCCCTCCCCACTGCGGCGGGTTGCGGCGTACGATCGCTCGTCGGGGACAAACGCGGCGGCGTGCTCGCGGTGTCGTCACCTCCAAGCCTATTGTGGGGATGCGCCAATGTCGCGACGTCTGGTCAGCCTGACCCTCGACACCCTGGAAGACCTGCCCCGCCCGTGCCGGCAGTGCGTCTTCTGGGAACTTGATCCGGTCTCTGCCGACCGTGCGTGTGCCGCCGGCGACCCGGGTCTGGAGAAGGAGGCGTGGGTCTCGCAGACCCTGCTGGAGTGGGGCTCCTGCGGCAAGCTCGTCTACGTCGACGGCATGCCGGCCGGGTTCGTGATGTTCGCCCCGCCGGCGTACGTGCCCCGCTCGATGGCCTTCCCCACCTCTCCGGTCTCCGCCGACGCCGCGCTGCTGATGACCGCGCACGTGGTGCCGTCCTTTGCCGGGGGCGGGCTCGGCCGGATGCTGGTGCAGGGGGTCGCCCGGGACCTCACCAAGCGTGGGATCAAGGCGATCGAGGCGTTCGGGGACGCGAAGTTCGGCGACGTCGACGACCTGACCTCCGGCGGCTGCGTCGCCCCCGCCGACTACTTCCTCTCCGTCGGCTTCAAGACGGTACGGCCGCACCCCCGCTATCCGCGCCTGCGGCTGGAGCTGCGCACCGCGCTGTCCTGGAAGTCCGACGTCGAGTACGCCCTGGAGAAGCTGCTCGGTTCGATGAGCCCGGAAACCCTGCTCCGGCCGGTGCGGCCAGCCACCAGCACCACCACCGGCTGACGCCCCCGACACGGGACGGGCGCGGCTGGCGTGGCGGACGCGCGGCAGGCGGGGGCCTCCGGCACGTCGGGTTCGGCGGTCAGCTCTGGGGAGCGCGGCCGGCGGCCACCACAGCGCGCAACTCGCTGACGTCGATCGATCCGGTCGGCACGTCCCGCTCGATCGGGAAGTACATCCGCTGCACGGCGGCGACGATCGCCTCGACGACCCGGTCCCGGAACCGGGGGTCCACCAGCCGGCGGCGGTCCCCGGGCGAGGTGAGGTAGCCGACCTCGACGCGGACCGCCGGCATCCGGGTGAGCCGGAGCAGGTCCCAGGCCTTGGCGTGGGTACGGCAGTCCCGCAGCCCGGTCCGGGCGACGATCTCCCGTTGCACCAGCCCGGCCAGCCGTTCGCCGGTGGCCGAGGTGACGCCGTTGTTCGTCCCGTAGTGGTAGGTGGCCACCCCCTCGGCGTCCGGGTTGCGGTGACCGTCGAGGTGCAGGGAGATGAACACGTCCGCGCCGAGGGAGTTCGCCAGCTCGGCCCGGTCGGTGTCCGGCAGGCACCGCCGCGGCGACGGCCCCCGGGTGAGCTGCACCCGTACGCCCGCCGCGGCGAGCCGCCCCTCCAGCCGACTGGCCAGATCGTGCACCAGGTCCGCCTCGTTCCAGCGCAGCGGCCCGTCCTGCACCACGACACCGGGGTCGGTGCCCCCGTGCCCGGGGTCGATGACCACCGTCCGGCCGACCAGCGTCGGTCCGGACTGGCGGATCGCGTCGGACTCCCGCAGCCACTGCGGACGACCACCCACCACCTTCCGGCCGAGCCGGCGCAGCGCGTCCAGCGTGTGCGGGCCGCAGGAGCCGTCCGGGGTGAGCCCCACCTCCCGCTGGAACTGGGCCAGTGCGCGAGCCGTCCGCGCGCCGTAGATGGCGTCCGCGCGGCCGACGTCGTACCCCATCTCCAGCAGCCGTTCCTGCAACGACCGCACGTCCTCGCCGGTGATCGGCTCGGGCACGGCGTGGTAGAGCGTGCGGGCGCCGAGCCGCCAGCGGGCCGCGTCCAACGCCCGCCAGGTCTCCGCGCCGACACGCCCGTCCACGCTCAGCCCACGGGACTGCTGGAACGCCCGGACGGCCCGTTCGGTGGGCGGGTCGAACGCGTCGGCGGTCCGCCCGTCCGCCGGGGCGAGCAGGTCGAGGTCGGCCAGGACCCGGCGGATCTCGCGTACGGCGGGTCCCCGGTCACCGGGGCGGATCGGACGCACGGACGACCCCCTTAGCGGCTGCTGACTTCTCGCCACCCACCGCGGTCGTACGCAGGGGCTCTCTTCGTCGAGGATGCTTACGGAGCGTACCGTGGCCGGCGACGCCGCGTTCCCGGTTGACGGAAGCGGTCCCGGCGTACGTCAGCCGGGCCCGGGGGCGGGCACACCGCCCGGGAAAGGGCGGAGCCCCGCACCCGGGACGGGTACGGGGCTCCGGACAGCAGCGTCGGTCAGAGCGCGGCCTGGATCAGCTTGACCAGTTCGCCCTTTGGCTTGGCACCGGCGATCGACTGCACCGGCTCGCCGTTCTTGAAGACGGTGAGGGTCGGCACGGACATCACCCGGTAGGCCCGGGCGGTCTCGGGGTTCTCGTCGATGTTAAGCTTGACGATCCGAACCTGGTCGCCCATCTCGTTGGCGATCTCCTCCAGCAGCGGTGCGACCTTGCGGCACGGCACGCACCACTCGGCCCAGAAGTCCACCAGTACCGGCTTGTCGGACTTCAGTACGTCAGTGGCGAAGTTGGCGTCGGTGACCGCCGTCGTTGTACCCACTATGACCCTCCTCCGGGGATGTCTACAGGGTTGTCAGCTCAGGGTGGCGATGAACCGCTCGGCGTCGAGCGCGGCGGCACAGCCGGTGCCGGCGGCGGTGATCGCCTGCCGGTAGGTGTGGTCGACCAGGTCTCCGGCGGCGAACACACCGGGGATGTTGGTACGGGTGCTCGGCGCCTCGACCTTGACGTAGCCCTCGTCGTCGAGGTCGACCTGCCCCCGGAAGAGTTCACTGCGCGGGTCGTGGCCGATCGCGATGAACACGCCGGTGACGTCGAGCACCTTCGTCTCGCCGGTGTGCACGTTACGCAACCGGACGCCGGTCACCTTGTTGTCCGCGCCGAGGATCTCCTCCACGGTGGTGTTCCACTCGACCTTGATCTTCTCGTTGCTCAGCGCCCGCTCGGCCATGATCTTGCTGGCCCGGAACGAGTCGCGCCGGTGCACGATGGTGACCGACTCGGCGAACCGGGTGAGGAAGCTCGCCTCCTCCATCGCGGAGTCGCCGCCGCCGACCACCACGATGTGCTGGTTGCGGAAGAAGAAGCCGTCGCAGGTGGCACAGGACGACACGCCGTGGCCCAGGTACTCCTGCTCGCCGGGGACGCCCAGTGGCCGCCACGCCGAGCCGGTGGCCAGGATGACGGCACGGGCCCGGTACGCGGTCTCGCCGACCCAGACGGTGCTCGTCGCACCGGAACCCGGCGTGCCGGTGTCGACCAGCTCCACCCGGGTCACGTCGTCGGTGAGGAACTCCGCGCCGAACCGCTCGGCCTGCTTGCGCATGTTGTCCATCAGCTCAGGGCCGAGGATGCCGTCGGCGAAGCCGGGGAAGTTCTCCACCTCGGTGGTCGTCATCAGCGCGCCACCGGACTGCACGCCCTCGATGACCAGTGGCTTGAGGTTGGCGCGCGCCGCGTAGACCGCGGCCGTGTAACCGGTGGGTCCTGAGCCGATGATGATCAGGTTGCGGACCTCGTCCACTGCCGTCTCCCGAGTGTGTGTGTTCGGCACCGGCGCGCGCACCGATGTCGATCCGAGTGCCGACGCCTGGCATCGTCGGCAACTGCCATGCAGAACGTCATCGTACGAAGTGGGGATTCCCGGGCCGGTCGTCCGGTGGGTGACGTCACGTGGATGATCGGACGTCCGGTGACCGCGACCTCACCCTACCTGCGCGCGGTAGCGGGTGTCCGCGCCGGATCCCGGCACCCCGCACTCCGGCCCGGTCACCACGACCCAGCGATCGCCTTCGGCGTCGACGAGGCCGATCACCAGCGCCGGTGCGCCCTGGAACGCCGCGTACTCGACCCGGTCCACGGTGATCCGCCCCCGCCCGTGTGCCGCGCCGACAGCCCCGAGGCAGGTGTCGAGCGCCGTACGGTCGGTGAGCCGGTCCAGGCCGGCGACGGGTGCCTGGACGCGCGGCTCCGACTCGCCGTCGGGCTGCCCGGCGGAGCTGGGGCTGTTGTTGGAGAGCACGCCCGGCCCGCCGGACATCGTGCCGACCGTGTCCGGGGTGTAGCTGGTGCCCGTCCGGGTGGGGTCGGTCGTGAGCCGGAACGCGTCGCGCGGCGCGCTGCCCGCGACCGCGGTGTCCCGGGCCGATCCCGCCTCCTGCTGCCCGACCCCGGACCCGACGAACTGGGTGACGCCGAAGCCGGCCGCGACCATCGCCGCTGCGGCGACCAGCACCGGGGCCGTCCGGCGGGGCCAGCGCCGCCGGCCACGCCCGGCCGGACGTGGGGACGCGCCGACCACGGCCACCGTTCGGCTCGACCCGCCGCCGGAGGTGCTGCTGACGGCGACGGTCGGCGACGGCGACGCCTGGGCGGGCACGGTGGCCGGTGCCGCCGGACCGGCCCCGGCGAGCGCGGCGGTGAGGCGGTCGGCCACCGTCTCCGGCATGGTGGGCGTCGACCCGCCCCAGGCGGCCAGAGCGGCGCCGACCCGGTCCATCGCGGCGGCCAGTTCGTCGTGTGCTCGTGACCAGGCCGGATCCTCCGCCACCAGTCGGGCGACCGTGGTCTCGTCGGATGTGCCGTCCAACGCGCCACCGACGTAGTCGGCGAGCAGGTCGTGGTCGACCTCCCCGAACCGCCCGGCCGTCACGTGTTCTCCCTCTGGTCGGTGGGTTTCCGGGACCGCCCCGGCCCTGATCCGACGTCCCCGGGTGCTCCGGGGTTCCCGCTGGTGATGCCGGGCACGTCCGGCTGGGCCGACCGGGAGGCACCGGCACGGTCCGACGGCCCGTCACCGCCGGTGCGGAGATGCCCGAGCAGGACGGCCAGTCGCGCCCGGCCCCGGGCGCACCGGCTCTTCACCGTGCCCTCGGCCACGTCGAGGATGCGGGCCACCTCGGCCACCGGGTAGCCCTGCACGTCGACCAGGACCAGCGCGGCGCGCTGTTCGACGGGCAGTTGCGCGAGGGCCTGCCGGACCACCAGCGCGGTGTCGTGGTCCGGGGCGGGGGCGGCCGGCTCGACGCCGCCGGTGGCCGCCGGGTCGTCGGACCGGTTGCCGTCCGGCAGCGGGACGGTGGGGTGGGCCTGCCGGCGTCGCATCCGGTCCAGGCAGGCGTTGACCACGATCCGGTGCAGCCAGGTGGTGACCGCCGAGTCGCCCCGGAACCGGGCCGCTGCGCGGTGCGCGGAGAGCAGCGCGTCCTGGAGGGCGTCGGCCGCCTCCTCCCGGTCGCCGATGGTGCGGACCGCCACTGCCCAGAGCCGGTCGCGGTGTCGCCGGAACAGCTCGGTGAAGGCGTCGCGGTCCCCGGCGACGTGGGCGGCGAGCAGGTCGGCGTCGGTGGCGACGGTGTCGGCGGCGAGCAGGGGTGGCGGACCGACCGGCACACCACCCGCGCCCGTGCCACGCCCGGTCATCGCCACGTCCCGTGATCGGAGTGGTTGGATCGCCGTGCGCGCCGGTTCACTGCACCTGGACCGTGATCTCCTGGACGATGAGCTTGAACTTGCCCGCGTCGATCTCCGGCAGGTCGGTGACCCAGAAGAGGAGGTACTGGTACTTCTGGTCGGCCTCGAAGCCGTCGAAGACCATCTTCGCGCCGTGGTTCTCCAGCGTCGGGCCGATCTGCTTGCTCTTGAACGCCTGGACGAGGGCCTTGTCGCCGGCCGAGGTGGACGGGTGGTCGGCGGTGCCGACGTAGATCTTCCCGGTGGCACCCCGGTTGGACAGCAGCGCCTCCACCGACTTCACCGTCTGCGGCTGCTTGAGGTCGATCAGGATCCCCATGCCGCCCTTGAGGTTGCTGAACTTGGCGTTGTAGTAGCTGTCGGTCTGCCACGCCTCGTCCTGGTCCCCGTCGACGACCTTCTCGATGCCGTCGAACTCGTCCCGGGCCTTGCTGTCCGGGTCGATCACGCGGACCTGGTCGGTGCCGAGCTTCAGGGTCCGGACGGCGGCCGGTGCCGGTGCCGGGGCGTCGTCGCTGGCCACCGGGCCGGGCGGGTTCGCGGCCTGACCGCCCGGGTCGTCGTCGCCCCGCAGGGTGGTGACGCCGATGAGGAGGCCGACCAGGGCGACCACGAGCAGGCCGGCGATACCGAGGACCACCTTGCGGCCACCGGCCGGGGAGAGCGGGGTGCGCTCGTCCTCGTTGTCGGCGGTGAACCGGAGCGGGCCGGCCTGTTCGAGGTACTGCTCGTCGGCGGGCACCTCCAGCCGGCCCAGCTCGGCGGCGAGCACGTCCGACGAGGGCGGTGGAATCTGCCGGTCGAGCAGGTCCATGGTCAGGTCGTCCAGGTACGCGGGCACGCCCGCGCGGACCTGCCGGGGGGCGGCGAGGCCGCCGCCCGCGTCGCGGACCGCGTCCGGGATGACGGCCCGGCCGTGCCCGGCGGTGGCGCCGTGCAACGGCGCCTCGCCGTGCGGCCAGTGCCCGGTGAGCGCGTAGTAGAGGACGCCACCGACCGCCCGGAGGTCGCTCTCCTGGCTGTCCGCGCCGTCGGTCCGCGCGTCGGCGAGGACCACCCGGCCGTCGTCGCTGATCATCACGGTGCCCGGGTGCACGTTGCCGTGCACCATGCCGGTGGCGTGCACCGCGGCCAGGGCGCTGGCCACGGAGTGCCCGATGCTGGTGGCCCGCGCCGGGTCCAACGGGCCCTCGGCGGTCAGTTCGCGCAGCGACCGGCCGTCCACCCACTCGCGGACCACGTACGCCCGCTCGGCCTCGTCGATGGCGTCGTAGACGCCGGCCAGGTTGGGGTGGATGACCCGGCTGGCGGCGACCGCGGCCTGGAGCATCTCGGTGGCCGAGTCGCCACCGGGGTGCCGCAGCACGACCGCGACCGGGCGGCGCAGGATGACGTCGACCCCGCGCCAGACCTGCCGGCCCGCACTGTCGTCGTTGATGTGCTCGACCAGTTCGTACCGTTCGGCAAGGATCTCACCGACCGTGGGAGCACCGAAGGTCATGACGGACGGAGCGCTTTCCTCCGCCTCCTGACCCTCGCCGACCTGGGTCACCCGTCCTCCCTCGGTGATCGTGTCGATCGATGGACCCGAACTGCTGGGCATGTGGCTTTCCGCTCTGCCTCGTCAAGGAACCGGCTCGTGTCGTCGACGCGGAGCGCCGCCGGCGGCCGTACCCGTCGAGAGCGACCTTACCTGGGTTGCGTGTCTCCCCGACATGTCATCTTGCCGCCGTACCCGCACAGGCTGCCGGTTACGGGTGGCGTGTCCGGTTACGACCGTTGTCAGCCACGTTGCTGGTACATGTACGTGCCAAATCTAGAGGCTGTCCGCAAGCGGTGACCGGAGGGGCCCGCCGACACCGACCCGAGCAGGTCGACTGCCGCCGGGTTCCCCCCGATCGTCTGGCCATGCTCATCCGTACGGCTGGTTATCCACAGGCCGAACCGGTAGGTGAGCGGCGGCTCGCTGAGTTATCCACAGGTACATCCCCAGGTGGTGATCCACCGTCACGCACTGTCCACAGGCTCGGGATCACCGACCGAGCCGGCGGCGGACCATGCCGACCACCTCGGTGATCTCGCCGATCCGCAGCAGCATGGCCAGCCCGAGGTACGTGCCGGCGATGACCGCTCCGCCGATCACGAGCTGGACGATCGCCTCCAGGCGGCTCGGCGTGTCGTCGCCCGGCAGCAGCCAGACCACCAGCACGCCGACCAGCGCGGCACCGGCGGCGGCGACCAGGACGCGGCCGAGGGTACGGACGATCGCGCCGAGTCCGATCCGCCCCACCCGGGGCCGCAGCAGCCAGGCCGAGCCGATCGCGGCGGCCAGGTACGACACCGCGTTGCCGATCATCATGCCGGCAGCGGCGAAGCTCGCCGAGAACGCGGCGAAGAGGACGACCTGCACCCCGATCCGGAGGGCGACCACCGGGATGTTGATCAAAGCCGGGGTGCGGGTGTCGGGCAGCGCGTAGAAGGCGAAGGTGAAGAGCTGGCTCACCGCGAACGGCACCAGCGCGACGGCGGCGACCATCAACACCAGGGCGGTGGCCTCGACGTTCTTGTCGGTGAACGCGCCGTACCCGAACAGGGTCCTCGCCAGCGGGGTGGCCAGCACCGCGTAGCAGACCGCGATCGGGGCGAGCACCGCCGAGACGGTCCGGGTGGCCCGGGACAGGTCGGCGGCGAGGTCGGCGTACCGGCCGTCGGCGGCGGCGGCGCTCATCCGGGGCATCAGCGCCGTGATGATCGACACGGCGATGATCCCGTGCGCCATCATCAGCAGCAGGAAGACGTTGTTGTAGATCAGCGGACCGGCCTTGTTGCCGCCGCCGGCCCGGTTGAGCAGGTTGAACAGGACGACCAGCCCGATCTGGCTGACCGTCACGTAGCAGAACATCCAGGCACCGAGCCGGCTCAGCTCGGCCAGGCCCAGAGCCCGGAAGTCGAACCGGAGCTTCCACCGGAAGCCGACCTTGCGGAGCGCCGGGAGCAGCCCCAACGACTGGATGACCACCCCGAGCAGGGTGCCGCCGCCGATCAGCAGGATCCGGCCGCCGGTCATCTCGTTCGGTTTGATGATCTCCGCGCCGAAGATGGCGATGTAGAGCCCGGCGGTGGTGATCACTACCAGGTTGTTCAGGATCGGCGCCCACATCGGGGCGGCGAAGTGCCCCCGGGTGTTGAGCACCGCGCTGATCAACGCACTCAGGCCGCTGAAGAAGATCATCGGCAGCATGAGATACGACAGCGTGGTGACCAGTTTCGGATAGCCCTCGCCCGACTGGTCGCCCCCGTAGAGCGCGGCGAGCTGTGCGGCGAAGACCAACGCCAGCAGCACGGCGACGCCGAGCGCGAGCACGGCCAGGGTGAGCAGCCGCTGGGCGTACGCCTGGCCGCCGTCGGCGTCGGACTTGCGGCGGCGGACCAGCACCGGGATCAGGACACTGGTCAGGATGCCGCCGAGCAGGAACTCGTAGACCATCTGGGGGAGGATCTGCGCGGTGGTGTACGCGTCACCGACCAGCGCGCCGCCGAGCGCGGCGGTCAGCGCCAGCGTGCGCAGGAAGCCCGTGCCCCGGCTGACCAGGCTGCCGATCGCCATCACCGCGCTGTTCGTCGCGGCACTGGTCTCGCCGACCTGCTCGGCCGGCGGGGCGGTCGACTCCAGCGCGGGCTGGTTCAGCGGCTCGGCGGAGATGTACGTGGCATCGTCCGGCCGGCGGTCGTCCCCCCAGCCGGCGTTCGCGCTGCGGTAGAGCCCGCCGCTCATCGAGCCTCCCAAGGGGTACGAGATGGCCGGGCACGGGCCCGCACACGACCAAGACCTTAGTCAACGTCTGCCCGAGCCGCGCCCGGCGGACCAGTTCGGACGCCGGACCGCTAGGCTGGCGCTCCGATGTCCGAAGCCTCCGTACCCCACGCCGCCGACCGCCGCCAGCTCACCGCCGCGCAGCGCAACGCCGTCGCCGAACTGCTCCGCGTCTCCCCGGTCGCCGACGAACTGGGCCGCCGGTTCGCCCGTGCCGGCCACGAGCTGCACCTGGTGGGCGGTTCGGTCCGGGACGCCCTGCTCGGCCGGCTCGGCGAGGATCTCGACTTCTGCACCGACGCCCACCCGGACCAGACGCTCAAGGTGCTCAAGGGCTGGGCCGAGTCGATCTGGGAGACCGGACGCGAGTTCGGCACCATCGGCGCGCAGCGCGGCGGCCTCCGGTTGGAGATCACCACCTTCCGCGCCGAGTCGTACGACCAGGTCAGCCGCAACCCGGTGGTGGCGTACGGGACGAACCTGACCGACGACCTGAAGCGGCGCGACTTCACCGTCAACGCGATGGCGGTGAGCCTGCCCGAGCATCGCTTCACCGACCCGTACGGCGGCCTGGACGACCTGGCCGCCCGGGTGATCCGTACCCCGGGGACGCCCCGGGAGTCCTTCGGCGACGACCCGCTGCGGATGCTGCGGGCGGCGCGGTTCGCCGCGCAGCTCCGTTTCGCCGTGCACCCGGACGTCCGCGTGGCGATGACCCGGATGGCCGCCGACCTGGACCGGATCACCGCCGAGCGGATCCGGGACGAGTTCACCAAGCTGCTCAGCGGCGCCGACCCGGTCACCGGGCTGCGGCTGCTGGTCGACACCGGGCTGGCCGAGCGGTTCCTCCCCGAACTGACCGGCCTCAAGCTGGAGATCGACGAGCACGCCCAGCACAAGGACGTCTACGAGCACACGCTCACCGTGGTCAGCAACGCGGTCGCGCTGGAGGAGGACGGCCCCGACTTCATCCTCCGGATGGCCGCCCTCATGCACGACGTGGGCAAGCCGGCGACCAAGGCGATCGGCTCGGACGGCCGGGTGAGCTTCCACCACCACGAGGTGGTCGGCGCGCGGCTGACCAAGGCCCGGATGAAGGCCATGCGCTACCCGAAGGACGTCACCGCCCAGGTCACCAAGCTGGTCGGCCTGCACCTTCGCTTCTACGGGTACGGCCGGGGCGAGTGGACCGACTCGGCCGTCCGCCGGTACGTCACCGACGCCGGTGACCTGCTGCCCCGGCTGCACAAGCTGACCCGCTCGGACTGCACCACCCGCAACCGGCGCAAGGCCGCCCAGCTCGCGTCGGACTACAGCGCGCTGGAGGAGCGGATCGCCCGGATCGCGGCCGAGGAGGACCTGGCCCGGGTCCGTCCCGACCTGGACGGCAACGCGATCATGGAGTTGCTCGGCGTGCCGCCGGGGCCGATCGTCGGGCGGGCCTGGAAACACCTCAAGGACGTACGTTTGGAGCACGGCCCACTCGACCGGGACGCCGCCGAGGCGGAGCTGCTGCGCTGGGCGCGCGCCGGGGGGATCGTCGACTGATGGCGCCGACCTTCGTCTTCGTCCACGGCGCCGGCTGCAACTCGTTCACCTGGGCGCCCATGCAGCGGGAGCTGGCCCTGCACGGTCACCGGTCGCTCGCCGTCGACCTGCCCGGGCACGGGTTCGGCGCGACGTTCCCGGCGGCGTACCAGGCACCACAGGACCTCGCCGCGCTGGCGACCACGCCGAGCGCGATGGCCGGCATCGGCCACGCGGACAACGTGGCGCACGTGCTGGACGTGCTGCGGCGGGTGCGCACGCACGGCCCGGTGATCCTGGTCGGGCACAGCCGGGGCGGCATCACCCTGACCGGGGTCGGCAACGCCGCGCCGGAGCTGGTGGACCGGCTGGTCTACATCTCGGCGTGGTGCTGCGTGAACGACACCCCGGCCGGTTACCAGACCTCGGCCGAGAACGCGTCGAGCGTCCTGCACGGCGTCGGCGGCCTGCTCGCCGCGAACCCGATGGAACTCGGCGCGCTGCGCTTCAACTGGCGTACCGCCGATCCGGAGCTGCTCGCCCTGCTCCGGGAGGCATGCCTGGCCGACGGCACCGACGACGAGTTCTACGGCTACCTGAACACCCTGGAACCGGACGAGAGCCTGGACCCCGGCGAGGAGCGGGCCGACGCGGCGACGTGGGGCACCATTCCCCGCACCTACGTGCGGCTCACCGCCGACCGTTCGATGCCGGTCGCCCTCCAGGACCGGTTCATCGCCGAGGCCGACGCGCTGACTCCCGACAACCCGTTCGACGTCCGGTCGCTGGATGCCAGCCACGTCGGGGTGCTGGTCCGCCCGGCCGAGACCGTGGCCCTGCTCTCATCGCTCGTTCCGGGGTGACGAAGCGGTCCGGCTGGCGGAAGGTCGGACGGGCCGTGCCGTACCGGTGGAGGCGTGCCGTCCCGAGTTGGGGACCCGACGGGGGCGTGGAGCGCTGACCTCGGTCAGCCTTCGCAGCCCCGCCGGCTGTACGAAGATCGACCGTCGGGCCACGGCGTCTCCCTTGGCGTCAAGCTGGTAGCCGTCGAGCCAGATCCACCCGTCGAAGGTGACCCAGTCGAGCACCCGGATCAGCCGGAACACGATCGGCCGGACGGTGAACTGGACGCTCGCCGCTGCGGTGACCTCGAAGAGGTCACCGGCCCTGAGCTGCCGTCCGACTGGTGGCTGGTTGCCGGGGCGGCGGTTCACGGCCTGCGGTAGCGACGCCACGCGATGATCCGGGTCCGGGCCACCGCGACCTCCGGGCACCAGCCGCTATGCGTGCAGCGCGGGCAGTCGTGGTGGCGGTGGTACTCGAGGACGTACCAGGCGGTCTGGACCAGGGACGGCGTCCTTCTCCCAGGCACGGGCGGACCCCCTGTCGGAGCGTTTACCTGCACCTACAGAAGGTAACCCAACCCGTCCATCCTGTATAGGGCGGGTAACTCGTTCATCCTGTTCAACCCGTTCCTGAACCTCCTATCCAGGTTTGTCGTCCATAAGGTCCGGCACATGGTTGACGAGATGTCCCCGGTTGCGTTCTACGTCCAGCTCGCAGACCTTCTCGCCAAGCAGATCGAGGAGGAGAAGCTCAAGCCGCGTCAGCCGGTGCCGAGTGAGAGCCAGCTCCAACAGCAGTACGGCGTCAGTCGCGGCACGGTCCGAGCGGCGATCCGCCTGCTCCGGGAGCGTGGACTGGTCGTGACGTTCACCGGCCGGGGAACGTACGTGGCCGACCGCAAGTAGGTCACTGGCGCGGGCGGTGCTTCGGAACGCTGGGATGGCGGGGCGGGACGCATACCCTCTGTCACCCCGTCCGATCGACACCGCGGCGCAGACCCTCGTTGACGACGAACCGCAGCGGCTCGGGCACCCCGTCGGAGGCCAGCTCGCCGACGGCGGTGTGACCCAGCGCCTCCCGATAGAAGCGGTACGACTCCCGGCGGTCGGCGATCGGCAAAGCGACCACCACGGGCGAGTGGATAAGGTACGGCAGCGTCCATGTCGGGATACGTACCAGACAATTGTGACGAGGCCCCGCCCACCGCGCGGGTGGGCGGGGCCTCGAAGCGGGCTGTGCTACCTGCCGGTCTCGACCGCCGTGGTCGTCACCGGGGCCGTGCCGTCGGTCCGGGCCGCGCCGAGCCGGGCGAGCAGGCCGGGCAGGTCGATACCGGTCAGGTCGGAGCCGAGCTGGAGGCCCTGGGCGACGTTGCCGGCCACCGACTTCGTCAGCGACGACGCGCCGTCGGTGGAGATGACGGTCATCTTGTCGATCGCGCCGATCGGGGCGCTGGCCGCCTCGACCACCTGCGGCAGCACCCGGACCAGCAGGTCCAGCACGGCGGCCTCGCCGTACGCGGCGAACGCCTCGGCCTTGCGGGCCATCGCCTCGGCCTCGGCCTGCCCCTTGGCCAGGATGGCCTCGGCCTCGGCGCGGCCCTCCCGCTCGACCGCCTCGGCGATCGCGCTCCGGCGGCGCTGCTCGGCCTCACCCTCCTTGGCACCCTCGATCGCGTTCGCCTCGGCCAGCGCGGCCCGGCGGGCCCGCTCACCTTCACCGGTCAACCGGGCCTGCTCGGCGGCGGCCTGGGCGGCGGCGATGGTGGCCTGCCGCTGCGCGTCGGCGTTCAGCACCGCCGCGTTGCGCGCCGCCTCGGCCTCCTGCTCGACCTTGTACCGGGCCGCGTCGGCCGGCTTGCGGACCTCGGTGTCGAGCTGACGCTGCTTCAGTTCGGCGTTGCGCTCGGCGACCTTCTGCTGCTCGGTGAGGATCGCCTGGTCCCGCTCGGCCTGGGCGAGCGGCCCGGCCGCCGCCGACTTCGCCTTCGCCGCGTCGATCTCGGCCTGAATGCCGGCCTGCTTCAACGCCAGGTTCCGGTTCGCCTCGGCGATGACCTCCTCGGCGAGCAACCGCTCCTGCTCGGCCTGCTGCCGGGCCCGCGCCTCGGCGATGGAAGCGTCCTTGAGCACCCGCGCCGCCTCCGGCCGGCCCAGGTCCTGGAGGTACGACCCCTCGGCGAGGATGTCCTGGAGCTGGAAGGTGTCCAGCACCAGGCCCTGGTTGGTCATCGAGTGCTCGGCCTCCTCGGCGACCGCGCTGGCGAAGGCCGCCCGGTCCCGGATGACCTCCTCGACGGTGAGCCGGCCGACGATCGAGCGCAGCGCGCCGGCCAGCACCTCACGGGTGAAGTCCTCGATCTCGTCCTGCTGGTGCAGGAACCGCTGGGCGGCGGCCCGGATCGCGTCCTCGGTGCCGCCCACCTTGACGATGGCGACGCCGTGCAGGTCGGTGCGGATGCCCTGCTTGCTCACCGCGCCCTTGATGCCGACGTCGATCCGCCGGCTGGACAGGTCGAGGGACTGGAGCTTCTGCACCACGGGCAGGACGAAGACCGACGCGCCGAGGACGACCTTCTGCCCAGAGTTGTCGGTCAGCCGGCCGCCGTCGGCGGTCTGGGTGGTGCGGCCCTTCCGGCCGGTGACGATGAACGCCTCGTTCGGTCCGGCCACCTTGATCCGGGACAGCACGAAGAGCACCAGGACGAGGAGGAGCAGTACCGCTCCGCCGATGGCGATGAGGAGGGGCATGTAGGGGTCCGTCTCTCTGCGAAAAGGTTCAGTACGGCTCGACGTGCACGCTGGTCTCGCTGAGGGTCTCCACGACGAAGACCTGGGTGCCGCCCGGGAGCGGCCGGTCGGCCCGGGCGTTGAGCTTCACCGGCTGCCCGGCGAGGCGTACCCGGACCTCGCCGTACCCGGTGGTGGGGATCGGGGTGACGACCACGCCGAGCGTGCCGACCAGGTGCTCGCGGGTGGGGGTCGGGTCGGTGCGCATGGTCCGGGCGGCGCGCCCGAGCCGGGCGGCGAACCATGCGGCGGGCACCGCCGCGAGGACGCCGACGCCGGCCGCACCGGCGATCAGGCCAGGGCTGCCGCCCCCGATCAGCTCATTGGCGATGGCCCCGCCGAAGCCGAGGGCACCGGTGAAACCGGCCACCACCTCCAGGGAGACCGGCCCGTCGACAGTGGGGTGGACGACGTGCAGCAGTTCCCCGCCGAGCAGGGCGAACGCCAGCACCACGACGCTCACCGCGCCGACGACGAGGAAGACGAGCGTTCCGGTGGCCACGACCTGCAGGCTAGTTACCTGAGGCAACCTCACGGAACCACCGGTTGGACGACGGCTGAACGCCGGTGATGGCGCGGGTTCCCCGTCGAGGGGCATTCCGCAGCCAGGACGATTGTGCTGGCCCAGCGACACCCCGCCGCCGTGGTTGACGGTGCGGTCGGACCCCCGACGGCGTCGCCGTGCTCGATCGGCGGCAGCAGTATCTGCGGTTCAGGTGGAGATTGGGTGGTGTAGGCGAAGGTCGGGGTCGACGGCGTACATGCGGGCCTGGGCGAGGTCGAAGTACATGCCGGTCAGGTTGAGGCGGCCGGCCGCGACGGCGGCGCTGACGGCGGGATGGGTGCGCAGGTTCGCTAGTTGCTGCGTGACGTTGGCGATGCAGCAGGCTTCTTCGTCGGCCGGGTCCTGGAAATGCACGCCTGACTGGGCGAGCCAGCGGCCCAGTGCCGAGTCAGCGGCAAGTGCGCCGCTCGTCAGGGCTCGCACTGCACTGCAGCCGGAGTGTCCGCAAACGGTGATGGTGGTGATGCCGAGGACGTTGATCGCGTACTCGATCGCCGCGCTGACCGAGGTGTCGGGGGCACCCTTCGGAGGCACGATGTTGCCGATGTTGCGAACGCAGAACAGGTCACCCGGGCCGCTGCCGGTGATCAGGTTGGGTACCAGGCGGGAGTCAGCGCACGTGATGAACAGCTGGTCGGGGGCCTGGCCGGTGTGGGCCAGGTCTGCGAGTTCGGGCCGGACCAGCGGCGCTACGCTGCGCTCGAACTCTTGGATGCCGACTGTCATGGCATCCTGGCGGTCGCGGTCGGCACCCTGCCAACGTGACCACGAGCCGAGGAGGCGGGGGATGCGTTTGCCGATGCCGAGCCCGTCGGATGCCGCACGGTGGAACCAAGAGTCGTTTATCTCGCTGATGTGGACCTGACCGCCGGCTCGCGTGTAGGACTCCTGCCAGTCGCGGATGGTTTCGTAGGCGCCGTGATCGAGATAATCAAGGTGCAGTTCGAGTTCGACGTACTGAGCGGGGGGTAGCGCGGCAAGTCGGCGGGTGAGCCGCTCGGAGGCGATGAAGGCGAGGGTTCCGGTGATCGACACGAGCCAGGTGCCGGATGCCGGTTGGGTGGTCCAAATTTCGCACCGGGCCAACCGCCACAGCATGAAGAGCACTGCCGTCGCCATGCCCAGCCCGACCCCGGTGAGCAGATCCGTCGCGGTCACGCCGACCGCGGTGATCAGATAGATGGGCAGTTCCCGGTGCCGGGCATACGTGCGGATCTGAGCGAGGCTCACCAGCCGCAAGCCGACCAAGACGAGGACGGCGGCGAGCGCGGCCATCGGGATCATTTCCAACCATGCGGCGCAGACCAATACGAACCCGGCGATCCAGACGCCGTGCAGGATGGCGGAGGCGCGGGTGCGGGCGCCGGCCGCGACATTGGTCGAGCTTCGCACGATGACGCCGGTGACTGGGAGACCGCCGAGCGTGCCGGAGACGGCGTTCGCGGTGCCCTGAGCGATGAGTTCACGGTTGAGGTTGGCGCGGGGGCCGTCGTGCATCCGGTCAACGGCTACCGCTGAAAGCAGGGATTCCACGCTCGCCACCAGTGCGATGGTGATGACAGCCACGGTGATTTCCCGCAGCGGCGCGTCCGGCCAGCGGGCGAGGGTCAGTTCGCTCAGCGGCTCGGCGGGCAGGTCCACCCGCTCCACGTCGGCGCCCAGGGCCGCCGCGACCACAGTGGCGGCAACCACGGCGATTAGCGCCGCCGGCAGTAGGGTGGTTTTGACTAGACGTGGCCAGATCAGCATCAGCGCGATGGTCAGGGTGCCGAGCATCACGGACACACCGTGGTGACCGACGATCTGGCCGGGCAGGTCACGCAGATTCGCCCACGCAGAGCTTTGTGGCGCACCGCCGAGTACCACGTGGATCTGGCTCAGCGCGATGACCAGACCGATGCCGGCGAGCATGCCGTGCACGACTGCTGGCGACAGAGCGAGCGCTGCCCGGCCGAGGCGGGTGATGCCCAGCAGGATCTGCATCAGGCCGGCGACGGCCACGATCGCGGCGGTGCCGGCGAAGCCGAATTCGACGATGGTGCCCGCGACGATCACGGTGAGGCCGGCCGCCGGCCCGCTGACCTGTAGCGGGGCGCCGCTGAGCGCGCCAGCGACAATACCGCCCACGACGGCGGCGACCAGCCCGGCCAGCAGCGGCGCCCCGGAGGCCGCGGCGATACCCAGGGATAACGGGATCGCGATCAGAAAGACCACGATCGACGCAGGGAAATCGTGCCGAAGCAACTTAAAGACCGGCATCTTCGAAATGTACTCATCCAGTATTAACACATGATTACGACTGATTTCTTCCCGTTAAGCCGCACCAACCGGAGGCCCAGACGCGGTCGGCGTACCGGGCCTGTCAGGTGCCCGGCCTGCCTGGATTCCCGCCACGGTTGGGTGGGGGCAAGGCCGCTTTGCCCCCACCGCCGGCCCTGAACGTGCGAACCCACAAGACGTGCGAACCACCGGGACCCCCGTAGACCCGGAGGGCCGCCCGACCGTGACCCGTCAGTGACCCCGGCCAGCCCCTCAGGCAGGCGTGAGCCAATGGGAGACCGCGTCGGTCAGGACGCGGTGTAGGTGCCCGGGTACGGGCGCCAGCCGGCTTCCTGGCTGCTCACTGTCCCACTCCCGAAGTTCCCGCGATCGCTCCTGCTGATACTTGAACAAACCGTGCCACCTGATCACCGGTTGCGGCCATCGCTGGGGCAGCGGCGGATCCTGTCGCCGCGAGCTGGACAATGAGGTCATGCGCTGGACCGTGCTCGACACCCCGATCGGCGAACTCTCCGTGGCCGTGGACGACACGGCGGTCTGCGGCGTGCACTTCGGACGGGTGGAGTCGGCCGGCCCGGCCCGGAGCGAGCTGTCCCGGCGGACCGTGGCGGAGTTGGACACGTACTTCGCGGGGGAGCTGGTCGAGTTCACCGTGCCGGTGGTCGCGCGCCGGGGTTCGGAGTTCGAGCGGGCGGTGTGGCGGGAGATGACCCGCATCCCGTACGGGGAGACGGTAACCTACGGCGAGGTGGCGAAGGCGGTCGGCGATCCCGGTGCGGCGCGGGCGGTCGGGGTGGCCTGCAACCGGAACCCGCTCCCGGTGATCGTGCCGTGCCACCGGATCGTCGGGGCGGGCGGGAAGCTGGTCGGTTTCGGTGGCGGCCTGCCCCGCAAGGTGCACCTGCTGGAGCTGGAGGCCCGGGTGGCACTCCAACGCGCCTGGTCCTGACCTCCAGTTCCAGCAGCTGCCCCGCGATCAGACCGTGGCAGGAGGCGATGTCTCTACGGCTGTCTCAGATCCACGGCAACCGACGACCCGCCGGGCGGCCGGTGCCGGGTCCGTCAGGAGGGTGATTCCCCGCCCGCACGTAGACCGGCGACGAAGGCCGTCCAGGCAGTCGCGGAGTAGACCAGGACCGGCCCGCTGCGGTCCTTGCTGTCGCGTACGGCGACCCGCCGGCTGCCGTCGAGCACCGGCCCGGCCTCTACGCAGTTACCACCGCCGTTGCCACTGCGGGTGCTCACGTGCCAGGCCACCTCGCCCAGTTCCTGCGCTCCGGGCCGGTCGACACTCGCCATGCGTTCACTCCAGACGTGCTTCCAGATCGAAGAGGAACCGTTGCGCGGCACCGTTATGCAGGGCCGCACGCCGTAGCCGATCGTAGCGCTGGATGAGCGAAGCGGCCTTCTCTCCTTCCACCACTACCGTGCCGACGGCGGTGGAGATGCAGCCGGCGGGTGGGTAGGGCCGGCGCATCCGGAAGACGTCGAAGGGCCCGTCCGGGCTGGCGTGCGCGCCCGCGACGGACGGCAGAACCGTGATCTCCACGTTGGGCCACCCGGCCACGCTCCGCAGATGGGCGAGTTGCGCACGCATCACCTCGGGGCCGCCGACCAGCCGGCGCAGTGCTCACCCGCGCGTGGCGGTGGCGGCTCGGGCTGGCGATGAGCTGATGCGGCTCACGTTCGACCCGGCGGACCCGCCCGCCGAACCGCCGGTCGAGTGCGTGTCACCGACCGTCTGGCGGTTGAGCCACCGGCTGCACCGCAGCCACCGGCTCGCGGACGCCGGCCGCTGCGTGTGTGGCGACCCGTTTCCGTGCCCGTACCGACGGCTGGCAGAGCGTGGCTTCCTGGCGGCGCTCGGCATGAACGTCGGAGCCGTTCAACAGGATCTGCTCGACCGACTCACCAAGGAGGAGCAGTAGTGCCGAGCGTGGTTGACGTACAGCGAGACTATCCAACCGTGCTGCTGGGGACGTTGGCCTGAGCCAGACGGCGAGGGCCGGGTCCGATACGGACCCGGCCCTCGACGGTGTGCGGTGGTCAGCGCGTCAGCGCTCGACCTCGCCGGCGATGAACGCCTCGACGGCGGCGTGCGCGTCGTGGTCGGCGTACTGCACCGGCGGGGACTTCATGAAGTACGACGAGGCCGACAGGATCGGGCCGCCGATCTTCCGGTCCAGCGCGATCTTCGCGGCCCGGACGGCGTCGATGATGACACCGGCCGAGTTCGGCGAGTCCCACACCTCGAGCTTCAGCTCGGCGTTCAGCGGGGTGTCACCGAAGGAGCGGCCCTCCAGGCGGATGTACGCCCACTTGCGGTCGTCGAGCCACGGTACGTGGTCGGACGGGCCGATGTGCACGTCGCTCTTGGCCATCTCGTGCGGCACCTGGGAGGTGACCGACTGGGTCTTCGAGATCTTCTTCGAGACCAGCCGGTTGCGCTCCAGCATGTTCATGAAGTCCATGTTGCCGCCGAAGTTGAGCTGGTACGTGCGCAGCAGCTCGACCCCACGGTCCTCGAACAGCTTCGCCAGCGCCCGGTGCACGATGGTGGCACCGACCTGGCTCTTGATGTCGTCACCGACGATCGGCAGGCCCGCGTCCTCGAACTTCTTGGCCCACTCGGGGTCCGAGGCGATGAAGACCGGCAGGGCGTTCACGAACGCGCAGCCGGCGTCGATGGCCGCCTGGGCGTAGAACTTGTCGGCCTGCTCGGAACCGACCGGCAGGTAGGAGACCACCACGTCGACCTGCGCGTCGCGCAGTGCCTGCACGACGTCGACCGGCTCGGCGTCCGACTCCTCGATGATCTCGCGGTAGTACTGGCCCAGGCCGTCGAAGGTCGGGCCGCGCTGCACGGTGATGCCGGTCGGCGGCACGTCGCACAGCTTGATCGTGTTGTTCTCGCTGGCCACGATCGCCTCGGCGAGGTCCATGCCCACCTTCTTGGCGTCCACGTCGAACGCCGCGACGAACTGCACGTCCGAGACGTGGTAGTCGCCGAAGGTGACGTGCATGAGACCCGGGACGCGATCGTTCGGGTCGGCGTTCCGGTAGTACTCCACGCCCTGTACGAGGGACGAGGCGCAGTTACCCACACCGACGATGGCGACGCGGACGGAGCCCATAGCGTCTGCCTCCTTCTTCTTCATCACGGCCGCTCATTCCTGGACTCTCCAGGCGGAGGCGGGCTGGTGTCTTCTCGTGGACCGTCGACCGTCCCGGTGCCCGGGGCGGTCGGGGCCCGGCCGGAGCGCTCGTTGGCGATGAGCTCCTCCAGCCAGCGGACCTCGCGCTCACAGGCGTCGAGGCCGTGGCGCTGGAGTTCCAGGGTGTACGCGTCGAGACGCTCGGCCGCCCGGGCCAGCACGTCGCGCAGACCCTCGCGGCGCTCCTCGATCTTGCGTCGCCGACCTTCCAGGATCCGCAGGCGGGTGGCCTGGTCGGTGCGGGCGAAGAACGCGAAGTGCACGCCGAAGCCGGTGTCGTCGTAGGTCTCCGGACCGGCCTGGGCGATCAGCTGGGCGAAGCGTTCCTTGCCCTCGGCAGTGATCTTGTAGACCACCCGACCGCGTCGGCTGGTCAGCGCGGGAACCTCCTCGGCGGTCGCCGGTGTCTCGTCGGCTTCGGTGATCCATCCCGCCGCCTGGAGCCGGCGCAGCGTGGGGTAGAGCGAGCCGTAGCTGATGGCCGCCCGGATCGCGCCCAGCTTGGCGGCGAGCTCCTTGCGCAGCTCGTAGCCGTGCATCGGGGACTCCTGAAGCAGGCCGAGGATGGCTAGCTCGAGCACGGGCCATCCTCTCTCTTCCCTGACCACGGACCGGTGGCCGACGCGATGTATCGGACCGATACATCGCAACTTAGCGGCTCGCCCTCAGCGGGGCAAACCCCTTGGGGGATTCGTGTCGTGACCGAACGTGAGCGTTGTCGCCCGGTCCGGCCGGAGCGCGTACCCTTTGCCGCATGCGTACGCAGCGCCAGGTGGTCGACTACTCGCTCCAGAAGCGGGCGGTGCTGCGTGAGGTCCTGTCCGGCCGGGTCGGCACGTACGACGTCTGCGACGCGTCGCCGTACCTGAAGAACGCGGCCCGGTTCCATGGCGAACCGACCGACCAACGGTGCCCGATCTGCCGACGGGAGAACCTGACTCACGTCCACTACATTTACGGGGACGAACTGAAGCAGTCCGCCGGCCAGGCGCGCACCCGGGACGAACTCCCGGTCCTGGCGCTGACTCTGCGTGAGTTCCAGGTCTTCGTGGTGGAGGTGTGCCTCGGCTGTGACTGGAACCATCTCGTCGAGCAGTTCCAGCTCGGCCGGGACGGCCTGGTCGCGGGCATGGACGACGGGCAGGAACAGGACGCGGTCGGTGGTCCGGCCGTGCGACGGAGGCGAGAGGCGCAACGGTGAACCCCGCGCCTCGGCGGCCGCCGACAACGACGACGAGCGGGACGATCGGCAGCCATTCCGGCGGATCGCCCCGGTCGGCGCAGATACCGCGGCTCCCGTCCCGAGATTCTCGGGCGGAGAGACCACGTGGCACAGCTCACGGCAAACCGGTGGTGGCGTGTTCGCGTCCCACCGCGACCGGCAGGGTGTGAGGAATGAACTCGTACGGCGATCCCAGTTCCCCGCATGGGCGGGCCCGGATTCCGGGCTCGGACGGTGACCCCGGGCCGGGGGCGGACGACGCGTACCGCCGCCCCGGCGCGGAGAGCCGGGGAACCGGATGGTCTTCCGGGCGCGATGGCGCGACACCCAGCGGCCGGGCCACCCCGACACCCCGGGCGGCCGGGTCGAGCGGACGCGCGTCGGTGTCCGGTTCCGCCTCCGTGCCGCGTCCCGGCATGGCCCCCCCGATCAGCCCGCCCCCGTCCGGCTCGGCCTCGGTCGGTCGGGCCGGTTCGGGTCGGGCGTCGGTGCCGGTGCCGCCCGCGGCCGGCGGTGCCCCGGCCGGTCGGGCCCCGGTGGGGAACGGCTCCAGCGGCCGGGCCTCGGTCGGCTCGGCGCGCCCGGTCAGCCCCGCTTCGGCCGGTCGCGCCTCGGTCGGCGGCTCCAGCGGTCGCGCCTCGGTCGGCTCGGCCGCAGTCGGTGGTGCGGCAGCCGGCGGGATGGCCGGCCGGGCCACCGTCGCCCGGGCCAGCGTTTCCCCGCCGGGAGGATCCGGCCCGGACCTGGACGGCCCCGGCGGGCCGACCGGCCCCGGCCGGCGCAGCCGCAGCCAGGACCCGGACACCCGGCGGCGGGCGAAGAAGCGCAGGCGAGTGAACATCCTGATCGCCAGCTTCGCGGTCCTCATCATGCTCGTCGGTGGAGGCGTGGTCGGCTTCACCTACTACTCAACCAACGTGGTCCTCCCCAACGAGGTGCCGCTGCCCCTGGCGACGACCGTCCTCATGAAGGACAAGAAGGGCGTCGTCGCCAAGCTCGGCAGCGAGAACCGCGAGTTCGTCACGATCAAGGACATCCCGCCCTACGTGCAGCACGCCGTGGCCGCCGCCGAGGACCGCAACTTCTACGAGCACTCGGGGGTCGACTACAAGGGCATCGCCCGCGCCGCCTGGAACAACTTCACCGGCGGTACCAAGCAGGGCGCCTCGACGATCACCCAGCAGTACGCGCGGAACGCCTATGACGGCCTGAAGGACGACTCGTACGCCCGGAAGGTGAAGGAGGCGATCCTCGCCTCCAAGCTGAACGAGCAGTACTCCAAAGACCAGATCATGCAGCACTACCTGAACACGATCTACTTCGGTCGGGGAGCGTACGGAGTCGAGGCGGCGGCGAAGGCGTACTTCGGGAAGTCGGCGAAGGACCTCGACGTGGCGCAGGCGGCGGCGCTGGCCGGGGTGATCAAGCAGCCGCAGGCCAGCGGCACCCATCCGGGGTACGACCCGACCAAGGGCCCGGAGGCGGCCAAGGCCGCACAGGACCGGTGGAACTACGTCCTCGGCGGAATGGTGGAAGAGGGCTGGCTGAAGCCCGCCGAACGGCCGACCGAGTTCCCGAAGATGCAGGCCGAGAAGTCGAACGGCTTCGGCGTGGACTCCCCGACCGGCAACGTGGTCAACTACGTCCGCAAGGAGTTGGAGCAGTGGGGCGTCTGCTCCGAATCCGGCGCGGCCGGGAAGGTGAGCTGCGTCGACGCGCTCCGTAACGGCGGCTACCGGATCACCACCACCATCGACCCGAAGATGCAAAAGGCGGCGGAAGATACCGCGCGCCAGGCGGTGAAGGGCTCCGAGCTCTACGACCAGCCGAAGAACCTGATGGCGGCGGTGGTCTCGATCGACCCGAAGACCGGCCGGGTGCTGGCCTACTACGGGGGCGACAACGGCACGCACATCGACTACGCGGGTTTCAACACCGACGTCAACGGTGAACTGTCGGGGGGCCACCCGCCGGGCTCGACGTTCAAGATCTATACCCTCGCCGCAGCGATCAACGAGGGTATCTCGGTGAACTCGCACTGGGACGCCAAGCCGTTCAAGCCGGAGGGCTTCGCCGACGAGATCGGCAACGCGGGCCGGGACGTCAGTGCCAACGGCCGCTGCAACCGGTGGTGCACGCTGGAGGAGTCGACCGTCCAGTCGTACAACGTGCCCTTCTACCACGTGGCCAGCAAGATCAAGCCGGCCAAGGTGGTCGAGATGGCTCGGCAGGCCGGCATCACCACCATGTGGACCCGGGAGCCGGTGAAGGCCTACAACCTGCTGAAGAGCGAGCCGGAGAAGCTCTCCCCCTCGAAGTTCGACGAGGTCATCGCCTACGGCCAGTTCCCGGTCACCGTGCTGGACCACGCCAACGGCCTGGCCACCCTCGCCAACGACGGCTCGTACAACAAGGCACACTTCGTGCTCTTGGTCGAGCAGCAGAACAAGGAGACCGGAAAGTGGGAGAAGGTCCCCGGCACCGGTGAGAAGCTCCTTGGGCAGCAACGGATCAAGCGGGAGGTCGCTCGCGAGGTGACCGCCGTGTTGAAGAAGATTCCCGGCAGCGTCGACAACGCCCTCGACGGCCGGGAGGCCGCTGGCAAGACCGGCACCTGGCAGTACGGCAACACCAAGAACAACGCGGACGCCTGGATGGTCGGCTACACCCCCCAACTCGCCACCGCTGTCTGGGTCGGTAGCAAGGATCCGCAGAAGCCGAAGATCCTCGACAAGAACAAGAACGACATCGGTGGTGGAGGTCTGCCCGCCGACATCTGGGAACGCTACATGGAGACGGCGCTCAAGGGCGCTGACAAGATCGATCTGCCGGAGATCACGGGCCGTGGTGACGTGAACGCGGGCAACGGCGTCGAGCCGCCTCCGCCGCCGACCACCCCGCCGCCCGGCCAGAACCCGCCCTGTGTTGACCCGCTGAACATCCGCTGCCAGGACCCCGGGGGTGGTAACCCCGGGCCGACCACCCCGCCTAACCCGACCACCCCGCCCAACCCGGGCAACCCGCCCGGTCCGGGCGGCGGTGGCGGCGGTGACCTGGTGTCACCAACACCCCGGTATGGCGACGACTGAGGCGCCACCACGTACCCTTCTCGGCCTGTGCCGTCGAAGCACTGTCCGACTGAAGTCGCCGGTTGAGCGGAACACCCTCCGCTCAACCGGCGACTTCTTTCGGCGCGGCTGCTCGGACAGCCCGTATGCGGGGATTGCGGAGGCTCTCCCGGCGGGCGCACCCCGCCCGGGCCGGTGCCGAACATCGGGCGATGAACCACGGCCGGCAGAGCCGGCAGGTGTGGCGGGATGATGGGAAAACGGTGACGGCTCCCGGCACGATCATCGAAGCGGCTACCTGTCCTGTAACGGCAAGGACCCGGTGGCGTTGGGCTGCTCCACCGCCACCACCGTGGACTACGTCACCGCGAAGAATGGTGTTTTCATCGAGCTCCGATACTCCTCGGCGTGCCAGGCGTACTGGACGCGCTATACGAACTACCCCGGCAGCACCGGGGAGGCGCGGATCAAGAGCACCATCGGCTCCACGGTGTACCGGAAGACGCTGGCGGGCTATGCGGGTGAAGAGGGCTGGACGCCCATGATGGCCGCGAACCAGAGTCCTGAGGCCTGTTTGTTCTTCTACGACTCGTCCGCTGGCCGGCCCGGTCCCCGACTTCGCGACCCGGCCGACCGGGTGGCTGGAAGCCTGCACGTAGCTGCTGTGCGTGACCGAACGGCGTGGGACGGATCTACCCCGATCCGTCCCGCGCCTACGTCAACCGCTGGCGATCGTGGAGTTGAGCAGCTTGAGGGCCCGTGAGGTCTCCATCAACACCTGGTGAAGTGCTGCCGTAACGTGCGGGGCCAACTCGATGGAGAGCCCCTTCCCGTCCGCAGAGGCCAGGAGGCGGCGGTACAGACCTTGCACTTCTGTGCCCGCACTGATTCCAAGGTCCGTGTGTCAACGACATTCGAAATTTGACCCTTTAGCGGCGGCCGAAATTTGACCCCCTGGTTGTTCATCGGTCGTCGTTGGTGGCTGCGGGGACGCGGCCGAGGTCGCGGTCTTTGAGGCGGTAGCTGTCTCCTTTCAGGCTGATGACTTCGGCGTGGTGGACGAGGCGGTCGATCATGGCGGCGGCGACGGTGTCGTCGCCGAAGACCTCGCCCCAGCGGCCGAAGGGTTTGTTCGAGGTGACGATGAGGCTGGCGCGTTCGTAGCGGGCGGAGATGAGTTGGAAGAACAGGTTCGCGGCTTCGGGTTCGAACGGGATGTAGCCGACCTCATCGATGATAATCAGTGGGATGCGGCCGAGTTTGGTGATCTCGTCCTGTAGTCGGCCGGCGTTGTGCGCGGTAGCCAGTCGGGCGACCCATTCGGCGGCGGTGGCGAACGCGACGCGGTGGCCGGCTTGGCAGGCACGGATGCCCAGGCCGGTGGCGAGGTGGGTCTTGCCGGTGCCGGGAGGGCCGAGGAACACCACGTTGTCTCGGGCGGCGACGAAGTCGAGGGTGCCCAAGTGGGCGAGGAGGTCGCGTTTCAACGAGCGCTGGTGGTCGAAGTCGAACTCTTCCAGGGCCTTCCGGGCGGGGAAGCGGGCGGCGCGGATGCGGCCCTCACCGCCGTGGGACTCCCGGGCGGCGACCTCACGGTGGAGGCAGGCGGCCAGGAATTCCTCGTGTGTCCAGTTCTCGGTGCGGGCGCGGTCGGCCAGTCGGGTGACGGCGTCACGCAGGGTCGGCGCCTTGAGCGCGCGGGTCAGGTAGGCGATCTCGGCGGTGGTGTCCCGGCTGGTCGGCGTGCCGGTGCGGCCGGGGTGGGTGGTGGTCTTGGTGGGCATCAGGCCATCGCCTGTCGCGTGGCCGGTTCGACGTCGGCGATGGTCCAGACGTGGACCGGGTGGCCGGCGATGGTGCCGTGGGCCTCGATCCACGTGTGCGGGCCGCCGGCGCGGCGCTGCACCGGCGTCGACAACGCGTGGGCGTAGGCGGCCACGACCGCCGCCCGGGCCGCTTCGGTGCCGGTGCGGGCCGGGACCTGGATGTCGATGTCGATGTCGGCCACGGTCACCGACACGCGTTGCGCGCCGACGGCGTCCATCAACGCGGCGGTGGCCAGCAAGGACGCGGCGGCGGTCAGCGCACTCGCCTGCGCCGCCGTGGTGGTGGGGGTCATCAGGCCACCTCCGCCAGGTCGTCGCCGCTGGTGCCGAGGATCCGGTCGTAGTCGGCCAGGTCCCGACACGCGACCTGGGCCGCGGCGCGGCCTCGGGGCCGGTCTTGATACGCCTGCCGCATCACCGCGGCCGCCTTCGTGTGCTCGGGGTCGGTGATGGTCTGCTGCCGGGCCCAGCACCGCTCGTGCTCGCCGACCAGAACACCGGAGCGCAGGACGCGCACGGTGTGCAGATCGGCGGTGACCTCGACCCGGTGCCCCACGGCGTTCGGGTGCACCGAGTAGTCGCAGCTGTCGAGCCGGACGTAGTGGTCACGTCCGAGTCGTACCGTGTGCCGCCAGCCGATCGCCGTGGCCTCGATCGGCGGCAACGCGCCCATCGCGGCCCGGTCCGCGCCGATCCGATCGGCCGGCGCCGCCGCATCGAGTGCCCGCTTCGGCCGGGTGTTGGCCAGGGCGATCCAATCAGCCAACTGGATGTTGAAATCGGCCACGCTGGCGAACCGGCGTCCGGGCAGGAAGGAGGTCTCCAGATAGCCGTTGGCACGCTCGACCAGGCCCTTGGACTCCGGATCCCGCGGGCGCAGGATCCGCACCCTGGTGCCCACCATCCCGCGTAGCACGCTGAACTGCGCGGTGAGTTTGGGCTGCGCGCCACCGTAGCGGCCCACCCCGGACTCGTTGTCCCACACCAACTCCCGCGGCACCCCACCCAGCTGACCCAACACCGCCCACTGCCCCAGGACCAGATCCTCCGCGGACCGCGTCGGGATCGTCGTCGCGCACAACCAGCGGGAATAGCCCGACACCATCACCAGCACCGGCGGGGAGGCCACCTGCCCGAACCCCAACGGAACCGGCGCCGGCGGGAA
Source organism: Micromonospora inyonensis (assembly GCF_900091415.1). Taxonomy (NCBI): domain Bacteria; kingdom Bacillati; phylum Actinomycetota; class Actinomycetes; order Micromonosporales; family Micromonosporaceae; genus Micromonospora; species Micromonospora inyonensis. The sequence continues at coordinate 1,444,420 of NZ_FMHU01000001.1, read as the reverse complement.
CCACAGATCACACTGCGCCCGCTCGCCAGGCCCGTAGACAGTGCGCGAAGCCGGATCAACCGGCGCATACACCGGCCGCAACTCACGGACCCGTTCCTTGAGCACCGTCAACGACCGCGTCCAACCGATACGCTCCGCGATCACCGTCGCCGGCATGTCCGGAAACTCCTTCAACAACGCCCGGATCCGCGGCTCGGCCGCGTCCACGATCGAGCCCTTCGCCGCCCGCACGTACTTCGGCGGCTGCACCGACCGAACCGCGCTACGGACCGTGTTACGCGACAGCCCGAGCCTGCGTGCGATCGCCTTGATCGGCATCTGCTCGGCCAGGTAGAGCCGGCGGATTTCCGCCCAATCCTCCACTTTGATCACCCTCCATGTCTTAACTCAAGATCACTGAAGGGGGTCAGTTTTGACCCGTCGACACAGGGTCATTTTTCACGCGTCGTCGACACCGTGGTCATCCTGGCCATCAACTGGCGCAGCACCTCCAATGCCTCAGCTGTGCGACATGCCATGTGTAGCGCTTCAGCCAGCCGGCAGTGCAGGGCCTCGTGGTAGGGATAATGGTGGATCCAGCCTTGCAGGTCACCGGTTACGGCGCAGTGTCGAGACCGGGTGAACTCCAATTCGATGAGGGTTTCGATGACCTTGATTCGGTCTTCTTCCCATCGGACCGCTTGCGCTCTGAGTTTCTGGGAATCGATGTCCTCGAGAGCTGACCCTCGCCAAAGGCTGAGACTGTCACGCAGGAGCTTGATAGAGTGATCAAGCCGGCTCGAGCGTCGAGCCCGGTCCGCGTCCGCCCAGAGCGCCCGGAACTTGTGTCCGTCGATCCGATCTTCGTCAACCTCGAGGCGATATCCTCCGCCGACGCGCACTATCTGCTGATTCGGGATCGGCGCGAGCAGGCGGCGAAGCCTGCCCAGCCGGTTCTGGACCTGTTGACGTGCTGTGGCGGGCGGCTGCTGATTCCATACCGCGTCGATCAGGCGATCCACGGAAACGGTCTTGTTGGGCGTTATCAGTAACGCCGCCAAGAGATTTCTGGTGCGGGGGCCGGGTAGGGATATATGAGCCCCGTCTATCTTTATCGATGATGGGCCCAGAAAATAGTAATCCATTAATCCCCCGTGTCGCCGATTGAAGTGCGCCCAGCTATAATAGCTAAACTTCGATCTTTGTCAAGGATATTTAAAATGTTTGACAATGGAGTTAATTAGGCGGAGGCGCAAAGGTCGGGTGAGTGCCCGAACTGACCATCGCGTCCCTTGAGAGGGGTGCCGGGAGTCCGGCCAGGTGTCATCCGGCTCAGCCGGAACAGATCCGCAAGGTCCGGCCGTGTCCGGCACGTGCGGCGTGCGTGATCGATTGGAAACTCGTTGCCGCGGAGGCTCAAGGGCGCGACGTGGCGCTGACGTAGTGCAGGATGCACCTTATGAGCACGCAGGCGACCCCTGGCATCGACGACGCCGAGCGCAGCGACCATCCGTCCCGGTCCGACGGGTTCGTCCGGGGCGCATCCCAGCTCATCGGCGGCCCGCTCGGCGACCACGCGGTCGCCCGAGACCGGCCGGCTGGCTCGGAGCGTCGCTTCTGGACGGCGGTACGGATCGTGCTCGCCCTGACCTGCCTCACCCTGGCCCTGCACTGGGTGCAGAAGTCGCCCTGCCAGGACGGCGCCTGGCAGAACAACATCCAGTACACCCGGTTCTGCTACACCGACGTGCTCGCCCTCTACTACGCCGAGGGCATCAACGAGGGCAAGGTCCCCTACCGGGACCACCCGGTCGAGTACCCGGTGCTCACCGGGTACTTCATGGGGGCGCTGGGCCTGCCGGTGCACGCCGTCGGGGTGGACGATCCCGGCATCAACCAGGGCATGTGGTTCTACAACCTGAACGCGCTGGTGCTCGGCGCGCTGGCCGTCGTCACGGTCGCCGTCATCCTCGCCCTGCGCCGCCGACGACCGTGGGACGCCGCGCTCTTCGCCCTCGCCCCGGCGCTGCTGCTCACCGCCACCGTCAACTGGGACCTGCTCGCCGTCGGCCTCGGCGCGCTGGGGCTGCTGGCCTGGGCCCGCAGCCGGCCGGCCCTGGCCGGGGTGCTGCTCGGCCTGGCCGGCGCGGCCAAGATGTGGCCACTGTTCGTCCTCGGCCCGATCCTGGTGCTCGCCCTCCGCGCCGGGCGGGTGCGCGCCGCAGTCACCGCCCTCGGTACGGCGGCCCTGACCGTGGTCGCGGTGAACCTGCCGGCGGCCGTGCCGTACCGGGAGAACTGGGACCGCTTCTTCGAGCTGAACAGCACCCGGCCGATCGACTGGGGCACGCTCTGGTACATCGGGCGGTACCTCGACGGAAAGATCAATCCGGGCAGCCCCACCGAACAGGGGCCGTTCGAGTGGTTGAACGCCAACATTCCCACGCTCAACTACCTCTCGTACGCACTCTTCGGCCTGGCCTGCCTCGGCGTGGCCGGGCTGGCGCTGCTGGCCCCGCGTCGCCCGCGCCTGGCCCAGCTCGCGTTCCTCGTGGTCGCCGCCTTCCTGATCTTCAGCAAGGTCTGGTCCCAGCAGTTCGTGCTCTGGCTGCTGCCCCTGGCGGTGCTGGCCCGACCGCGCTGGGGGGCATTCCTGGCGTGGCAGGTCGCCGAGGTCTGCTACTTCGTCGCGTTCTACGGCGAACTGCTCGGCTCGGCGACCAGCCGGCCGGTCTTCCCGGAGGGCGTGTTCGTGCTGGCCTCGACGCTGCGGCTGGCCACGGTGGTGCTGCTCTGCGTGCTGATCGTGCGGGACGTCCTGCACCCGGAACGTGACCCGGTCCGCGCCACCTACCCGGACGATCCGGACGGGGGGATCCTCGACGGGGCACCGGACGCGCCCTGGTACACCCGCTGGCGGCAGCGCACGACGGCGCCAGCACCGGACGGTGCCGCCGCGACCTGACTGACCGTCGGCCCCGGTGGCTCCGGACGTCTCCGCAGCTCTGGCCCCGGGGTTGCTCCGCGGAGGTGCTGGCCGACGCGCGAACCCTCCGAGGGGCGTGCGACCCCTAGAGGCAACGCCGCTCGGTTAAGGCGTTGTGGTGGCTGTCGAGGGGTGTGTCGTTCGGGCATGAGGAAGCGGAGTTCCGGTATTGAGGTGAGTCACTCCAAGACACCCTCGAGACCAGGAACTCCGCTTTGGTTGATCAGATTGCCATAACCCGTACGGTGAGGGTAGCCGCGGGTGTGTTCGCACCGGGTCATCTGGGTGAGTTGACCCAGTTCATACCCTTCGAGATGGTCGATGAGATCCTCGCTGCGACCCGCCGTACGCAGCAGCGGATCCGACTGCTGCCGGCCCGGGTGGTGGTCTATCTCGTTCTGGCAGGTTGTCTGTTCGCCGAACTCGGCTACGGGCAGGTGTGGCAGAAACTGACCGCCGGTCTGGCCGGGCTGGGCCTGGCCGAGCCGTCCTCGGGGACGTTACGTGAGGCACGGCAGCGGCTCGGGTCCGCGCCGCTGCGGGCGTTGTTTGATCTGCTCCGTGGCCCGGCCGTCACCACGGCGAACCATGCCGTGCGCTGGCGGGGGCTGCTGGTGACCGCGATCGACGGGACCATGATGTCGGTAGCCGACGCCGAGGCGGTCCGGGACCGTTACCGCAAACAACGGGGTAACCACGGCGGGGCCGGCTACCCGGCAGTGAGGCTGAGTGTCCTGCTGACCTGCGGCACCCGCTCGATCATCGACGCCGTGTTCGGCCCGGTCAGCACCGGTGAACTCGACCAGGCCCGCACCCTGGCCCGTAGCCTGCGGGCCGGGATGCTGTTGCTGGCCGACCGTAACTATGCCGCCGCCGACCTCATCACCACACTCGCCGCGACCAGGGCCGACCTGCTGATCCGCTGCAAGAACGGCCGCCGCCTGCCCGTGATCACCCGCTACCGCGACGGGTCCTGGCTCTCGACGATCGGCACGGTACGGGTGCGGGTCATCGACGCCCAGATCAGCGTCACCACCACCGACGGCATCCGCACCGGTGGCTACCGGCTGATCACCACCCTGCTCGACCCGCACACCCATCCCGCCGGCGAATTGATGAAGCTGTATCACCGCAGATGGGAGATCGAAACCGCCTATCTGGAGCTGAAATCCAGCATCCTCGGCGGCCGGGTCCTGCGTGCCCGCACCCCCGGCGGCATCGACCAGGAGATCTACGCCCTGCTCACCGTCTACCAGGTCCTCCGCACCGCTATGACCGATGCCACCGACAGCCAGCCCGCCACCAGCCCCGACCGGGCCAGCTTCACCATCGCCCTGAACACCGCCCGCGACCAGATCACCAACGCCGCCGGCGTCATCGCTGACACGGTCATCGACCTGGTCGGCGCCATCGGCCGCGTGGTCCTGGCCCACCTGCTACCCGACCGCCGGATCCGGGTGAAAACCCGGATGATCAAACGCTCGAACTCCAAGTACCAAGCCCGCGGACCCAACATAGACCGGCGCAGCTACAAAGCCACCATCGCAATCGACATCATCACAAACCATTGCGAAACACCCGCCGGACCTTAACCGAGCGGCGTTGCCCCTAGAGGTGGTAGACCACGGCGTCGCCGATCTCCTCCCGACGGATGCCGAGCCCGTCGACCGGCAGCTCGACGGCGGCCTCGAACGGGGTACCGGCGGCCTGCGTACGGGGGACGACCACCGTCCGCACCCCGAGCCGCCGCAGGTGGTCGATGCTGACCGGGTCGGGGAAGGTCTGCGTCGCCTGCCGCGTCTCGGTCAGCTTCATCGGGGTGAAGCCGCTGCCGCCGTTGACCACGTCCGGGAACCGGGTGGTCGTCCAGAGCATCACCGGCTGGTCGAGGTTCTGCCCGCTGGGCAGCACCAGCACCGGTCCCTCCACGGTCCGCATCGCCGCAGGCTGGGGCGGCACCACCGGGTGCGGCGTCGCGTTCAGTCCCTCCACGACCACCAGCAGCAGCGGCAGCAGGGTCGCCGCCCGCAGCCACGGGCCGGGCCAGGGCGGGATCCGCTGGGCGGCGATCTCACGTACCCGCATGGCGAAGGTGGTGAGGGTGCCGGCGGCGAGCAGCCCGAGCAGCAGGGTGGTCCAGAGCATCAGCCGTCCCGGCGTCCGGATGCCGTCCCAGCCGGGCAGGTGCTCGACGAGCGGGACGTAGGTGAAGGTGCCGCCGAAGAACCGGGTGCCCATAGCCAGCACCATGCTGACCAGCACCCCGGCGAGCAGCAGCAGTCGGTGGCGCACCCGCCACACCGAGAAGAACAGCCCACCGAGGGCGAGCGCGTAGAGCACGAAGCCCGGTAGCAGGGTCATCTCCGGGTGCCAGGGCAGCGCGGCCCGCGCTCCTTCGTGCAGGCCACCCCAGATCCGCGACTCGGCGGGCGCGGTCAGGAAACCGAAGGCCGGCGGCGAGTAGATGTCGATGTCGCCGATGCTGCGCCGGGCGTTCGGGTGCTGCTCCGCCACGGTGAAGTACGGGATGGCCAGCAGCGCGCCGGTCGCGGCGAAGACCAGACCGCCGACCACGTCGGTGATCAGCAGCCGGGCGCCGAACGGGTGGCGGACCGGGCGGATCCAGTACCGGCGCAGGTACCAGGTGAGCGTGGCGACCAGCACGACTCCGGCCAGCACGTACGCGAACGGCAGGCCGATGCCGAAGCCGAGGCTGAGCTGCCAGGCGGCGACCAGCCACCCGGCCAGCGCCCAGCCGGCGTGCCGCCGCTTCGGGCGGTAGCCGTACCGCAGCGACCAGCCGTGCCCCCGGGCCAGCATGGCCAGTGCCAGCGGGATGCCGCCGTTGGAGATGACGTGCAGGTGACCGGCCTGCGCCAGCAGCCAGGGCGCGTACGCGTAGCCCACCCCGGCCGCCGCCGCGCCGATCCGGCCCGCGCCGAGCTGCCGGGCCAGCGCGTACGCCCCCAGCGTGGCCAGCGCGTGCGCGAGCACGAAGAGGATGTTGTAGCGGAGAACGGCGGCCTCGGGGCCGGTACCGATCATCCCGGCCGGGGCGTACCCGAGGAGGGTGTCGGAGAAGGCGAAGCTCCACGGCTCCGGGTAGAAGGTGTTCGCCTGCCACAACTGGGCGGGGTCGGTCAGCAGGATGTGCCCGGACCAGGCGACCTGCCAGGCCTGGAGAGCCGGGTCGTAGTAGTCCTGCGGGAGCGTGTAGAGCGGGTAGCGCAGCGTCGGCCAGGTCAGCAGGACGGCCAGCACCAGCGAGCCGAGGGTCGCCAGCGTCCACTCGTGGACCAGGAACCGGCCGACCGCGCGCGCCGCCCGCCGGAGCCGCCCCGGCACGCTCTCCGGGGCCGGCCCGAACGCCTGCCAGGGGTCCGACGGCTCATCGCCGGTGGCGTCGGCGCGCTCCGTGGCGTCCTTGCCGTCCGCGGCCTTTCCGGTGTCCTTGCCGTCCTTGCCGTCCGCGGCCCTTCCGGTGTCCTTGCCGTCCTCGACCTTCTTGCTGTCGTTGGCCTTGCCGTTCTTGGCCTGCCCGCCGTCCTCGACCGTCTGGCTGTTCTCCGCCTTCTCGCCGTCCCGGGGGTCCTCCCGTTTCCCGGTGACGTCCGGGTCCACGGCGTCGCTCGGCTTCCCGGCGTCCTCCGGGGGCGCGGTGACGGTCGTGGTGTTGGCGGCGTTCGTGGTGCCGGCGGCGTTCGCTGCCGTTCCGGCCGGTGCCGGGTCGGCGTCCGGCGTGCTCCCGGGACCCGTCGGGTCCGGGGCGGTCACTCCCGTCGCGGTCCGGTCGACGGCGGTTCCCGGCTCGGGGCCGGTCCGTGTCGTGTCGGACGTCCCGCTGCTCATGCCGACGTCCCGCCCAGCCGTTCCCGGAGGAAGGCGATGTCGGCACCCTGCCCGTCGACCCCGCCCGGGGTCTCGACGATCACCGGTGCGCCGGCCGCCCGGATCACCGCCACCACCAGTTCCGGATCGATCGTGCCGCCGGTCAGGTTGTCGTGCCGGTCCCGGCCGGAGTCGAAGGCGTCCTTGGAGTTGTTGGCGTGGATCAGGTCGATCCGTCCGGTCACCGCCTTGACCCGGTCCACCAGGTCGAGCAGTTCCTCCCCACCGGCGTGGGCGTGGCAGGTGTCCAGACAGAATCCGACGTCGTAGGCGCCCACCGCGTCCCAGAGCCGGGCCAGCGCGTCCAGCCGCCGGGCGCAGGCGTTCTCCCCGCCGGCGGTGTTCTCGATCAGGACCGGCACGCCGAACCCGCCGTTGTCCGCGGCGTACGCGAAGGTCTTGCGCCAGTTGTCGAAGCCGGTCGCCAGGTCGTCGCCGGCGTTGACGTGACCGCCGTGCACGATCACCCCCTTCGCGGCGATGCCGGCTGCGGCAGTCGCGTGCCCGAGCAGCAGCTTCCGGCTCGGGATCCGGATCCGGTTGTTGGTCGTGGCGACGTTGATGACGTACGGCGCGTGGACGTAGATGTCGACCTCCGCGGCGCGCAGGCGGTCGGTGTCCTCTCTCGGCTTCGGTGCCTTCCATCCCTGCGGGTCGGAGAGGAAGAACTGCACGGCGTCGGCGGCTCGGGACGCCGCCTCCGCGAGCGGGTCGGCCGAGTCGACGTGGGCTCCGATACGCATGCAGGCGAGCCTACGTGGCGGTCGTCGCCGTCGGGTGACGGCAAGGGCCGTCGTGCGGCCCGCGTCGCGTCGTCCGTGGGGCCCCGCCCCGGCCGGCGTCACCCTGCTCCGGAGTGGTCGTTGACCTGGTGGGAGCCCGAATCACCCGCGTGGACCGGGCCACCCACCGTCCTACGGCCCGGCGGGCGACGGGAGCGCCCCCGGAGGCCCAGATCCCAGCAATTAGGGCATTTCGCTCAGCAGGTGGCAACACATGCTGTAGCTTCAGATAACAACACGATATAGCTCCGCGGGGTGCTTCCGGTCCAACCTCATCGGTGTGGTCGTTCCTCCCCAGGTCCCACCCAAGGAATGCGGACCGGGCGCCCCGCGGCCCCAGTGGACCGGGGCCCACTCCCGTCGTGTGCGACGAGCGGGAGAGGGCCCCGGTCCCCTTTCCGCCCCGGCCCCCGCCGGTACGCCACGCGATGTGTCCGGCCGTCGCCGGCATGATCGTCGGGACCGGGTATCCTTGCCCGGTTGCCCGTCGCCGGCTGGGTTCCCCCAGGCCGGACCGGGCACGACGCACGACCTCCTGCCACGGAAGGACCGTGGCCGCCTAGCCCACAGGAGGTGAGCACGTCTTGCGTCATTACGAGATCATGGTGATCCTCGACTCCAGCCTCGAGGAGCGCACCGTCGCCCCGTCGCTCGACACGTACCTGAACGTGATTCGGACTGCGGGTGGCTCGGTGGAGAAGACCGACGTGTGGGGCCGCCGGCGCCTCGCGTACGAGATCAACAAGAAGACTGAGGGCATCTACGCCGTCATCGACCTGCAGGCGACGCCCGCAGCGGTGGCCGAGCTGGACCGTCAGTTGCGTCTCAACGAGTCCGTGCTGCGCACCAAGGTCATCCGGCCGGAGATGCGCTAAGCGTCCACCCCCCGGTTCGCCCGGATCGAACTCGTCGGCTCTGTCGTACGGCTCTGCGAGCCTGTGCAGCGTCTGACGAGTGTGCGAGGAGATGGTCATGGCAGGAGACACCACCATCACGGTCATCGGCAACCTGACCGATGACCCTGAGCTGCGTTTCACCCCCTCGGGTGCGGCGGTCGCCAAGTTCCGGGTCGCATCCACGCCCCGGTTCCTGGACAAGGCCTCCGGCGAGTGGAAGGACGGCGAGCCGTTGTTCCTCTCGTGCACCGTCTGGCGCCAGGTCGCCGAACACGTCGCCGAGTCGCTCCAGCGGGGCGCCCGGGTGATCGTGTCCGGCCGGCTGCGGCAGCGGTCGTACGAGACCCGCGAGGGCGAGAAGCGCACCGTCATCGAGCTTGAGGTCGACGAGATCGGCCCGTCGCTGCGGTACGCCACGGCGAAGGTGCAGAAGATGTCCCGCTCCGGCGGTGGCGGCGGCTTCGGCGGCGGCGGTGGTGGTGGTGGCCAGGGCGGCGGAGGTAACTTCGACGACCCCTGGGCATCGGCTGCACCGGCCCCCTCCCGCAGCGGTTCGGGCGGCGGAAACTTCGACGAGGAGCCCCCGTTCTAATGGCGCCGAGCGCCCGCGATCGCAAACCAGGAGCACGAGCAATGGCCAAGGCTGCGGCACTGCGCAAGCCGAAGAAGAAGGTGAACCCGCTCGACAAGGACGGGATCAACTACATCGACTACAAGGACACCGCGCTGCTGCGCAAGTTCATCTCCGACCGCGGCAAGATCCGCGCTCGGCGGGTGACCGGCGTCACCTCGCAGCAGCAGCGCCAGATCGCTCGTGCGGTCAAGAACGCCCGTGAGATGGCGCTCCTGCCGTACACGGCCACCACCCGCTGAGAGGAGGCACCGAAATGAAGATCATCCTGACGCAGGAGGTGTCCGGTCTCGGTGCCCCGGGCGACATCATCGAGGTCAAGGACGGCTACGGCCGGAACTACCTGCTTCCGCAGGGCTTCGCGATCGCCTGGACCAAGGGTGCGGAGAAGCAGGTCACGGTGATCAAGCGGGCCCGCTCGGCCCGTGAGATCCGCGACCTCGGCCACGCCAGCGAGGTCAAGACGCAGCTCGAGGGCCTGAAGGTCAACCTGACGGCCCGCGCCGGTGACGGCGGGCGGCTCTTCGGCTCGGTCACCCCGGCCGAGATCGTCGACGCCGTCAAGGCGGCCGGCGGCCCGACCCTCGACCGGCGTCGGCTGGAGCTGCCGGGTCACATCAAGTCGCTCGGCTCGTACCCGGTGCGGATCAAGCTGCACCCCGAGGTCACGGCCAAGTTCGACCTGAACGTGGTCCAGAGCAAGTAACCACGGCACCACCTGCGAGAGGCCCGCACCGAGCCGGTGCGGGCCTCTCGGCGTACGGGGGTGCCGCGGGCGGCGGTCCTCCTCCGGGCAGTCCACCCAGAGAGGTGGCCGGATCAGCCGATCGGCTCGCCGGTCACCGCGCTGATCAGCACCGTGGACAGCCCCCGCCCACCACCGACGACGCCAACGCCAGCGTCGCCGTACGCCACGTCGTCCCGATTCGCCGTAGCAGCACCGCCACCAGCAGACTCGTCGCCAGCGCCAGCCCGAACCGTGGCCCCCCGGAGACGAACGACTCGATCGCGTGTGACTGCGGCGAGTCGCAACCGGCACCGGTGAGGTCCGTGACACAACCGGCCGGGGCCTGACCGCTCAGCGTGAGCAGCCAGACGAAGACCGCCAGCGCCGGCAGCAGGTAGCAGCCGACGGTGTAGAGCAGCGATCGGATCCCGCCGGCCGGATCCGGATCGAGCAGGTCCTCCTCGATCCGGCGGGCCTGAGGCACCGCGACCACCCGACCCGGACGCGGCCGTGCCCCGGCAGCTGGATGACCCGGCAGCCCACCGGGCGACAGCACCGGGGCCGGGCCGCGCGAGGTCACCGGCGCACCCGACGACACCGGTGCGGGGGCGGGACGATGCTGCGGCGCCGGACCCGACCCGGGCCATGCGGGCACCGCCGGGGACCGGGGCGCGGACTGCGGCGTCCCCATCCACCGGGGGTCGTCGCCGGAGAGCCGGGTACCGGGCCAGAAGCCCTCGGATGACTCCGGCGAGGACCAGGCCCCCGGCTCACGGTCCCGCCGCCGGGGCTGGCCGCTCGCCCACTGCCCAGTGTCGGTGAACTCCGACCACCGGTGGCCGCCGTCCGACCACCCGCCACGCCCGGGAGCCAGCGGCCGGTCCCAGCCGTGGACACCCGAGGCATCCCACGGATCCGGCGACACCGCCGGCTCCCGGTCCGGCCGGTGCCACGCTCCAGGATCCCGGGCCGCCCACTCCGGATCGGCCTCCCGTGACCGGGGCCCGTCCGCCGAGTGCCGGCTCCGTCGGGTCGGTTCTCCCGTGGCACCCCGCTGATGTCGCAACCGGGGCGGCTGCCAGGGCATTTCCTCGGGCTGTCCAGCCGGCCCGAGCGGACCTTCCACCCCGGCCGGCCACACCGCGGAACGGGGCGACGGCGGACCACTGTGCCGGCTCGGTGGTGGACCCGCAGGAGGATCGTCCCGTACAGGCTCCGCCCGGCGGCTTCCGACGTACCCGGACGGGTCTTCCACCCGCCGCCCCCGATACTGCTCCGACCAGCCGGCACCGGGAATCGACACCTCACCGCCCGCCGGCTCCTGCCAGCCCGTCGGCCCGGCGCCCCACCGCCCGTTGCCCCGCCAGCCGAGATCGACCGGGACCCGCTCCTCGCCCGGCGCGTCGTGCCGGTGCCGGCCGCCACCACCCGGATCCGGGACGGACCCGTCCCGCGCCCACCGGGGCACGTGCTCGCCGACCACCCCCGCCCGCTCGTGCTCCGCAGTGGGGGGTCGGCTGCTCGTCCAGTGGTCGGCGGGGAAGGACGGCTCCGGCTCGGCCGGATCACTCCAGGGGAACATCGGCGCACGCTCACGCGAGCTGACCTCATGCGCCCAGTCCCGGTTGCTCACGGCCGGAGCGTGACCCTTCTCCACGAAGTGCGATCCGCTCCGCCAGGCGGAGCCGATGTCCGAGATAGTACGGGACGATGCCGGGCCCGATCGGCCGGGAAAATCTTCCTCCACAGGCTGTGTGCAGAGTTCTCGCAGCTCAAGGCGATTGTGACCTGGATTACCCGCGAGTTATCCACAGTTTGTGCACAAGCTGCACACACCCAGAGGCGTCCTGTCCACAGGTTGTCCCGAGGCTCGTCCACCGGGTTGCTTGAGCCCTTCACCTCGGGTTCCGTATGGTTGGCCCCCGACCGGCCCCACGATGGCCCCCGATCGCCGGACCGGTCGGCGGCGAGCCGCCACGCCGGTGGCCGGCCGGACGCGATCCGACGCAGCGGAGGGGGGAGCCGGTGTCGGTCACCGACGACAGGCGAACAGAGTCCCGGGCCAACGGGCAGCCACCCACTCCGGCCCCGCGGGACGGGCAGTTCGACAAGACCCCGCCCCAGGACGTCGCCGCCGAGCAGTGCGTACTCGGCGGAATGCTGCTGTCCAAGGACGCCATCGCCGACGTCGTCGAGATCCTCAAGACCCACGACTTCTACCGGCCGATCCACGCCACCATCTTCGACACCATCCTGGAGATCTACGGCCGCGGCGAGCCGGCCGACCCGATCACCGTCGCCGCTGCCCTGGCCGACTCCGGCGACCTGGTCCGCATCGGCGGTGCCCCCTACCTGCACAGCGTGATCGCGAGCGTGCCGACCGCGGCCAACGCCGCCTACTACGCCCGGATCGTCGCCGAGCGGGCCGTGCTCCGCCGGCTGGTCGAGGCCGGCACCAGGATTGTCCAGCTGGGCTACGGCACCGCCGCCGGCGGCAGCCGCGACGTGGACGACGTGGTCGACCTCGCCCAGCAGGCCATCTACGACGTCACCGAGAAGCGGGTCAGCGAGGACTTCGCCGTCCTCGCCGACATGCTCCAGCCCACCCTCGATGAGATCGAGGCGGTGGGTGCGCAGGGCGGCGTGATGACCGGCGTGCCGACCGGCTTCAGCGACCTGGACCGTCTGCTCAACGGCCTGCACCCCGGCCAGTTGATCATCGTGGCAGGAAGGCCCGGTCTGGGCAAATCAACGGCAAGTATGGATTTTGCCCGAAATGCTGCTATTCGGGCGAACCAGGCTGCCGCGATCTTCTCGCTGGAAATGAGCAAGGTCGAGATCGTCATGCGACTGCTCTCGGCCGAGGCGCGGGTGCCCCTGCACGTGCTGCGTAGCGGGCAGCTCTCCGACGACGACTGGACCAAGCTGGCCCGCTGCATGGGCGAGATCAGCGAGGCGCCGCTCTTCGTCGACGACACCCCGAGCATGAACCTGATGGAGATCAGGTCCAAGGCGCGACGGCTCAAGCAGCGGCACGACCTCAAGATGATCGTGGTGGACTACCTCCAGCTCATGACCTCGCCGAAGCGTACGGAGAGCCGGCAGCAGGAGGTCGCGGACCTGTCCCGAGGGCTCAAGCTCCTCGCCAAGGAGGTCGAGTGCCCGGTCATCGCGGTGAGCCAGCTGAACCGTGGTCCCGAGCAGCGTACCGACAAGCGTCCGCAGTTGTCCGATTTGCGTGAGTCGGGATCAATTGAGCAGGATGCGGACGTTGTCATACTTTTGCATCGGGATGACTACTACGACAAGGAGTCGCCCCGGGCCGGGGAGGCGGATTTCATAGTTGCCAAGCATCGGAATGGACCGACCGATACCGTGACCGTGGCCGCACAGCTCCATCTGTCGCGGTTCGTCGACATGGCGATCGTCTGACGGATCGTTTCCGTGCCCGGGATGCGATTCCGGGTCAGCGCACACCGAGCTGCCGGGTCGCCGCCTCCACCGTCTGGGCCAACAGAACCGCGATGGTCATCGGCCCGACCCCGCCCGGGACCGGGGTGATCAGGCTGGCCCGCTCCCGGGCGGACGCGAAGTCGACGTCACCGACGTTGCCCGGGTTGTAGCCGGCGTCCACCACCACCGCGCCGGGTTTGATGTCCGCACCGGTCAGGAGACGCGGTCGGCCGACGGCCGCGACCAGGACGTCGGCCTCCCGGGTGAGCGCGGAGAGGTCGGTCGTACGGGAGTGGCAGTAGGTGACCGTGGCGTCCCGCCCGAGCAGGAGCAGTCCGGCCGGTCGGCCCAGGATGGGGCTTCGGCCCACCACCACGGCGTGCTTGCCGGCCAGATCGACCCGGTACTCGTCGAGCAGCCGGAGGATGCCGCCGGGCGTGCAGGAGACGAAGCCGGGCAGCCCGAATCCCATCGCGGCGAAGGAACGCGTGGTGACGCCGTCCACGTCCTTCATTGGGGCGATGGCCTCGAAGGCGGCGCGTTCGTCGATGTGCGCCCCGACCGGGTGTTGGAGCAGGATGCCGTGCACCTGCGGGTCCCGGGACAGGGCGGTGATCGCCCCGACGAGTTCGTCCGTGGTGGTCGAGGCGGGCAGGGCGACATGTCGTGAGCGGATGCCGGCCTGCTCGCAGCGGTTGCGCTTCATCCGGACGTAGGTGGCGGAGGCCGGGTCCTCGCCGACCAGCACGGTGGCCAGGCACGGGGCGGTGCCGGTGCGTTGCCGCAGGTCTGCGGCGGTGGCGGAACTGGCGTCGATGATGCGCCGGGCGAGGTCACGGCCGTCCATCAGCCGGGCCGGATGCGTCTGGGCCATGGGGCACTCCTGAGCCTCGTGGAGGGTCGCCCAGGCGTACGGCATCGACGGTCGTCGGGCCGCTCCCCGGTGGTGCTCCACCTCAACGCCAGTAACGGACCGTCCACACTGTACTCGCCGGTGGGGCCTTGTTCAGCCCAGCAGCGGGAACCAGCCGGCGACCTCGCCCAGGTCCGCCCGGTCGGCGTCGGTGAGCGGGATCCGGCCGGTCGCTTTCAGCAGGTACTCCTCGTCGGTCCAGCTGGCGGGCCGGACCGCGTCGTCGCTGAGCAGGCCGTCCATCGTCGTCACCGCCACGGTACGGGCCAGCGGGCCGGGGCCCGGCGCGTCGGGCAGGTCGACGGTCAGGTCGAGGTGGTGCACCGCCGCCTCGGTGGTCAGGGTGGCGAGCAGGTCGGCGACGCGCAGCACGTGCCCCTGGGTGGTCACCAGGTGCTCCGGGTCGGCGGCGGTCGCCGCGCGGACGGCGGCCGGGGCGGTCTCGGTCCAGAGCCGGACCACTCCGACGGGACGGTCGAAGGCGGCGGCGGACCGGCGGGCCCACCAGGCGTGCCGGGCGGATTCGCCGTCGTCGGACGGGAACGACCGCCAGTAGCTGACGTCGTCGGAGTCGACTGGGCCGTCGGCGGGGCTGGCCAGGGCGACCAGGGCGCGTTGGGCGTCACAGAGCAGGTGGAAGAGCAGGTCGGCGACGAGCCAGCCCCGGCAGCGGGTGGGCCGTTGCAAATCGTGGTCGTCGAGGTGACCGACGACCGCGCTGATGCCCGCGTACGCCTCGGCAAGCGCCTCGTGCGGCCGGAACTCGGTCATGGTGCCGAGCGTCGCACGGCTGGCGGTGCTCCGCGCGGCGGCGGGGCGACCGGACCGGCGGGTTCCGGTCCGGTCGCCCCGGCGTGGGTCGGTCCGCAGGACCACGGGGTGGGTCAGCCCGGGAATGCCGGGCGGGTGGGCCGGCGGAGCGCCGGATGGATCAGCCGAAGAAGTCGCCGAGGAAACCGTGCTGCTTCTTGCGGCGGTAGTGCCCGTGGTAGCCGTAGTGCTGGTGGCCCTGGCCGCCGTAGGCGGGTGCGGGCGCGGCCGGGTAGCCCGGCGGCGGGGGTGGGGGCGGGGGCACGGTGCCGTAACCGGGCTGGTGTGGCGCGGCACCGGGCGGCGGGGGTGGCGGAGGCGCGTACCCGCCGGGTTGGCCGGGGGTGTGCCCCGGTGCCGGGCCGGGGGGTGGAGGTGCGGCCGGGGTGGTGGCGTGCTGCTTGTTCCAGTTCGCCTCCGCCTCGAACAGCTTTTCGAGTTCGCCGCGATCGAGGAAGATCCCCCGGCAGTCGCCGCACTGGTCGACGATGACTCCGCTGCGCTCGTACTGGCGCATGTCTCCTTGGCACTTGGGACAGGTGAGCTGCATTTCTCGACGGTACCCGCTGGGCGTCAGGATGCCGCGGCGAGCGCTCCGGTGACTTCCTGGTCGGAGACCTCGTGGAAGTCGTCGTAGTAGCGGCTGACCGCGCCGAAGTCGGGGGGTGTCCGGACGGAGACCACCTGGTCGGCCTCGGTGGCGAGCATGTCGCACGCCTCCTGGGAGCCGACCGGGACGGCGACCACGACGCGGCGGGCACCGAGGTGGCGGGCCACCTGGACGGCGGCGCGGGCGGTGGCGCCGGTGGCGAGGCCGTCGTCGACGACGACGGCGGTCCGGCCGGTCAGGTCCAGCGGTGGCCGGTCGGCCCGGTAGAGCTGTTCCCGGCGTTCCAGTTCGGCCTGTTCGCGGCGGACGACCTCGTCGACCTCGTCGGGGTCGAGGCGGCCGGCCACCGCGTCGTTGAGGACCCGCACGTCGGCGGGGCCGAGTGCGCCGAACGCCACCTCGGGTGCCCAGGGCATGCCGAGCTTGCGGACCACCAGTACGTCCAGGGGAGCTTCCAGCCGGGCGGCGACCACCTGGGCGACCGGGACGCCGCCCCGGACGAGCCCGAGCACGATGACGTCCGGCTGGCCGGCGAGCCCGTCGAGCCGGTCGGCGATCGCCTCGCCGGCTTCGGCGCGGTTGCGGTACGTGGTCATGCCTCCGGTCTACGCCCTGTCGGCCGCTTCCGCAGGAGAGTCGGCCGAACCGGGGCGATCGGATTCCGCCAGACCGGGGCGATCGGACTCCGCGAGTCGGAGGGCGGGTGCCCAGATCAGGAAGGCGAGCGGGTAGAGCAGGTACCCGAAGCGGGTGGCCGGCATCAGGGCGATCGCGGCGAGCAGCCCGTACCCGCAGACGAGGGCGCCGGTGGCGGCGGTGCGGGGCGGTCGGCGCAGCAGGTGGACGGCGATGGCCAGTCCGGCCGCCACCAGGAGGCCGGCGGCGACGGTCCGGCCGGCGGGAAGGCCGGTGGCGACGAGGTGCCCGGGGAAGGGGGACGCGGCCGGACTGGTGACGAGGCCCTGGCCGAGGGGGAAGCGCAGCACGTTCTCGACCAGGGCGTCCCGGTCGACGAGGAGGGCGGGCAGGAGGGCGGCGGCGGGCAGGCCGAACGCGGCGGCGGCGAAGCGTCCGGCGGCGCGGCGGGTGACGGCCCAGAAGAGCAGGACGAGGGCGACCGGCCAGGCGAACAGCTTGAGTGCTCCGGCGAGGCCGACGGCGAGGCCGGCACGGCCGGGTCGGCCGGTGGTGGCGTGGGCGAGGGCGAGCAGGCAGAGCGCGAGGACGGGTAGGTCGTCGCCGCCGGTGGCGAGGGTGAGCGCGCAGATCGGCAGGACGGTGGCGGCCTGGACGGCGCGCAGCAGGGCGGCGTCGCGGCGGGCGCGGTGCCGGGGGGTGCCGCCGGCGAGGGTGCCGCCCCCGAGGCCGCCGCCGGCGCCGAGGGCGCCGGTGCGGAGGGCGCGGACGGCGAGAGCGAGGACGAGCGCGGTGGCCAGGGCGAACCAGATCCGCGCGTCGGTCCACCAGGCGTCGAGGGCGGCCCGGGGCAGGCCGAAGAGGGCCATGCCGGGTTGGTACGGGGTGTAGCCGAGCAGCTGTTCGGCCGGTGGCAGGGCGGCGATGGCGTCGTGGCCGAGGTAGGGGGTGCCATCGTGGAGCAGCCGCGCGCCGGAGTGCTCGACGACGACGACCTCCTCCTGGGCCCGGTCGGTTCGTCCGGCCGACCGCTGCACGGCCTGCCAGCCGAGCGGGAGGAGTGCGGTGGTCGTCCAGGTCAGGACGGTGACCGCCGAGCGGGCCGTGGTGCCGGCCAGTGGGCTGTCGGGGTGGCGTCGGTGGGCGAGGAGTTGACCGGTCGCGAGGAGGGCCGCGACCAGGTAGCCGATGGCTGCGACCGCACCCCAGGCACGGTGGGACGGGAGGGTGGAGGTGACGGCGGTGATTCCGGCGAAGGCGGCCGAGACGGCGTAGAGGCCGAGGTCGAGGGGGAGCCCGCCGGCCGCGCCGTCGATCGCCTGCCAGGTCCGGCGGGCGCGTGGGGCGGCTGGCCCGACGGCGGGTGTGGAGCTGCTGCGGGGCGCGGGCCGACTGGTCACCCGGGAGAGTGTGGCAGACGGTCGGTCCGGTTCCGTCCGTTCGGTCGGCGGCCGGGGGCGAGGCGGATCACCGCACCGGCGTCGTGCAGGGGCGGGGCGAGGGTGCCGGGTCGGCCGCCGGCCCCACGGTGCAGGGCGGCGAGGAAGCGGTTGGCGGGCATCGGGCGGGCGAAGAGGTGGCCCTGGCCGGCGAGGCAGCCGAGTTCCCAGAGCGCGCGGCGTTGCGGCTCGCTCTCCACGCCCTCGGCGACGACGGTGAGGCCGAGGCTGCGCCCGAGGTCGAGGGTGGAGCGGATGACGGCGGTCGCCTCGGCGGAGCTCTCCATGTCGGTGACGAAGGTCCGGTCGATCTTGATCTCGTGCACCGGGATCCGGGACAGCAGGGAGAGCGAGGAGTAGCCGGTGCCGAAGTCGTCCAGGGCGAGGCGGACGCCCTCGTCGCGGAGCCGGCCGAGGACCCGGTCGACGATGTCGAGCTGGCTGAGGGTGAGGTTCTCGGTCAGCTCCAGCATCAGTCGGTCGGGGGGGAGGTCGTGGGCGCGCAGCCGGGTGAGCACCGCGCCGGCGAAACGGGCGTCGAGCAGGCTGCGCGGGGAGACGTTGACCGCGACCGGAATGTCGAAGCCGGCTTCCCGCCAGCCGACCAGGGCGAGGAGGGCCTGGTCGAGGACGCTCTCGGCGAAGGCGGGGAGAAGACCGGAGCGTTCCACGGCCTCCAGGAAGCGGGCCGGGTCGACGGTGCCGTTGGTGGGGTGGTGCCAGCGGGCGAGTGCCTCGGCGCCGACCACCTCGCCGGTGGCGAGGTCGACGATGGGCTGGAAGTTGACCGCGAACTCGTGGTCGGCGACGGCCCGGGGCAGGTCGCCGCCGAGGGCGAGCCGGCCGAGGTCGGCCGTGTCCCGGGCGGGGGTGTAGCTGGCGATCCGCTGGCCGTTGCGTTTGGCCTGGTACATGGCGACGTCGGCGCGACGGAGCAGTTCGGCCATGCCGCCGGTGCCCGGTGCGGTGGCGATGCCGCCGCTGGCTTCGACGCTGATCCGCATGCCGTCCAGGTCGAAGGGTTCGTGCAGGGCGGTGAGCAGGGCCTCGGTGCGGTGGGCGGCCATCGCCGGGGCGGGTAGTCCGCGCAGGAGGACGGCGAACTCGTCGCCGCCGAGCCGGGCGACCAGGTCGTCGTCGCGGGTCGCGTCACGTAGCCGGGCGGCCACCTGCACCAGGATCCGGTCCCCGGCGGCGTGGCCGAGAGTGTCGTTGATCTCCTTGAAGTGGTTCAGGTCGATCAGGGCGAGGGCGGTGACGCCGTCGGCGTGGCGGCCGTTGAGCTGTGCGCTGCCCTGGTCGAGCAGGTGCCGACGGTTGGCCAGGCCGGTGAGGGCGTCGTGGGTGGCGGCGTACGCGTGGTCGGCGGCGGCCCGGGCCAGTTCGGCGTACGCCTGGGCGTTGCGGACCGCCGTGCACAGGGCCGAGGCGAAGGTCCGCAGGGTGTACTGCTCGCGTTCGTTGAGGCGTACCGGGCCGCGGAAGCGCAGGCGCAGCAGCCCGACGTCGAGGGTGCGGTCGTGTCCCTCCAGCGGGATGGGGATGACCGAGCCGTCCACGGTGGTGGGCTCTCCGCCGGGGCCGTCGTAGGTGATCTTGTGGCTGTTGCCGCGGACGCTGCGCGGGCCGTCGTGCAGTTCGACCTCGACCTCGTCGGCGGAGAAGAGTTCGGCTGCCTGGGTGACGGCGGTGGTGAGGACACGGTTGAGGTCCACCGAGTTGAGCGCGTCGGTGGTCCGGGCCAGTCGCTGCCAGGCCTGCTGCTCGGTGCGGGTCTGGATGCGGTGCGAGTAGGCCAGGTGCAGGCTGAGCACGAGCGGCGGGACGGCCAGCAGCAGCCGGGTGTCGGCCTGGAGGATGACCAGCGTGCAGAGGGCGACCGCGAAGCGCACCGCGAAGCCGGTGAGGCGTAGGTCGAGGTTGCTGCGGAACTGGCGGGAGACGCGGGTGCGGGAGGCGAGCGCGATGACCGGGATGGCCAGCAGGTCGTCGACGAGGGCCGCGGCGAGGTAGGCGACGGCCACGGGTACGACGAGGTTGGCGAGGCCGGCCGGGGGCCACGACCAGTCCAGCGCGACCAGGACGAGGCCGGCGGTGCCGGCGACGAGCACGTTCTTGCCGATGCCGAAGGCCCGCTTGATGGCCGGCAGCTTGCGTGAGGCCAGGGCGACGGCGAGGCCGGTGCAGAAAATCACCCACGGCGTGGGGGCGATCGCCACACCGATGATGATTGCCGTTTCGTTCCAGCTGATCGAATGCGTGGTCGACCGGATACGAATTCGTGCCTTCGTCGATGCGCTGACGAAGATCATTAGGGTGAGCATGGCCAGCAGCGCGACGTCACCGGCGGTCGTCGGGACTCGGGTGAGCACGGCGGCGCAGACCGCCGCCACCTCGACACCCAGGGCCACCACGACGACGAGACCGACAAGCAGTCGAAGCTGCCGATCGGTCTCATTGACGTGTCGCCTGAGAACAGCCACAGTTCGTCCCCGGGGTTCGCTGGCCTGTGCAGCGTACCGCAGGGAATCGTCGCTTCCCGGGTCTAATTCACTCCCACTCGCTGCCACGCATGGCCCGACCCTTTCTGCCCCTCCGCCCCGGTACGGGGCCGGCTCCTGCCTGCTCCAGGTGCAGCCTAGGCAAGGGTATGGCAGTTTAGGTACGATAAATGTCGCTATATGCAACATTAGTTAAGAGTCCGACCTTTTGTTACTTTCTGTCCATCCAAGATGAACGGAGCGGCGCGAGCCGCTTTCGCTGCGCATTCAAACTGTCGCTTGTCGCCGCCGATTGCACACCGGCGGGGTGGCGGGGTGGACCCGCCCTTCCGGTGGATCCTTCGGTGACCGGATGGTCACTCGGGCGGAAGAAGTCGGTCGACGTGACTCGCCAATGACGGTCATTGTGGGCACTTCTGGTCCTCCGGAATTGCCCGAGGAACGGAGAGTAATCGTGGCGCGGTCATCGGGGAGTGGTCGGGTCCGTGGCGCCACCGGTTCGTGGACGCCTTTGCTGTGCATCTTCGGGGAATGCCCAGGCATTTGGAAAGCCCACCGGGAGTGAGCAAGTCCACCGTCGCCATGTGCCGCCCGGGTGACCGCGCCGGGCGTCGTGGCGGGGTTAGGCTCACCGGCGTGACCGATCCCGCGCAGTTGACGCACCTCGACCCGGCGGGCGCGGCCCGCATGGTCGACGTCTCCGCCAAACCGGTCTCCGGCCGCCGGGCCGTGGCCGCCGGTCGGCTGCGGACCACGCCCGAGGTGATCGGGCTGCTCCGGCGGGACGGCCTGCCCAAGGGCGACGCGCTCGCCGTGGGTCGCCTCGCCGGCATCATGGGCGCCAAGCGGACGCCGGACCTGATCCCGCTCTGCCACCCGATCGCCCTGCACGGGGTGACCGTGGACTTCGAGTTGACCGAGGACACGGTGGAGATCACCGTCTCCACGCGGACCGCAGACCGGACCGGCGTGGAGATGGAGGCGCTCACCGCGGTCGCCACCGCCGGGCTCGCCCTGGTCGACATGGTCAAGGCCGTCGACCCGGCGGCTTCCGTCGACGGGGTACGCGTACTCCGCAAGGAGGGCGGTAAGACCGGCGACTGGCGGCGGCCGGAGGACCGGCCGTGATCCGGGCCCGCGTGATCGTGGCGTCCAACCGTGCCGCCGCCGGGGTGTACGCCGACACCAGCGGCCCGATCCTCGTCGCCGGCCTGCGGGACCTCGGCTGCGCGGTCGACGGCCCGGTGGTGGTGCCCGACGGGGAGCCGGTCGGCGAGGCGTTGCGAGCCGCCGTCGCCGACGACGTCGACGTCGTGCTGACCAGCGGCGGCACCGGAGTCACCCCCACGGACCGGACCCCGGACGTCACCCGGGCGGTCCTCGACCACGAGATCCCCGGCATCGCGGAGGCCATCCGCGCGCACAGCCGGGCCACCGTACCGACCGCGGTGCTCTCCCGGGGGCTCGCCGGGGTGGCCGGACGGACCCTGGTGGTGAACCTCCCCGGCTCCACCGGCGGGGCCCGGGACGGGCTGGCCGTGCTCGGTCCGATCCTCGCGCACACCGTCGACCAGCTGCGGGGCGGCGACCACTGACTGGCCCCACCGGGACGCGCGCCGGCCCTCTCCGCACCCCGATAGGGTGGTCCGCGTGAGCGTGCGCAGTGAGTCGACCGGGTCCACCGCCGTCGGGGAGCCGACCGGCGCACCCCCGCCGGCCCGCTGGGAGGAGGCCCGCGCCCGGGTCTACGCGGTCGGCCTGGCCGCCGCGCTCCCCGTGGTCACCCGGCCGCTCGCCGAGGCCGACGGCCACACCCTCGCCGAGCCGCTGACGCCCCGTACCGACCTGCCCGCCTTTCCCACCTCCAGCGTGGACGGCTGGGCGGTGCGCGGGCCGGGACCATGGCGGGTCGTGGGCCGGGTCCTCGCCGGCAGCGCCCCGGAGCCGTTGGCGGGGGACGGTACGACGGTCGAGATCGCCACCGGCGCGATGGTGCCCGAGGGCACCTCCGCCATCCTGCGGATCGAGGACTCCACGCGCACCGCCGACGGCCGGGTGGACGGCACGCCCCGACCCGCCCCCGAGTGGCGGCCGACCGGCGAGGAGGCCCGGGCCGGTGAGGAACTCCTGCCCGCCGGCACCCCGGTCGACCCGGGGCTGATCGGGTTGGCCGCCTCCTGCGGCCACGACTCGTTGCCGGTCCGCCGGCCACCCCGGGCCGCGCTTATCGTCTTCGGCGACGAACTGCTCACCACCGGCCCGCCCGCCGCCGGCCGGGTCCGTGACGCGCTCGGCCCGGCGGTGCCGGCCTGGCTGCGGCGGTACGGCTGCCAGGTGCGCCCCGCCGACGTCGTCGGCCCGGTCGCCGACACGCTCCCGGCCCACGTGGCCGCCCTGCGCGCCGCCCTGACCGGTGCGGACCTGGTCTGCACCACCGGCGGGACCATGCACGGGCCGGTCGACCACCTGCACCCCGCCCTCCAGGCACTCGGTGCCGACTACGTGGTCAACACGGTGGCGGTCCGGCCCGGCTTCCCGATGCTCCTGGCCCGGCTGGTCGGCGACGACGGCCGGGCCCGCTTCGTCGCCGGACTGCCCGGCAATCCGCAGTCGGCGATCGTCGCGCTGGTCTCCCTGGTGGCACCGTTGCTCGCCGGACTCCAGGGCCGACCGATGCCGGTGCTGCCGTCCGCCACCCTGGCCGAGCCGATCCGGGGTCGGGGCTCCTACACCCACCTGGCCCTGGTCCGGCTGGACGCCGCGGCCGGCACCGCCCACCCGGTCCACCACGTCGGCTCCGCGATGCTGCGCGGGCTGGCCGGCGCGGACGGGTTCGCGGTGATCCGTCCGGACACCACCGGGGAGGCGGGGGCGCGCGTACCGGTCGTGCCGCTGCCACTGCTGCCCGGGGAGCGTCCGTCGTGACCGCCCAGCCGGCCGCCGGTCGCACGGTGATCGCCGAGGTCACCACCGCGCCGCTCGACGTCGCCGCGCACGAGGCGGCGGTCGCCGACCGGCGGGCCGGTGCGGTGGTCACCTTCCTGGGTGTGGTCCGCGACCACGACCACGGCCGGTCGGTGGACGCGCTGGAGTACGAGGGGCACCCCAGCGCTGCCGAGGTGCTCCGCACGGTCGCCGCCGAGGTCGCGGCCGACCCGGACGTGTACGCGGTCGCCGTGTCGCACCGGATCGGTCCTCTGGAGATCGGGGACGCGGCTCTGGTGGCGGCGGTGAGCACCGCCCACCGGGCGGCCGCCTTCGCCGCCTGTGCCCGTCTGGTCGACGAGGTGAAGGCGCGGCTGCCGATCTGGAAACGGCAGGTCTTCGCCGACGGCACCGAGGAGTGGGTCAACTGCCCCTGACCGGGCGGGAGGCCGACCGGCGCGCCGAGACGACGGTCAGCGGCGGGCGGCCAGGTCGGGGCGGCCCCGCCGCTCGGCGTAGAAGGCCGGCTCGGCACCGGGCCGCCACGGCAGGGCCGCCACCAGCACGATCAGCGCCAGCGCCAGCGAGTTCTCCATCAGCGCGCCGAACAGTCCGTCGGCGTAGTGCGACACCTCGGGGAGCTGGTGCTCGTACGGCCAGATCGGCGAGACCAGGAAGAGCAGGTAGAGCAGGACGGCGACGGCTCCGTGGCGGAACCCGGTCATCGTCGGGTACCAGATCGGCGGGCGCAGGCCGTTGACCCCGGGTGGGCCACCGTACGACGATGCCGGCCCGGACCGCTGCAACGGACCCCGGCTCGCCTCCCGTCGCCGCAGCGCGGCGTCGGCCAGCACCACGATCGCCGGGATGACCCAGACCAGGTGGTGCGTCCAGGAGATCGGGCTGATCACGTTGGTGGTGAGCCCGACCAGGGTGAACGCGGTCAGCTCGTCGCCGTCGGCACGGGCGTTGGCCGCCCGGGAGAGGCCGAGCGCGAGCACCAGCACCGCGAACGCCAGCCAGAGCAACCCGGGCGTCTCGATCGAGTCGTAGAGCCGGGCCAGTAGCCCGGCCAGCGACTGGTTGGGGGTCATGTCGGCCGCGCCGACCCGCTCGGTCTGCCAGAGCACCCGGGTGAAGTACGCGCGGGACTCCGTGCCGGCCAGCGTGAACATGCCCAACGTGACGCCGACCGCGGTACCGGTCGCGGTCGCGGCGGCCCGCCACTGCCGGGTGATCAGCAGGTAGACGATGAACAGCGCCGGGGTGAGCTTGATCGAGGTGGCCAGCCCGATGCCCGCACCGGCCCAGACGCCGCTGAACACGAAGCGGCGCAGCGGACCGTCGTCCCTGCGGTACCGGGTGCCCCGCCGGGACCGCCACCGCAGGCCCAGCAGATCCGCCGTGATCAGCGCGAAGAGCAGCAGGTTGACCTGGCCGTAGCCGAGCGTCTCGCGGACCGGCTCGATGGCGACGGCCAGCGGCACCGCGACCGCGACCACGAACCAGAGCGACTGCCCGATCCGGTCGACGACCGGCCGGAGCAGTCCGGCCAGGACGACCGCCAGCGCGGCGGTGCTGCCGAGGGCGTTCAGCCAGCCGGCGGCCCCGACCGGCAGGTGCGCCATGGGCAGCATGACCATCCCGCCGAAGGGCGGGTAGGTGAAACCCAAGGTGGTGTCGGGGGCGATGAAGTCGTACAACTCGTTGCCGTTGACCCACCAGACCATCGCGCCGTGGTAGATCTTCATGTCGAAGAAGTTGTACGGTCGGCCGAACGCGCCGACGGCGAGCCACGCGCCGTACCAGGCGGCGGCCACGATCCCCAGGCGTGCGGCCGCCCGGCGGTCGAGCCCACGGGCTGCACGGCGCACAGGGGCGAGACGGTCCGCCCGTCTCCCGACGGTCGCCGGCATGGCGTGGCCACCCCCGTACCAACTTCGTCCTGCCCGTCCAGGTCCCGTACGGAGCCTAGAACGGTGCCTCACGTTGATGCCTCCCGCGTTATGCGACCGTGTCCGATCCCACACCAGCTTTTGACGTTTCCACCGCGTTAACGCCTCGCGGGGGGTTCAGGTGATTGGTGGCCTTAGCGGGGGGTGAGGCCATGAAGGAGGGTGTGCCCGGCCTGCTCAGCCGGGCTGTCGGCCCTTCGTGCGCCGGACGTCAGGGGACGCCGTCAGCCGGGGAGCCGGCGGGCCGCCGCCGCCGACCGTACGGCCAGCCGCGTCTCCCGCCGGGCGGTCCGGACGGCGCGCTGCACGGAACGTCGGGAGTGGCCGATCCGGTGCCCGGCGCGCCAGCGCAGGCTCGGCCGGCCCTCGGTGTCCGCCGCGGCGAGCAGCAGCCCGCCGAGCAACCCGAGGTTCTTCAGGAAGTGCACCTGGTGGTTGGTGCGCGTCGCCGGGTCGTCCCGGCTCCAGAAGGGATGGCCGGCGAGGGTGGTCGGCACCAGCGAGCCGGCCAGCAGCAGCGCCGCAGGCCGGGTGAGGTGGCCGGTGGCGAGCATCAGCCCGCCGGCCAGCTGCGCCGCGCCGTTGGCCCGGACCAGCGCCTCGGCGTCGCTGGGCAGGCTCCCACCGGTCTGCTCGAGCAGGGGGGTGATCCGGTCGGTGACCGGCTTGGCCTGCGCGGTGAACTGCCCCGGGTTGCGCAGCTGCTGGACGCCGCTGGCCAGGAAGATGCCGCTCATCAGGACACGGGCGAGGGAACGTACGGGTTTCATGGGTCAGTCATACCCCGTGTCGGCCACGATCATGGCTGCAACCGTCGATCTGCCCGCAAGTCCCGTCCGGACGTGTCGGGGCGCGCCACGCGCACGGGGACGGTACGGCGGCACGCCGGTCGACGGTCCGTCCCGGGTGGACCGGCCCGACCGGGTAACGTCGCCGGGGTGACCACGCTGCGGCTGCGACCCGAGGGCCCCGCCGACGTCGACCCGATCCGGCGGGTGCTCGCCGGGGCCTTCGCCCGCCCCGACGTGTCGGTCCCGCCCGAGGTGCGGCTGGCCGACGAGCTGCGCGGCGGCGACGCCTGGCTCCCCGAACTGGCGATGGTCGCCGAGTACGGCGGTGAGGTGGCCGGCTACGCCCTGCTGACCCGGGTACACGTCGACCCCGGCCAGTTCCCGGCGTTGGTGCTCGGGCCGGTGGCGGTGGCGCCGCACCGGCAGCGGATCGGCCTCGGCACCTCTGTCGTGCAGGCCGCCCTGGAGGCGGCCACGGAACTCGGCGAGCGGCTGGTCGTGGTGCTCGGCGACCCGGCGTACTACCGGCGGTTCGGGTTCGACCGGGCGGACCGGATGGGACTGTCCAGCCCCTGGTCCGGCCTGGGCGAGCCGTGGCAGTCCCTGGTGCTGCCGCCGACCGTCAGCGGGGAGGCCGCGGTGCCCCGGGGCGAGGTGGTCTTCCCACCCCCCTGGTCCCGGGTCTGAACCACGGTGGCCGTCAGCCCGGTTGGGTCCGCAGGTAGCGGCCGAAGTGGGGAACGGTGAACGCCACCGTGCCCCGCTCCCCGGAGTAGATCAGCCCCTTCTTGATCAGCGCGTCCCGGGCCGGGGAGAGGCTGGCCGGCTTCCGGTCCAGGGCCCGGGCGATCTCGGCGGTCGGCACCGCCGCGTCCATGTCGTCCCGGGCCTCGCCGACGTCCGCGTCGACCCGGGACAGGGTCGCCATCGCCCGCATGTACTCCCGCTCGGCCGGGGTCGCCCGCTCGAAGCGGGACCCGAAGAAGCCCACCGCCAGCTCCGCCTCGGCCTCGGGAGCGGCCACCCGGACGTCGGCGGCGGTGATCGGCGAGCGGGGCGCATGGTCCCAGGTGGCCTTCCCGTACGCCTGGACGAAGTAGGGGTATCCGCCGGAGGACTCGTAGAGCAGGTCCAGCGCCTTCGGCTCGTACTCCACCTCCTCCCGCGCGGCCGGCGCGCAGAGCGCCTGGTCGGCGGCGATCCGGTCGAGCCGGTCGATGCGCTGGTAGCGGTAGAGCCGTTCGGAGTAGGACTTGGCGGCGCTGAGCACCGCCGGCAGGTGCGGCAGCCCGGCACCGACCACGATCAACGGTGCGCCGAGCTGGGACAGCTCGTGGCAGGCGGCGCAGAGGGCGCTGACGTCCTCCGGACCGACGTCCTGCATCTCGTCGATGAAGACCGCGATGCCGGTGCCGACGTCGGCAGCCACGCTCGCGGCGTCGGTGAGCAGTTCCACCAGGTCGATCTCGATGTCCCCGGAGTCGGCCCGGCCGCTGGCGGCGGGCACGTCGATCCCCGGCTGCCAGCGGTCCCGCAGACGCGGCGCGCCGGCCGCCCGGCGTCCGGCCGGGACGGACACACCCCGTTGGGCGAACGCCTTGAGCACGCCGAGGAAGGCGTCGATCCGCTCCGGCGCGCGGTGCCGGGGAGCGAGTTCCCGGACCGCCATGTGCAGGGCCGCCGCCACCGGGCGGCGTACCGACTGGTCCGGCCGCGCCTCGATCTTGCCGGTGCCCCAGAGTCGTCCGATGGCCTGGGACCGCAGGGTGTTGAGCAGGACGGTCTTGCCCACCCCACGCAGCCCGGTGAGCATCAGGCTCCGTTCCGGGCGGCCCCGGGCGATCCGCTCCAGGACGATGTCGAAGACGTCCAGCTCCCGCCCCCGGCCAGCCAGCTCGGGGGGACGCTGCCCGGCGCCCGGGGCGTACGGGTTGCGGACCGGATCCACGTCTCGCACCGTATCGGGCCGTCTAGCGTCGCAGCTAGACATACATAGAGGACGGCATCGGCGTGTCTCGCCGGGCGGCCGGATCGAGCGGAAACTAGGGCTGTCTAGCGCCCACGCTAGACAGCCCTAGTTTCTGTGATCGGTCACCGGCGGGCTGCCACCCGGTGCGGCTCCGGCCACCCCGGCCGGGATCAGCGCAGCTTCAGGCAGAGCACGAAGTCGAGGGTGTCCAGCTCGCTGTTGTAGAAGTACCAGTCGGTGTAGCCGTCGACGGCGGCGCACTTCGCCTCGGCGTCCTTCTCGCCACTGGTCGCCCCGTCGAACCGGCGCAGCACCTCGTAGGTCTTCGGCGCGCACTCGGTGACCAGCAGCTTCGGCCGGCCGTCGGCCGGTCCGGCGTTGCGGACGCACTGTCCCGCCCTGGCGAAGCGCGGATCTGCCGACGACTCGGGCGCCAGGGCGCTCGGTGAGACGTCCGCCGAGCCGTCCGGCTGTCCCGAGGGCTGCCCGGTCGGGGCGGTCGTGGCCGAGGGCAGCGCGGTGACCGGCGGCGGGTCGGCCCGGTCGGTGCCCGCGAGATAGAACAGGGTGGCGCCGCCGCCGAGCACCAGCAGCGCCAGCACGGCGAGCACCGCGACCATCCGGCCCCGACCGCCGGAACGCCGGCGTGGGTCGGTCGGCTGCGAGGGATGGCGCTCCGGCTCGTCGCCCAGGTACGCCGGTTCCCCGACCGGGTACCCCGAGCCCTGCGGGTCGTCGTCGGCCCACGGTTGGTGGCCGGGCTGCGGCGGGTCGTCGCCGTAGCGGCGGTCGCCGCGCCACGGGTACGACTCGTCGGGCGGTCGCCCGTGCCACGGCTCCGGGCCGTTCGCACCCGGTGGTCCGTAGTTCGCCATGCTCGCCTCCTGGGCACGAATGGTGGGCGGCCGGACCCCACGGAGGACGCCGCGGCCCAGGTCACGGTAGCGTGACCGGCCTCTCCGCTCACGCCCCACGCAATGCTTCGGCGGACGCGGGCGGCGGGCCGCTCACCGTCCGGAGGGGCCGGCCAGCGGCCCGACCGTTCACATGAGCCGGAGCTGACGGTTCTTCGGCCGGGCCGGCTCCGCGCCACCGAGCCGCTCGAACAGGCCCGGGTCGATCACGTCGAGGAAGGGCGACGGACGGCAGTCACGTTCCGACCCGTGCCGGACCCGCCGGCCCGTGTGGCTGACGTAGAGCCGGTCCTGGGCGCGGGTCAGCCCGACGAAGAACAACCGCCGCTCCTCCGCGACGTCGTCCTCGTCCGGGCTGGAGCCGGGCCAACGCAGCGGCAGCAGCCCGTCCTCGCAGCCGACCAGGAAGACAACCGGGAACTCCAGGCCCTTCGCGGCGTGCAGCGTGAGCAGGGTGACCGCCTCGGCGCGTGGGTCGAGCGCGTCGACCTCCGCGCCGGTGGCGAGCTGCGAGAGGAACAGCGGCAGGTCGTCGCCGCAGCGCCGGGCCAGCGGGGTGAGCAGGTCCACCGCCGTCCGGACGTCCTCGGGGCGGACCGAGCCGGTGGAGTCCAGGGTGGGCGTGGCGAACCGGTCGGCGAGAACCTGCCCGACCAGGCGTACCCGGGCCGGCAGGGCCCCGTCGAGCCCGTCGGCGTGGCGCAGCTCGCGGGCGATGGCCGACACGCCCGGCCGGTCCCGCAGCCGGTCGTGTGAGCGCTTCTGCACCGGGATGTTCGCCCGGGCCAGGGCGTCCACGATCGGGGCCGCCTGGGCGTCGGTGCGGTACAGCACGGCGATGTCGGAGAAGGACACCGTCGAGCTGCGCCCGTCGATCCGGCCCGAGTCCAGCGACCGGTGGGAGAGGCCGCCGACCAGATCGTCGATGGTCCGTACCACGAAGTCGGCCTCGTCGGCGACGGTGGCCGCCGGGTAGCGGCCGACCAGCGGCGCCTCCGGATCCAGGCGGGCCGGGTCCAGCCGGCGTCCCCGGACCAGCGAGGACGGTGTGATGGCCTGCACCGCCGCGGCCAGGATCGGGGCGGACGAACGGTAGTTGCGGTTCAGCCGCACCAGCCGGGCGTCGGTGAAGTCCTGCGAGAACCGGAGGAAGTAGCCGACGTCCGCGCCCCGGAACGAGTAGATCGCCTGGTCCGGGTCACCGATCGCGCAGAGGTTGCCGTCCGCCGGGCTGAGCAGCCGCAGCAGCTCGTACTGGACCGCGTCGACGTCCTGGTACTCGTCTACGAAGATCCACTGCCACCGGTCCCGGTACCGCTGCACCAGCCTCCGGTCGCCGCGCAGCAGCTCGACCGGGAGGGTGAGCAGCTCGTCCAGGTCGACGAGTTGCTGTTTGCGCAGCAGGGCGGTGTAGGCGGCCGCATCCTCGCCGGCCTCGGTCCGGGCCGCCGTCCGGTCCGCGTCGTCGGCGATGCGGAAGTCCCCCGGCAGCCCCACCGCCTCGGCGTTCTCCCGCAGGATGGTCAGCCCGAGCGAGTGGAACGTGCCGACGGTGACGTCCTCCGCGACCGGGCCGAGCAACCCGTCGAGACGGTGCCGCAGTTCCTCGGCGGCCCGCCGGGTGAAGGTGATCGCCAGGCAGGTCTCCGGGAAGACGCCCAGCTCGGCGCAGAGGTAGGCGATCCGGTGGGTCAGCGTCCGGGTCTTGCCGGTGCCCGGCCCGGCCACGATCAGCAGCGGACCGCCCGGCGCGGAGGCGGCCACCCGCTGCATGGCGTCCAGCCGGTCCAGCAGGCCGGTGCCGACCTCCTCCATCCCGGCGAGCATCGGCTCGAACGGCTCGTGTGGCGAGGGCGGGGGCGCGATCGGCGGGGCGGGCACGGCCGCCTCGCGTGCCGGCCGCCGTTTCGGTTCGGCCTTCGCCGGGCTCTTGGCCCGGGGCGCGGCCGGCGGCTCCTTCGGCGACCGCTGCTTCGGCACCGGTACGTCGAACAGCGTCTCCTGCCCGCCCGACCGGCCGTCCGCGCCCAGCTCGGCGGGGTCGAAGAGGGTGATCACCCCGTACTCGCCGTCGAAGCCCGGCACCCGGCGCACCTCGCCCCGCCGGAGCCGGCCGATCCCCTCGGCGAGCAGTTCCCCGCCGACCCGCTGGATCTCGTCCAGCGGGGAGGTGGTCAGGATCTCCAACTCCGGGCCGAGGCCGGCGACCAGGTCGTTGAGCTTCCCCTCCACCTTCTTCGAGCGGGGACCCACCTTGTTGATCTCGCCGAGGATCTCGGCGAGCGGCACCAGGTGGGTGACGTCTCGGGCCTGCTCCGGGCGGTGCCCCTCGGTCCGGTCGGCCAGCTCCTCGACCCGGCTGAGCACGCCGACGGTGAGCGGCTTGCCGCACTCCGGGCAACGCCCGCCGGCCGCCCGGGTCTGCTCGGGCGACCAGTTCACCCCGCAGACCCGGTGCCCGTCGGCGTGGTACTTCCCCTCCTCCGGGAAGAACTCGATCGTCCCGGCCAGCCCGTCGCCGGTCCGCAGCGCGTCCCGGATGGCGAAGTAGTCCCGCCCGGTGGCGAAGACCGTCGCCTCGCGGGCCAGCGCGGGCGGCGAGTGGGCGTCCGAGTTGGAGACCAGCCGGTACGCGTCGAGGCTGGCCACCCGCCAGTTCATGGCCGGGTCGGAGGAGA
Organism: Micromonospora inyonensis; assembly: GCF_900091415.1. Taxonomy (NCBI): domain Bacteria; kingdom Bacillati; phylum Actinomycetota; class Actinomycetes; order Micromonosporales; family Micromonosporaceae; genus Micromonospora; species Micromonospora inyonensis. Next base: position 1,412,937 of record NZ_FMHU01000001.1, on the reverse strand, counting down.
GCCCGGTCTCCACCGCGAAGATGTGGCCGGCCAGGTCGGCGTAGCAGTCGGCGATCGCGTCGAAACCGGACTTCGAGCCGAGCGCGGAGAACCACGGCGTCCAGATGTGCGCGGGGACGAGGTACCCGTCCGGGCTCGCCTCCAGGGTGATCTCCAGTAGGTCCCGGGAGTCCAACCCGAGGATCGGGCGGCCGTCCGAGCCGAGGTTGCCGATCCGGCCGAGGGCGGCGTTGAACCGGGCCACCGCGTCCAGGTCGGGCAGGTAGATCAGATGGTGCACCTTGCGGGTCCGGTCGCCCCGCTTGTAGATGGTGGAGATCTCCACGCTGAGCATGAACCGGACCGGGTCCGCCTCGGCCGCGTCGGACAGCCGGGGCGGGAGCCGGCGCGCGATGTCCCGCTCGGCCTCGGGACCGAGCCGGTACAGGCCGGGCTCGGCCGGGTGCAGGGTCTCCCGCAGGTGGTCGTACCAGGCGGGGTGGGTGAAGTCGCCGGTGCCGAGCACGCCGATGCCCTTGCGCCGGGCCCACCAGCCCAGATTCGGCAACGTCAGGTCGCGGCTGCACGCCCGCGAGTACTTCGAGTGGATGTGCAGGTCCGCGACGAACGGCGAGGGGCCACCGGAGGGTGCGGCGCTGAACGGAGGCACGCCGCATCCTGTCACGCCCGGTTGGAGGCCCGCTTCCCGCCACGCGCGGCGGTGACGTGGGTAATCCTCGTGAGGCCAGCCGTCCCATCGTCGTCCGGCCGCCGAGGGTGACGCTGCCGTGACGACCGGCCTGCTGTCATGAGCCATCCATGCAGAGGAACGGACGATGAGAGCAGCGGTGGCGACCTGGCGGATTTCTCCGGGCCCTGGCGGACAGGGCCGAACCCGTGGTGGCGGGAAACCGGTCCGGCGGATCCACCAGGGGCCGGAGGAGACGCGGTGGGAAGAATCCTCGACCAGACACGCATCCGTCCGTTCGAGACGGTGGTACTCCTGGTGGCGCCGATCTGCGGCGCCCTGCTGGTGGCGCTGGACGTCCGGCCCCCCTCGGTGGAGCAGGCCATGCCGGATCTGGTGCAGACGGGCTGGGCGGCCGGCCTGCTGGTCGCGGGTCTGACCGGACTGCTGGGCATCTTCTGGCCGGGGCGGTGCGCCACCCGGCTCGGGATCGAACTGGCCGCCGTCCTCATCCTCGCCACGGTGACCGGGATGTACGTGGTCGCCCTCTCCGCCACCGCGGGTCGACAGGCGATCCCCGCCACGTCGTTCATCGTCGCGGTCGCCCTCGGCTCGGTCTGGCGTTCCGTGGAGATCGTGCTTGTGCTCCGCCGGCTGTCTCGCAACGGTCGGGAGGTGGAGCGCGAGTCACCACTCGGGCGGACGCGGTGAGGACGCCGACCGAGGGGCCGACCCCGAGCGTCCCGAACGCGCCGCAGTGGGTCCAGGTGCTGCTCTCCGTGCTCGGGGTCGTGGGTGGTCTCGGCGGTCTGAGCGCGATCGTGGCGGTCATCTTCTAACGGGGCAAGTTCAAGGCCGACGCTGCGGACACGCTCACCGACGCCGCGTTGACGCTGGTGCAGCCGTTGCGGGCGCGTCTGCTCGAACTGGAGCGGGAGATGGTGGAGTCCCGTACCGAGCTGGTGTCGGCGCAGCGGACCATCGCCCAGCTCAGCGCCCGGGTGTACGAACTCCAGGCCTTGGTCGAACGATGGCGGGAGGCGGTGAACGACCCCGAGGCGACGCTGCGCAAGGTCCGCGTCATCGTCAGCCGCAGCTACCGGCCACCGCCGTAGCCGGCGGGATCAGCGGGAGCGGAGTTCGACCAGGGTGATCTGGGGCTCCGCGCCGACGCGTACCGGCGGGCCCCAGAAGCCCGCGCCGTTGGTCACGTAGACCTTCGTGCCGTCCACCTCGCCGAGCCCGGAGACCACCGGCTGCTGGAGCCGGACGGCCAGGTTGAACGGCACGATCTGCCCACCGTGGGTGTGCCCGCTCAGTTGCAGGTCCACGCCGAACGTCGCGGCCTCCACCGCGGCCACCGGCTGGTGGGCCAGGAGCACCACCGGTCGGGAGGGGTCCCGGTCGCCGAGCGCGGCGACGTAGTCCGGCCCGGCGGCCAGCCCGGTGCCGCCCTCGCCGGCCGGGTCGTTCACCCCGGCCAGGTCGAGCACCCCACCCCGCGCGGTGATCTCCAACCGCTCGTTCTGGAGCACCTGGAGGCCGATCCGGTCCAGCTCCCGCACCCACTCCTCGACGCCGGAGTAGTACTCGTGGTTGCCGGTGACGAAGTAGCTGCCGTAGCGGGAGCGCAGGCCGCGCAGGGGTGCGGCGGCCTCGCCCAACTCGGCGACACTGCCGTCGACCAGGTCGCCGACGACCGCGACCAGGTCCGCGTCGAGCCGGTTGATGGCGGCCACGATCCGCTCGGTGTGCGCCCGGCCGCGCAACGGACCGAGGTGGATGTCGGAGACGGTGGCGATCCGCAGGCCGTCCATGCTCCGGGGGAGCTTGGCCAGCGGGATCTGCACCCGGTCGAGCTGGGGCGGGCCGAGCGCGGTGCGGATGCCGTACCCGGTGACACCGGTCGCGGTGAGCCCGGCGAAGATCGCCGCGCCCCGGGCCAGCAGCAGCCGCCGGGCCGGGTCGTGGTCGGGCTGCCCCACCGCCTCGGCGGCCGGCGGGTCGGCGGTGCCGGTGGCCCCCACCAGGGCCGGCTCCGGCGCGGCGGCGGTCGGCTCGGCGGCGACGACCCGGCGGCGCAGCACCAGCCGGGTCACCAGCATCGGCACCTCCAGGGCGACCAGGGCCACCAGCAGGTAGAACATCACCGCCAGCCAGAGGTATCCGGGCCAGGCGAGCCAGTAGAGGCCGGCCTGGGTGCCGGCCATGGTGACCGGTACGAGCAGCGCCAGCACCAGCGCGCTGACCGTGCCGATCCGCCGCCAGCGGCCGGGGCGGGTGGTGTCCCGGACGAGCCGCCTCCAGAGGTAGAGGTGGATCAGGCCGGTGACCAGGGCCAGGGTGCCCACGAAGCCCAGGACCGCCAACACGCCATGCCTCCCTCAGCCCCCGGCGAACGGGGGTAGGACGTCGATCGTGGCCCCGGCCGGGAGCGGGGTTCGACGATCATGACAGGTCACGCCGTCGACCAGGAAGCTCGCGACCCGGAGCACCCGGGCGAGCTGGTCGCCGTGCCGCGCGGTCAGCTCGTCGAGGACCTCGTCGAGCGTACGCCCGCCGGCCGTGTGCTCCTCGGCGCGTCCGGCGGCGGCCCGAGCCCCGGCGAAGTATCGGATGGTCACCTGCACGTCAGCCTCCGATCGCCGACATGGGTCGGGCCGGTTGCAGGAAGGTGGGGTCGTCGATGCCGTGTCCGGCGGCCTTGCCCCACATCGCCCGCCGCCAGCGGTGGGCCAGTTCGGTGTCGTCGGCCCCGGCGCGCAGCGCGCCGCGCAGGTCGGACTCGGAGGTGGCGAAGAGACACGACCGGATCTGCCCGTCGGCGGTGAGCCGGGTGCGGTCGCAGTCGCCGCAGAACGGCCGGGTGACACTGGCGATCACCCCCACCCGGGCCGGACCGCCGTCGACCAGCCAGCTCTCGGCCGGGGCCGCCCCGCGTACGGCCGGGTCCGGGCTCAGGTCGAACTCCCCGGTCAGGGTGGTGAGGATCTCGTCGGCGGTGACCATGGTGGACCGGTCCCAGCCGTGCTGGGCGTCCAGCGGCATCTGTTCGATGAACCGCAGCTGGTAACCGTGGGCCAGGGCGAAGCGGAGCAGCGCGGGCGCCTCGTCGTCGTTGACCCCCCGCATGAGCACCGTGTTGACCTTGACCGGCCGGAGCCCGGCCGCTGCCGCGCCGGCCAGGCCGGCGAGCACGTCGGCGAGGCGGGGACGCCGGGTCAACCGGACGAACCGGTCGGCGTCCAGGGTGTCCAGGGAGACGTTCACCCGGTCCAGCCCGGCGGCGGTCAGCGCGGGTGCGACCCGGTCCAGCCCGATCCCGTTCGTGGTCAGCGAGATCCGGGGCCGGGGTTCCAACGCCGCCACGGCGGCCACGATGCGGGGGAGGCCGGGGCGGATCAGCGGCTCCCCGCCGGTGAACCGCACCTCGGTCACGCCGAGCTGGCGTACCGCCACCCCGACCAGCCGGACGACCTCGTCGTCGGTGAGCAGATCGGGCCCGGCCAGCCAGGGCAGCCCCTCCGCCGGCATGCAGTACGTGCAGCGCAGGTTGCACTTGTCGGTCAACGAGACGCGCAGGTCCCGGGCGGTGCGCCCGTGCCGGTCGACGAGTCCGCCCGCGCTCGGCTGGTCTGCGCTCATCGCTCGACGGTAGCGCGGCCGGCGGCGCCGTCGAGCACCCGCCGGGCGGCCCGGCCGACCGCCTCGCGCCAGCTCGCGCCGAACAGCGCGGTGTGCACCAGCAGCAGGTGGAGCTGGTGCAGGGGCACCCGCGCCCGCCACCCGTCGGCCAGCGGCCACGCCTCCCGGTAGGCGGCCAGGACCCGGTCCAGGTGAGGTGCGCCACCGAAGAGCGCCAGCTGGGCCAGGTCGGTCTCCCGGTGGCCGCCGTGCGCGGCCGGGTCCACCAGCCAGACCCGCCCGTCCAGGCCCCAGACGAGATTGCCCGGCCACAGGTCGCCGTGGATCCGGGCCGGCGGCTCGTCCCCGCCGTACTCGCCGATGGTGTCGACCACCCGCTCGACCAGCGCGGTCTCGGTGGCGGTGAGCGCACCCCCGTCGACCGAGCGCCGCAGGTGGGGCAGGAGCCGGCGCTGCGCGAACCAGGTGGACCACGGTCCCGCCTGCGGGACGTTGTCCTGGCCGAGCGCGCCGACGAAGCCGGGCCAGTCGGCCCCGAACGTCGGCGCGCCGCTGCGGTGCAGGGCGGCCAGCTCTCGCCCGAACCGCTCGGCGGCGGCGGGCGTCGGCTCGCCGGGCTCGACCCACTCGACCGCCAACAGCTCCGGCAGCGCCACCAGCACCTCCGGTACGGCCACCGCGTCCGCCGCGCGCAGCCAGCGCAACCCGGCCGCCTCGGCCGCGAAGAACCCCGCCGGGACCGGCTGGGCGGCCTCCTCGGGCCAGCTCTTCGCGAAGACCGAGTGACCGTCGTCCAGGGTGAGCCGGGAGGCGGCGCAGATGCTGCCGCCGGAGACCGGCGTCTCCCGGATCCGCTGATGGGTCAGGAAGGTCGGCAGGTGCGCCGGGTGCGCCCGCAGATAGGCCAGGTCCATGAGCGCAAGGTAGCTGGTCGGCGGCGGCATGGTGCCCGGCGGGACGCTGTCGAGCTGCCCCGTCTGTGCGCCCGCCGGCCGGCACGTCGCCCCTCGGGTGGCCGGCTTCCGCCGCACGCACAACCTGCACTGACTGCACGTTCGCGCTGACCTGGGCCGGACGGTCCCCGGCCTGTGGACGGGACGCGTGTCGTCCACAGGGCCTGCCCGCCGACCCGTTCGCCACGCAGGCTGCCGGCATGAACTCCACCGACCGCCCCCGGCTCGCCGTCCGCTCCCCTGCCGATCTCATCGCCGCCGTGCCGTACCTGCTCGGCTTCCACCCGGCCGACAGCGTGGTGGTGGTCGCGCTCCGGGAGAAGCAGATCATCTTCGCCGCGCGCGCCGACCTGACACCGTCCGGTGCCGACCCCGGACCCGTCTCCCGGTATCTCGCCGCCGTGATCGGCCGGCAGGGTGCCGACTCGGTCACGGTCGTCGGGTACGGTCCGGCCCTCCGGGTCACCGTGACGCTGGACGCGGTCCGCCGGGAGCTGGACGAGGCCGGCCTCGCCGTGCTGGACGCCCTGCGGGTCGAGGACGACCGCTACTGGTCGTACCTCTGCGTCGATCCCGGATGCTGCCCGCCCGAGGGCACCCGATACGACCCCCGGGCCAGCCAGGTCACCGCCGCCGCCGTCTTCGCCGGGCAGGTCGCGCTCCCCGACCGGGCGGCGTTGACCGCCCAGGTGGCCCCGGTGGAGGGGCCGGTCCGGGAGGCGGTGCGCGAGGCCACCGTCCGGGCCCGGGAACGGCTCGGTGACCTGCTCGGTGCGGTGGCCCCGGAGGAGCTGATCTCCGGAGAGGCGATGATCGGGGCGGCCCGGCAGGCGCACCACGCTGCGGTGGAACGGACCCGGCGTGGGGAGCGGTCGACCGACGACGAGATCGCCTGGCTCGGCGTCCTCCTGACCTTCGTGCCCGCGCGGGACGTGGTGTGGGAACGCACCGACGGCGCGGACGAGCACATCGTGCTCTGGACCGACGTGTTCCGCCGGAGCGAGCCGGAGGTGACCGCCGCCCCGGGCTGCCTGCTGGCCTTCGCCGCGTTCCGGGCCGGTCAGGGCGCGCTGGCGGCGGTGGCCCTGGAGCGGGTGCTCGCCCGGAACCCCGACTACCCGATGGCGCTGCTCCTCGACGACCTGCTCCGCCGGGGCGTGCCACCCGCACGACTGGCCAACTGGCCGGTGCTCAACGACAAGCGCACCAGCCGTCGCCGCCGTCGCCGCCGCGGTGGCCGCTGACCTACGGGCCGCACTCGACCGCGCCGACCTTCGGCCGGGCACCGGCCGACTGCACTCACTCCAGCAGCCGGTCCCGGACCGCGGTCAAAGTGGCAGCCCGGACGCCCGTTCGCCTCAGGTACGCCCGGACGCCGCCGTAACGGTCGTCGAGATGGGTGAGGGTACGCAGCATGGTCTGCGGCGAACAGCCGTCGGTGCGTCCGTAGTCTGCGGCGACGTCCCCAGCGGCGACCCCGGCCACGGCCAACAGGAGTGCCACCAGCACCCCGGTCCGGTTCCGTCCGGCCGTGCAGTGCACGAGGACGCCGCCCGATGGTGCCTCGGCCACGGCCCGGAAGGCCGTACCGATCCGCTGGTGGTTGTGGTCGAGCATCGGGGCGTAGGTGTCCGGCGGCGGAGTGTACGGCAGGACGTCGTCGAGCATCGGCACGTGCCGGTAGACCGGATCGCCGACGAACGGACTCGGCCGGGCCTCGCACTCCCAGGTCCAGCGCAGATCGACGACACGGCTCACCCCACCGAGACGGAGTGCCTGGACGGTGTCCGCTGTCAGACGTTCGTGGCTGTCCGAGCGCAGCAGCGCGCCCGTGCGGATCCGGCGACCGTCAAAGGTGAAGCAACCACCCACGTCACGTGCATTACCGCAGCCCGACCAGTCCAGGACCATGTCTGGAATCAGATCACGTTGGATCAGCGGCAGGCCGAGGGGAAACCTGTCGGGATCTTCGCGAGCGGCACCTGGACAGCCGGGGTCTCGCCCGCAGCCGGTCAGCGGCTGATCCGGTGGTCGCCGGTGTAGACGTTCATGCTCTCGTCCCGCAGGAAGCCGACCAGGGTCATCCCCGCCTCGGCAGCCAGGTCGGCGGCGAGGGTGCTCGGCGCGGAGACCGCCGCCAGCAGCGGTATCCCGGCCATCCACGCCTTCTGGGTCAGCTCGAAGCTGGCCCGTCCGGAGACCAGGAGCAGGTGCCCGGCCAGCGGCAGCCGTCGTTCCCGGACGGCCCAGCCGACCACCTTGTCCACCGCGTTGTGCCGACCCACGTCCTCCCGCAGCACGACCAACTCTCCGGTGGGGGTGAACAGGCCGGCGGCGTGCAGTCCACCGGTGCGGTCGAAGCCACGCTGGGCGGAACGCAGCGTGTCCGGGAGCGCGGCCAGCACCCCGGCCGGCACGATCGTCGGGTCGTCGGCGACCCGGTACGCCGAGCGGGTCCGTACCGAGTCGATGCTCGCCTTGCCGCACACCCCGCAGGAACTGGTGGTGTAGAAGTTGCGGGCCGGATCGGTCAACGGCTCGGGCACGTCGGGGGCCAGCACCACGTCGACCACGTTGTACGTGTTCGGGGTGTCCGCCCCGGCGCAGAGTTGGGCGGTCTGCACGTCGTCGGTGGACCGGATCAGCCCCTCGGTCAGCAGGAAGCCGAGCGCCAGGTCGAGGTCGTCCCCGGGGGTGCGCATCGTCACCGCGAGGGGGCGCCGACGGGCCGGGCCGGCCGGGCCGACCCGGATCTCCAGCGGCTCCTCGGCGGCCAGGTTGTCCGGCCGGCGGACCACCCGCCCCTCCGGCCCGAGATCGATGCGGAGCACCCTGCGTCGGTCAGTCGCCCGTCCCATCCGCCCATCCTGCCCCGGCCGGTGGTCGTCGGTGGCCCGCCCCCGCCGACAGACGGACGGAGCCTGTCGGTGGGGGCGACGTGCCCCCGGCGGGCTGAGATGCCCCCGGCGGGACTGGGATGCCCTCGGCAGGGCTACCGTGGTCGGGTGTCCGGCTATGCGGCGGTGGTGCTGACCGGTGGCGCGGCGCGCCGGCTGGGCGGGGTCGACAAGCCCGGCCTCGCGGTCGGAGGCCGCCCGATGCGGGACCGCGTCCTGGCGGCGGTCGCCGACGCGGAGCCCCGGATCGTGGTCGGCCCGGACACCACCCCCGTGCTCGCCGACGTCCGGCTGACCCGGGAGGAACCCGCCGGTGGCGGACCGGTCGCGGCCGTCGCCGCCGGGCTGGCCCTGCTACCGCCGGGTACGACCACGGTCGCGCTACTCGCCGGTGACCTGCCGCTGCTCACCGCCACGGCAGTGGGTGAGCTGCGCCGGGCGCTCGCCGCCGACGCCACCGCCGACGGGATCTGCCACGTGGACGCCGACGGACGACGCCAGTTCCTCTGCGGCATCTGGCGTGCGGCTCCGCTGCGGGCCGCCGTCGACCGGCTCACCGCCGACCGGGGCGGGACGCTCACCGGGGCGTCGGTCCGGGCGCTCCTGGCCGGGCTGACCGTGGCCGAGCTGCACTGGTCCGGCGGCGGCCCGCCGCCCTGGTTCGACTGCGACACTGACGACGACGTACGGCGGGCGGAGGAGTGGACGCGATGACGCGGATGGACGACTGGGTGGCGGCGGCCTGTGCCGAACTGGACCTCGACCCGACCGGGGTGCCGGTGCCGGAGGTGCTCGACCTCGCCCGGGACGTCGCCCACCACGTGGTGCGCCCGGGTGCCCCGGTCACCGCGTACCTGCTGGGGCTGGCGGTCGCCCGGGGTGCGGACCCGGCGGCCACCGCGACCCGGCTCGGTGGGCTGGCCCGGTCCTGGCCGGTGGAGTGGGGTGGTGAGGGCACGGCGGGTTGATTGGCCGGGTGGGGGCCGTGGGTAGGGTGGCCCTGACGGACGGAGACGATCATGAGGGCAGACCACCCCCCGACGCCGGCCGATGACGCGGCCGGCACCATGCCGGATCACCATGAGTCGATCCTGCTCGACGAGCCGACCACCGCCGACCTGCGCGCCAAGGTCACCGAGGCGTGGCGGGAGTTCGCCCGGGCGCTCGCCGCACGGCTCGGCGACCTGCCGGTGGGCGCGCACCTCGCGGTCACCCTCGATCCCACCGCCTCCGGCACCGGCGACGCGGTCTACTCGATCAGCGTGGACGTCGACGACGACGGACGGCTCGTCGCCCGAGCGGTCGGCAACGCCACCCTGCCGGAGGGCTACCGGCTGGACCGCGCGGCGGTGGCCGACATGATCGCGCTCGGCTGGTCGCCGCCCGGCGTGGTGGAGGGTTCCGGCGAGTACTTCGGCCTGATCGGCTCGGCCGACGGGGCGACCCGCCTGGCGGCGGCCGTCTCCCGTACGCTCCGGGACGTCTACGGGGCACCGCACCCGGCGTTCCTGGTCTACCTGGTGCACGACGCCGGGGGAGAGCCGCTCCCGACGGGCCCGCTCGGCACCGCCCGCAGCGAGTTCGGCCCGGACCACGACGTCGAGGCGGACCTCGACGAGGCACTCGCCGCCGCGGCCACCCAGACCGGGACGAACGACGTCCTGGCGCTTGCCGAGCAGGTGCGCACGGTCGTCTCCAGCATGCTCAAGTCCGACTCCGACAAGCTCCAGGTCGACTCGGACGGCGACATCAACATCCGGGCCGGCTCGGCGATGGTCTTCGTCCGGGTCCGCGACAATCCGCCCCTGGTCGACGTCTTCTCCCCGGTGCTCACCGAGGTGGAGCCGACCGAGCGCCTCTACGTCAAGCTCTCCGAGCTGACCAACCGCATGCCGATCGGGCGGCTCTACTGCGCCGAGGACACGGTGTGGGCCTCCATCCCGGTCTTCGGCCGAAACTTCCAGGCCACCCATCTGATGCTGGCCGTGCAGGTGATGACGGGGCTGGCGGACGAGCTGGACGACCGGTTGCACGGCGAGTTCGGCGGCAAGCGGTTCTTCGGGGAGGGCGACAAGCCCAGCCGGCGCGAGCAGGACGAAGAGGGCGGGCACCGCACCGGCATGTACCTCTAGCGCAGCCTCGTCGTCGCCGGGCTCTCCGGCCGTGCCGTCGACCTGCTGACCGACGCGCCGGTGGTGGGGTGCGTGGGGCTGCGGGGGGAGGGCGGTTGGGGCCCGGCAACCCCGAGAGCCGGGCCCCAACCGCTTGAGGGGAGGAAGGATCAGGTGGCCGGGATCCAGCCCCGGGTGGTGAGTCCGACGGGGTCGGTGGCCTGGAGCCCGACGCCGGAGAGGGTCCAGAGGGTGTCGCCGACGACCAGGGAGCGCATGATCCCGCCCTGGTGGCCGTCGCCGGGGTGGGTGATCCGGCCGACCTCGGTGAGCCGCGACCCGTCGGTCCGCAGCACCAACGCCTCCTGCCCGACACGCTGCGGCCCGGACACCGGCAGCACCACCAGTCCGCTCGCCGGCCAGAACAGCAGGGCGTGCGGATCGTGCTCGGCCGGCGAGTACGCCTCCGGCCGGTGGTAGTGCGCCAGCCGTGTCGGCTTCGCCGGGTCGGCGACGTCGAAGAGGGAGACCAGCAGGCCCTGACGGGCACCCCGCGTGTCGGCCTCCTGCCCGACTCCGAGCAGCCGGCCCTCGCCCGCCGGTTGCAGGTGCCCGGAGTAGCCGGTGATCTTCAACTCTCCGGTGACCCTCGGGGTGGTGGGGTCGCGCAGGTCGAGCGAGTAGAGCGGGTCGGTCTGCCGGAAGGTGACCACGTATCCGGTGCCGCCGAGGTAACGCACCGAGTAGATCCGCTCGCCCCGGCCCAGCCCGGTGACCGCGCCGACCTGGCGCAGCTCGTCCCCGTCGGTCCGTAGCACGTACACCGCCGAGCTGGAGGCCCCGCTGCGGGAGCGGCCGCCCGGGTCGGTGGTGGTGGCGACCCGCAGGTGCCCCTCCCACTCGGAGAGCGCGTACTGGTTGAGCAGGTGGCCGGGGACGGACCCGGAGGCGACGTACCGGGGGCGGCCGGGCGAGGTCAGGTCGAACCGGTGGAGCCCGGTGCTCACCTCGGACGGGGTGCCGGAGCCGCCCATCCGGGTGACCATTCGCCCGCCCTGGTTGTGGGCGACGTAGAGGCTGGTGGCGGTGCCGTAGACGGTGTCCCCCTCCGCCACCACCCCGATCGGGTCACCGTCGCCCAGCCGTCCGGCGTCGAGATCGAAGCTGAGCAGGTTCAGCAGCGCGGCGCCGGTGTGCCCGGCCGGCCGGGACACCCGGTCGCAGGGAAGCTGGCCGGTCCGTCGGCCACCGTCGTCGCTCCACTCGTACCGGGGCAGCCAGTTCTCCAGCGGAGCCCGGTCGATCGCCGCCTGGTTCGCCGCGACCCGCTCCGTGTCGGTGGCGTCCCGGGCATGCTCCGGGAAGGCGATGCGGGGCCGGGACCGGACCACCACCCGGGCGGTGTCGCCGATCCTGCGGGCGTCGACCAGTTCCCCGTCGATCCGGTACGAGCCGAGCATCCGGGGGGTTCCGGCCAGGTCGACCAGGAGTACCCGGGTCTCCATCGAGGGGCCGACGTCGGGCCGGGGGATGCCGCGTGCCGGGCGGAACGCGTCGGCGGCCAGGACGATCGCCCGGTCGCCGTGCAGCAGCAGCTGGCTGGCCCACCAGTGGCCGTCCCCGGCGACCCGGTTCAGGTCGAGTCGGCCGGCCGCCGCACGGCGGGCGGGGTCGACGACGCGCAGCACGCCCCCGGTGAGCGTGACGATTCGTTTTCCGTCGGTCTTGACCACGTCGGGCTCGTCGGCGTCGGCCTCGTGGTTGTTCGTGGCCGAGTGTGGCTGTTGTTCCGGGGCGGCAGCGGCCGGACCGGCACCCGATCGTGCGCCACCTGCCTCGGCCGCGACGGACAGCGGCACCGGGCCGCCCGGCAGGCCCCACGGACCGACCGCGCTCCGGGCAGCGGCGCGCAGGTCGGTCAGGGCGTCCGCGCAGGAGTCGAAGGCGACCAGTCGCATGGCGACCACGGTGCGGTCGGTGCGGTCCCGCTGTGACGTGCCGGCCGTGCAACCGGTCACCAGGGTGAGCGCGGTGAGGGCGACGATTCCCCGTCTCATGGGGTGTTCCGACGCACCCGGCGCCTGTTCGGTTCCGTCGCCCGGCGACCCTGTCCGGTTCGGTGTCCGCCGTGCCGTTCCCCGGCGGCGTGCGTCCCGTCGTGCCGCCCGTCCGTACCGCGGCCGGGCCGGATCGGGACCTCAGCGGGCGGAGGGGCCGACCCCGGGCGACTCGACCAGCCGGGACAGCACGATGGCGCTGCGGGTCGAGGTGACGAAGGGCTCCGCGCGGAGCCGTTCCAGCGCCTGTTCGAGGTGGCTCATGTCGGCGGCCCGCAGGTGCACCAGGGCGTCCGCCTCGCCGGAGACGGTGTACGCGCCGACCACCTCCGGGTTCCGGCGGGCGACCGCGCCGATCTGGGCCGGGGTGGTCCGGCCGGCACAGAACAGCTCGACGAACGCCTCGGTCGTCCAGCCGACGGCGGCCGGGTCGACGACGGCGGTGAACCCCCGGATCACCCCGGTGGCCCGCAGGCGGTCGACCCGGCGCTTGACCGCCGGGGCGGAGAGCGAGACCCGACTGCCGATCTCCGCGTACGAGGCGCGGGCGTCGGCGACGAGCAACGCAATGATTCGCTGGTCTACGGCGTCGATCTGCAACGTTCCGCCCCTTGGAAGCAATGGTTGTGGCTGTTGACGACGGTCAACCGTACCTAATCTTGGTCATCGTGAACCAGCAGCGAGTGCCGCGAAAGCGGACATATCTCATGTGCTCGCCGGAGCGCTTCGCGGTCGAGTACGCGATCAACCCGTGGATGGACGTCACCACGCCGGTTGACACCGCACTGGCCGTCAAGCAGTGGGACCGGCTGCGGGAGACCCTGGTCAACCTCGGCCACACCGTGCACCTGCTGAAACCGCAGGCGGGCCTGCCGGACATGGTCTACGCCGCGAACGGCGCGTTCGTGGTGGACGGCATCGTCTACGGGGCGCGCTTCAGGCACGAGCAGCGCGCCGCCGAGGCCGCGGCGCACCGCGCCTTCTACGAGGAGCAGGGCTGGCGGTTCATCGCCCCGAACGAGACCAACGAGGGCGAGGGCGACTTCGCGTACGTGTCGGAGGCCCACGGCGGGCTGGTCCTCGCCGGCTACGGCTTCCGCACCGACCCGGCCGCCCACGCCGAGGCGCAGGAGGCGCTCGGTCGTCCGGTGATCTCGCTGCACCTGGTCGATCCGCGCTTCTACCACCTGGACGTGGCGCTCGCCGCGATCGACGACACCAACATCGTCTACTTCCCCGGCGCGTTCTCCCACGCCAGCCAGCGGGTGCTGGCCCAGCTCTTCCCGGACGCGGTGGTCGCCGACGACACCGACGCCCTCGCCTTCGGGCTCAACCTGGTCAGCGACGGGGCGCACGTGGTGCTCAACAGCGAGGCCACCCGCCTGGCCGAGAAGCTGAAGGCCGCCGGGTACACCCCCGTACCGGTCGAGCTGGCCGAACTGAAGAAGGGCGGCGGCAGCGTGAAGTGCTGCATCGCCGAGTTGCGGCACTGACCGCAGCCGTACGCGACGACGGTCGGTGACCGGGCACCGGTCACCGACCGTCGTCGTCGCTCAGCCCAGCGTGGCCAGCTCGGTGACCAGCATGTTCGCCAGCACCTGGCCGTCGAGCTGCACCCGGCGCAGGTACCACCGCTGCTGCGGGGTACGCGGCTGGTTGAACTGCCAGGAACCGCGTGGGCTGTCGATCTGGCCGACCTTGCCGAGCGCCAGGTTCACCTGCTGCGAGTTGGCGTTCGGGCCGGCGAGCCGGATCGCCTTGTCCAGAACCTGCGCCGCGTCGTACGACGCCATCGCGTACGTGGTCGGCGAGGCGTTGTGCTTCTTCCGGTACGCCGCCGCGAACCGCCGGTTCGCCGCGTTGTTCAGGTCGGCGGAGTAGTTCAGCGAGGTCATGATGTTCGCCGCCTCGGCCGGCTTGATCTCGCTGAGCACCGAACCCTCGGTGAGGAAGCCGGGGGCGTAGACCGGGCCCCGGTAACCGGCACCGCGCAACTGGCGGATGAACTGCACCGCCGCCGAGCCGGCGTAGAAGCAGAAGATGGCGCCCGGGTCGCGGGCCAGGGCCTGCTGGATGTCGGCGCGGAAGTAGTCGCCGCCTGGGTCGGTGGAGAAGCGGGTCCAGATCGGCTCGCCGACCAGCCGGGGGTCGGACGCCCCGAACTCCTGCCGGAACCCCTTGACGACGTCGAGGCTGCCGACGTTCTCCGGAGCGATGATCACCACGCGGCTGCCCGCCGGCATCTGCTGCCTGAGGTAGCCGCCGAGGGCCCGGCCCGGCTCGTCGAGCACGTACGACGTCCGCCAGATGTAGACGACGCTCTGCAGGGTGGCGGGGGAGGCGTCGGAGCCCATCAGGGGCACCCGGGCCTGCTCCACCGTGTCCCGGATGCCGACCATGACGGAGGAGTTGACCACCCCGGTCAGGGCGAGCACGCCCTGCTGGAGCAGGTTGTCGACGGCAGCCTTGCCGCTGGCGGCGTTCTCCCCCTCGTCGGCGGTGAGCAGGGTGACCGGTCGGTTGCCGAGGTGCTGGTCGTTGAGGTCGAGGAAGAGCTGGAAACCGTTCAGAAGCTCGTCGCCGATCGGCTTGTAGCCCCCGGCCCGGGGCGCGATCAGCCCGATCTTGATGGGGCTGCCCGCCTCCGGCGCGTCGTCGCCCATGTCGGTGCCGCACGCAGCGGTCAGCCCTGTCGTCCCGACTGTCGCGGCCAACAGTTGAAGCACCCGCCTGCGGTTCATCTGCTACACCGAGTTCCTTCCGGGAGGTGTTGCCTGGACAGTCGCAGTCCCTCCGGCGTTCTACTCTCTCATCGACGCTGCGTCAATGGTCGTTGACCTTGTTGTAATGATCGCAGCGCGCCCGTCACCTCCGGCCACGCCGGCGAGGCTGGGTCGATAAGCCCGAAATGCTCGCACCTGGCCAGCTCGACCAGCGAGACGGGTGCGCCCATGGCCCTGGCTTTTGCGACGAATGCCCGACTCAGTGCGATCGGCACCTGCTCGTCCAGCACACCGTGAACGACCACCGCAGGTGTTCGCGTCGGCACCGAGATCGACGGGTCGGCGTGCGCGTACCGGTCGGGCACCTCTGTCGGGCCGCCGCCGAGCAGCGCGGCCACCGCCCCGCCGTCCAGGTCCCGCCGGTACGCCTCGGCCAGGTCCGCCACCGGGGCCAGGGCCAGCACCCCGGCCATGGTCTCCGGGGCCGTGGCGGCCACGTACAGCGCGAGGTGGCCACCGGCGGAGTGCCCCACCAGGAGCGGCGGCCCGGGGGCGACCCGGTCGGGCAGCTCCCGCGCCGCCAGGCCGGGCAGCGTGGCCACCGCGTCGCGGACGTCGGTGAGCGTCGCCGGCCAGCCACCCCCGGGCTGCCCGGTACGCCGGTACTCCACCTGGGCCACCGGGTACCCGAGCGCGGCCAGTCCGGCCGCCAGCGGACCGGTGTGCGCGCGGTCGTACTCCGCCCGCCAGAAGCCGCCGTGCACCACCACGACCAGCGGTCGGGTCGGCCCGGCCCCCACCGGCCGACGCAGGTCGGCCACCTGGTCCGGCAGGGCGCCGTAGGCGACCGTGACGTCCGGGTCGGGGGCGGGGCGGGTCAGCACCTCACGGGGGCCGCTGGACATGCCGTGACCGTAGAGCGCGGCGCGACCCGGCGAAAACGGGGTGTCCGCCCGGACCGCCCGTGGGTACCGTGCCCGCCATGCCCCGCCTGGAGATCCGACCGTTCGGCACCGAGCATCTGGCGGCCTGCGGTGCGCTGCTGGCCGACCGGCACCGTCGCCACCGCGCCGCCCAACCGTTGCTGTCCCCCCGGTTCGCCGACGTCGACGCGGCCGTCGCGGAACTGACCGCCGTGTTCGGGACGGCGGACGCGTCCGGCGCGGTCGCGTTCCGCGCGGATGTCCCGGTCGGCTTCGTGCTCGGTGCCCCGAAGCCGTCACCGGTGTGGGGACCGAACGTCTGGGTCGAGGCGGCCGGCCAGGCGGTCACGGACGCCGAGGTGGCCCGGGACCTGTACGCGGCCGCCGCCGCCCGCTGGGTCGACGAGGGCCGCACGGCGCACTACGTCCTCGTGCCCGCGCACGACACGGAGCTGGCGCACGCCTGGTTCCGCCTGGGCTTCGGCCAGCAGCACGCGCACGCCATCCGGCGGGCGTCCGGCCCGACCCCGACCACCGGGCCGCCCGTGCGCCGAGCCACCCGGGCGGACGTCCCGGTGCTCGCCCGGCTCGACGTCGAACTGCCCCTGCACCAGGGGCGCTCCCCGACCTTCTCCGCCGGCCGGCTAGGCAGCGTCGAGGAGAGCCTCGCCGAGTGGGCGGAAGACATCGACAACCCTGACTACGCCACTTTCGTGGTCGAACGCGACGGCGAGGTCGTCGGGTCGGCCGTCGGATGCGCCATCGAGAAGTCCGGGTCCCACCTCGGCCTGGCCCGACCGGAGAACGCCGGGTTCCTCGCGTTCGCTGCGGTCTTCCCGCCCGCCCGGGGGACCGGGGCCGGCCGGGCACTGGGCGCTGCGGTGGTCGACTGGGCCGCCGACAGCGGATTCGACAGCGTGGTCACCGACTGGCGGGTGACCAACCTGCTCTCCTCACGCGCCTGGCCGGCGCTCGGCTTCACCGAGACGTTCCTCCGGCTGCACCGCCTGGTCGGCTACTGAGCACCGTGGCGGCCCGGTCGGCGTCCCGGCGAGCGGTGGCACCCCGGCCTGGGTAAAGATGGGTGCCATGACCGAAGGACGTTCCGCTGAACAGAACGAGGAGCCGGGCCGGGACGGCACCGGGCACTCCGGCACCGTGGTGGTGGTCGGCCCGGACGGCCGGCCGGTGGGCACGGTTCAGACCGACGAGGCGCACCAGGAGGACCCCACCCGTCTGGTGGAGCAGCCGGCCAAGGTGATGCGGATCGGCAGCATGATCAAGCAGCTTCTGGAGGAGGTCAAGGCCGCCCCGCTGGACGACGCCAGCCGGCACCGGATGCGGGAGATACACGAGCGGTCGATCGTCGAGCTGAAGGAGGGTCTCGCCCCGGAACTCCGCGAGGAGCTGGAACGGATCTCCCTACCCTTCACCGAGGAGAAGGCCCCCAGCGAGGGCGAGCTGCGGATCGCCCACGCCCAGCTCGTCGGCTGGCTGGAGGGTCTCTTCCACGGCATCCAGGCGGCGCTGGTCGCGCAGCAGATGGCCGCCCGGGTGCAGCTCGAACAGATGCGCTCCGGAGGCCGGCACGCGCTGCCCAGCGGCCCGGGCGCGGTGGTCCCCGGCATGCCGGGGATGCCCCCGTCGCCGACGGGAGAGGGGCACAGCACCGGCCAGTACCTCTGACCCCGGGACCGGGCGTCAGCTCGCGCTGAAGACCCGGTCCAGGTACGTCGCCACGCCGTCCTCGGTGTTCGCCGCCGTCACCTCGTCGGCGATCGCCAGGACGGCGTGGTGCGCGTTGCCCACCGCCACCGCCCGTCCGGCCCAGGTCAGCATCGGTACGTCGTTCGGCATGTCACCGAAGGCCAGCACGTCCCGGGCGGACAGTCCCAGCCGGGAGCAGTACCAGGCCAGCCCGGCGGCCTTGGTCACCCCCGAGGCGGAGATCTCCACCAGCCCGGAGCGCGACGAGTGGGTGGCCTCGGCCAGCCCGGCCAGTGCCTCCGCCACCACGGAGGTGAACCGGTCCGGATCCTGTTCCCCGGCCCGCGCCAGCAGCTTCACCGCCGGGGCGGCGTGCAGTTCCTCCGGCGTCTCGATGGCCCGGATCACCGTCGGGTCGGCGTCCCAGTACAGCGGGAAGTGCGCCTCGTGCCGCATCTGACGGCTGTCCACCACCTCCACCGCGAGGCTCACCCGCGGCACCGCCGCCCGTAGCCGCCGGGCCACCTCGGCCAGCAGGTCCGGGGCGAGCGGGTCGGCACGCAGCACCTCGTCGGCGGCCGGGTCGTAGACCACCGCCCCGTTCGCACAGATCGCCGGCAGCGGCGCGTGGAGCTGCTCGTACACCACCTGTAGCCAGCGGATCGGACGGCCGGTCACCAGCACGACTGGCGTGCCCCGGGTGCTGATCCGCTCCAGCACCCGTGCGGTGTACGGACTCAGCGTCCGGTCCGGGCCGAGCAGGGTGCCGTCGATGTCGGTGGCGACGAGCCGAGGGGTGGGCCGGATGGTGGCGAGGGGCGGGGTCGGGTCCATCAGCCGGACAGTAGCCGGTCCAGGTACACCGCCACCCCGTCGTCGTCGTTGCGCAGGGTCACCTCGTCGGCGACGGCGCGCAGCACCGGGTGGGCGTTGGCGACCGCCACCCGAGCCCAGCCGGCCCACTCGAACATCGGCAGGTCGTTGGGCATGTCCCCGAAGACCAGCACGTCGGCCGGGTCCACGCCGAGCGCCTCGGCCACCACGGTGAGGCCGGTCGACTTGTCCACTCCCGGCGGGCAGATCTCGACGAAGCCGAGCCCGGCCTGGGTGAGCGTGGCCACGTCGGCCGGCACGATGCCCCGCGCCACCTCCAGCAGCTCGTCCACGTGGTGGTCCTGCGTACGCGCGAACGCCTTGATCACGTCGCGGGTCAGGCACTCCGCACGGGTACGCGGCTCGAACAGGTCCTGGTAGGGCCAGCTCGGGTGGTAGTCGCCCCAGAGCGGTGCACTCGGGTCGTCCAGCGCCTCGACCATCACGGTCAGCGGGCCGACCGCCGCCTCCAGGTCGGCGACGATCTCGGCCAGCACCGGCCCGGGAAGCCGCTCGTCGCGGAGCACCACCGGTCCGTCCGGGTCGCTCTGGTCCACCACCCGGCCGCCGCCGGCCATCACCAGGTAGTCGGCGGCCCGGATGTCGTTGCGGGTCAGTTCGGTCAGTCTCGGCCCCCGACCGGTCGCGCCGACGACCGGAATGCCGGCGGCCCGGACCCGGTCGAGCACCCCGTGGGTGTACGCGGAGACCGTCTCGTCGCTGCGGACGAGCGTTCCGTCGAGGTCGGTGGCGATCATCTTCGGCAGTCCCGGGCGGGTCATCGCTCCTCCTTCGCCCGCCGCCGCCGCGCCACCCGAATGGTCGTCGGAGCCTCGCGGTGCGTGACGGCGGGCAGCCACCGTACCTCGCTGATCCGCTCGCGACCACGGCTTCCCGGCGAATCGACCACCAACTCCCGGTGTCGGTTCGGCTACCCGCGCCGGACGGGGAGCGCCGTCAGCGGTCGGTGGGTGGCTCGGGGCCGGCGAACGGGGCGGACGGCTCCACCGTGAGCCCCTCCGGCGCGGGCGGGTGCTCCTCCGCCGCCCGGCGCCGCCGCCTCGGCCACCACGGCCGGTCGGAACGCTCCGCCGTGGCCCCCGGCTCCGCCGTCGCCTGCTCCGGGGAACGGGCCGTCCCGTCCCGCGCCGCCGGCCCGTGCTCCGGGGAATCGCCCGCCCCGCCGCGCGCCGCCGGCCCGTGCTCCGGGGACCGGGAGCCGTCCCCGGACTCCGGACCCGGCCCACGTTCGGCCGACCCGCCCAGTCGTAGCGCCGAGCCGAGCAGCGCCACGGCCACGAACGCCATCACCAGTCCCCGCCCGTACTCGACCTGGAAGCCGCTGTCGGCGCTGTAGAAGAGGGACCGCCGGGTGGAGTCGTCGAGCGAGACGGCAGCCGCGACGAGGAGCGCGAGCAGCGCCACCGCGAGGCCCGAGCCGAGCACCCGGGCGTTGCGCCGGGCGTCGCGGGTGCCGCCGAGTGCGAGCGCCGCCGCGCCGGCCAGGCCGAGCAGCCCGACCAGGTAGGTGACCCCGAAGCCGCCCACCTCGGAGACCCCGCCGGGGACGCGGAGACGGCCACTGCCCTCCGGCCCGTTCTCCGGCAGCGTCATCACCAGCCACTCGCCCATCAGCGAGGCGAGCGCGGCGGCACTTCCCAACCCGACCAGGACGACGGGGAGCCGGGGGTCCCGGCCGAGCCCGGCCACCGTACGGGTGAGGCGTTCCGGCGCGGGGTCGGCCGCGCCCCACTCCAGGATGGCCGGGCCGTCGGACCGGTTGCTCTGGCGGGGAATGGGGAGATCCTGGGACATCGGCCACCCTTCCGCGGTCGCGGGTCCGATCTGCACCGTTCGTGGGCCTGCGCCGAATCATGACACAACCGGCCCGGGACGGCCGGGAGCACCGGGCCGCGCCCGGCCGGCTGGACCGCCGGCCGTGTGACCTGCGCTCCGGGCCGCACGGTGGGGACGACCCGACCGGGTCACGGCGGACGCACCCGGTCGCCGGGCGGGGGCGGGTCGGATAGCGTCGGGACATGCCTATCCGAACCGCATCCGCACGCTGGCAGGGCAACCTGACCGAGGGCTCCGGCACGCTCCGCACCGGCCAGGGAGGGTACGAGGGGAACTACTCGTTCAAGTCCCGCTTCGAGGAGGGCGCGGGGACCAACCCGGAGGAGCTGGTCGGCGCGGCACACGCCGCCTGCTTCTCGATGGCTCTCTCGAAGGCACTCGCCGACGCGGGCACGCCGGGCACCTCCGTGGAGACCACGGCCAAGGTGCACCTGGACAAGACCGACGCCGGCATGACGGTGACCCGGATCGACCTCGACACCACCGGGCAGGTGCCCGGCATCGACGAGGCGGGGTTCACCGCGCTGGCCGAGGAGGCCAAGCGGAACTGCCCGATCTCCCGGCTGCTCTCCCCGGGAGCCGAGATCAGCCTCACCGCCCGCCTGGCGTCCTGAATCCGGGGCGTCGCCCGTCCCGAGCCGGAGCCGGGGGCCTCGCCGCGTCCCGAGCCGACGTCGAGCGGGACGTCGCCGGGGCCACCGGCTACGGCAGAATGGGTGCCGTGCCGGTCGAGATGAGTCGCGAGCGCTTCGAGGAGCTGGTCGGCGACGCCCTCGACGAGGTGCCCGAGGAGCTGCTCAGCCTGATGAGCAACGTGGTGATCCTGGTCGAGGACGATCCACCGCCCGGCGATCCCGAGCTGCTCGGCCTCTACGAGGGGCACGCGCTGACCGAGCGCGGCTGGGACTACTCCGGGGTCCTGCCGGACCGGATCCTCATCTACCGACGGCCGATCCTGCGCATCTGCGACAGCGACGAGGACGTCGTCGACGAGGTCGCGGTGACCGTGGTGCACGAGATCGCCCACCACTTCGGCATCGACGACGACCGCCTGCACGAGCTGGGCTGGGGCTGACCGCCCACCGGTCGTCGGACCCACCACCGCCGGCACGCCGGTTGCGGCGGTCACCTACCCTCCGGGCAGGCAACCCGGATTCAGGAGGAAGACCCATGCGCAGCGCGCTGTTCTCCGCGGAGAACCTCGAGAAGGAGTCCGCTCAGCCCGGCATGCGGCTGCAGAACTCCAAAATGTTGAAGATCGAGCTGAACGGCGAGGCGATGGCCCGCGTCGGCTCGATGGTCGCGTACCAGGGGCAGGTGCAGTTCCAGGCCCTCGGCTCCGGTGGCCTCGGCAAGTTCCTCAAGCAGAAGCTCACCGGTGAGGGCGTCCCGCTGATGAAGCTCACCGGCCGGGGTGACGTCTTCCTCGCCGACTTCGCCAAGGACGTACACATCATCGACCTCGAACCCGGCGACGCCCTGTCCATCAACGGTTCGAGCGTGCTGGCCTTCGACTCGTCCCTCCAGTACGACATCAAGATGGTCGGCGGCACCGGGATGGCCGCGTCCGGCCTGTTCAACTGCGTCTTCAGCGGCCACGGCCGGATCGCCATCACCACCAAGGGCACCCCGGTGGTGCTCAACGTCGACGCGCCAACCTACGTCGACCCGCAGGCCGCCGTCTGCTGGTCGGCGAGTCTCCAGACCGGCTACCACCGGGCGGAGCAGCTCGGCCTGGGCACCCTGCTCGGCCGGAGCACCGGCGAGGCGTTCACGATGAGCTTCGCCGGCCAGGGCTTCGTGGTGGTCCAGCCCTCCGAGGAGCCCCCTCTCCAGGGCAGCGGCAGCACCCAGCAGCAGCAGGGCGGCCTCCTCGGCGGCCTGCTCAGCTGATCCACCTGCCCGCTGAGTGATCCACTGCCTGCAGGGGCCCCTTCCTCACGCATTTTGGTGAGCAGGGGGCCCCTGCAGGCATCTCAGCCGGGCAGCGGGGCGCGGATCAGGGCAGGGTGCCGGCGCGGATGCGGGCCAGCCAGGCCGCCGCGTCGGTGTAGTCGCCGTCGGAGAGGCCGGCGGGGGCGGGGACCGGCCGGTCACCCGGCGCGTCGCTGGAGCGGTGCCGGGGGTACGACCCCAGGAAGCGGACGTCCGCGCAGACCCGGCGCAGCCCCTGCAACGCCTCCCCGAGCCGGACGTCGGCGACGTGGCCGGCGCAGTCCAGGAAGAAGACGTACCGGCCGAGCGCCTCACCGGTCGGGCGGGACTCGATCCGGGTCAGGTTCACCCCGCGTACCGCCAGCTCCATCAGCACCGACAGGAGTGCCCCGACCCGGTCGTGGGCGATGTAGACGGCCAGCGAGGTGAGGTCGTCGCCGGTCGGCGGGGGCGGCGGGCCCGGCCGGGAGACCAGCGCGAACCGGGTCACCGCGTCCGGGTGGTCGGCGATCTTGTCGGCGAGCACCGCCAGTCGGTGCCGGGCGGCGCCGATCGGGGCGCAGACCGCCGCGTCGTACTCGCCGGCGGCGGCCCCGCTGGCGGCGGCCCCGTTGGAGAGGACGTCCACCACCACCGCGTCCGGCAGGTGGCCCCGCAGCCAGTTCCGGCACTGCGTGGACGCCTGTGGATGGGCCGCGACGGTACGGATGTCGGCGAGGGTGGTGCCGGGGCGGGCCCCGAGGACGAACTCCACCGGCAGGACCACCTCGCGGGTGATCACCAGCGGCTCCCCCTCGGCCATCTCGTCGAGCGTCACGCCGACCGCGCCGCCGATCGAGTTCTCCAGGGGCACCAGGGCGGCGTCCGCCTCCCCCGCCCGTACGCCGTCCAGCGCCTCGCCGACGCTGCGCGCGGGCGTACGGGTGCCGCGCTCGGCGGCGGGGACGGTGCGCAGAGCCTGCTCGGCGAAGGTGCCCTCGGGGCCGAGGTAGACGAAACGGGTCGGCGGTGTTCCCGGCATGCCGACCAGCCTACGCACCCGGCAGGCCGCCCGTGCCGTCACAGGCCAGCGTCCGGATCCCGGTCGGCGCGGCAGTCCGCACCTCGATCGTGCAGACGTCCGTGCCGGCGGTGACCAGCCGGAGCGCACCCGGTCGCCCTTGGCTGACCACGGTCAGATCCTCGTACCCGGAGACCGCGAGCACCGTGTACTGCCAGTCGTCCGTGCAGAGCGGCGCACTGCGCACCCGGACCCCGGTGTCCCCGGGCAGCACCCCGGCCGAGCCGCGCACCAGCCGCAGGACCTGCTCACCGGAGGGACCGTTGCGACAGGCGACGGCGACCGCGCCGGAGCCGGGGGTGGACGGCAGGCCCGTCGGCGGCGGGAGCGGAAGACCGGTGGGTGGGGTGGGGGAGGCGGTGGCGGGCGGGACAGCGGTGGCGGTGGGCGTCGACCGTCCGGCCGACTGCTGCTCCAGCTCCGGTGGAGCCCCGCACCCGCCGAGTACGACGGTCAGCAGGCTGAGCGCCAGCATCCGGGAGAAGGTGGTGGGCACGAACCGGTCCTTGACATAGGTGGAGGTCGTTCCGACGGGGTCGTGCCCATGGTAGGTCGAGACGGCCCCGGGGTGAAGTCAGTCGGCGATCCGGTGTCCGGCCTCGCGCAGGGCGGCCGTCGCCTCGACCAGGCGTACCGCCGGCACCAGAAGGTGGTCGGTGTCGTAGGTGGAGAATGCCACCGCGTCGACTCTGGCCTCGGCGAGCGGCCCGACCAGTGCGGCGAGCATCCCGGTCACCACCGAGCCCAGCGGGCCGACGACGCGCAGGCACCGCCAGGCCGTCTCCACGGGAAGGCCGCCGGGCATCCGGTCCACCGGGCAGATCACGGAGACCCCGTCGGCCGCCCAGCTCACCGAGACGACCTGCCCGGTGCCGAGGTCGCTCCAGAGCCCGGGTGGGAGGGCGGCACCGGCGGTCAGCCGGCACACAGCGTACTCGCCCGGCAGCAGAGCGATATCCAGCATGAGGGCACCTTACGGCGTCGAGGAGGCCCCGGTACACGCCTGTTGCCGCGTCGGGCGGACTTCAGACCTCGGAGAAGAAGGTGAGCGAGCCGGCGACGACGCCGTCGGCGAGCACCGGCGTGGAGATGGCGTCGACGGTGGCGTCCGGCGCGTCCGCGCAGGCGGCCTGCACCCGGAGCAGGCCACGGGCGAGTCGACCGGAGGAGAGGGCCAGCAGCGGGGGGATCTTGTCGACCTCCTGCTCGGTCAGCTCGCACCGGTTGGCGGTGAAGTCGAGCAGACGCAACCCGCCGTCGAGCAACGGCAGGCCGATCAGCTCGTCCGGCGTGCCCAGGCAGAGCAGTTCACAGCCGGACGCCGACACGGCGGCGACCTTGGTCTCCACGTCGATCAGAAGGCAGGGTTCCAGGGCGCGGGAGACCGTGGTGGACCATTGCTCGAAGTTGCCGAACCCGTGCTCTGTCGGGGTTCGCGCCGCCGGCACGAACACGTCCGAAAGCGAGAGTTCGACGTGGGCCACCGAGCCTCCTCTGTGCACCGCCGGGCTGTCCATGCTGGCTGGCCGCCTGCCCACCGGCGACCCGCGGAAGCCACCGGACCGCAGGTGGAAAGGGTGCCCGCCAGCGGATGACCGGCGACGGCGCGGACCGGTGGGGGACCCCGGCCGCGTAGCGTCGCCGGTGACGTTACCGGTGGTTGGCCCGCTTGTCAGCGGCCATTCGGCTCTCCTCGTACCACCGGTAGTCGGCAGTTGGACGGTAGGTGTCGTTGGTCCAGGTCCCTGGATGCTGGGCGACCTGCGCGAGCTTCTCCGCGGTGGCCGGGCTGATCCGCGCGCCACCGGCGATGAGCAACCGGTCGAGTTCGCGGTGGGTGGCCATGAGGATGTCCTTCGGCAGGCCGTAGACGCTGATGTCACCGGACCCGACGAAGGCCAGCACCGGCGTCACCGGGATGGTCTTGCCGACGGCCTTGGTGAGCGCCTTGCTGGCCCGCTTGGCGTCCCGGCGGGCCTCCGCCACGTACGGCGGGCGCTTGCCGTTGATCTGGACGACGTCACCGGCGACGAGCACGCGGGTGCGGCCGTGGTCGACGATGCTGATCGCGAACAGCCCGCTGGGGCCGATGGCGAGGAACCCGGCACGGTCGTCGTGGACCGGGTCGAGCAGTGTGTCCGCCAGGTCCGCCCGCGGCCACTCGATCACGTGCCAGGCCGGCCCGAGGGTGTCGAGCTGGCCGAGCGCGCGGGCCCCGGCGGCCTCCAGCCGACGGGCACCCCGTTCCGCGCGGCGACGACGTGCCCACCCGAACGGCGAGGGCCGAACCGGGGCGGGGAGGCCGGAAGCCTCGATGTGGGACGGTGGAGCCCCCATGGGCGGCAGTGCCCGGCTGGTGGGTACGGCTCGACGTGCGGGAAAGACAGACATCGCGACCTCCGGCAAAAGGTCCCTCGAAGTTATGTCCTCACTACCCTACGTGGCTAGGCCGGTGTGTCGGCAAGTCGAAGCACCGGAGTGAGTGTGGATGAATGTCACATTCATGACCACCTCTTTTCCCGGATGCCGTCAACCACTGGCCTAGGCTGCGTGGGTGACCCACTACGTGGACAGTGAGGTCGGCCGGCTCCGCACCGTGCTCCTGCACCGGCCCGGCCCCGAACTCGCGCGACTCACCCCCCGCAACAACGACTCACTTCTGTTCGACGCTATCCCATGGGTGGGTAGGGCACAGGAGGAGCATGACGCCTTCGCCGCCGCCCTGCGCGAGCGCGGGGTGGAGGTGCTGTACCTCGCCACCCTACTGGCCGAGACACTGGCGGTCGCGGACGCCCGCGCGGAGCTGACCGACCAGGTACTGCGGGACCGGCGTCTCGGCGAGACGCTGCGTCGCCGGGTCGCCGACCACCTCGCGTATCTCGATCCGGCCGCCCTCGCCGACGTGTTCGTCGCCGGCCTCGCCCACGAGGAACTGCGGACCAGCTGGGACCGTCCCGGCGGGCTGGTCTACACGTTGATGGACCGGCACGACTTCGTCATCGACCCGCTGCCGAACCTGCTCTTCAGCCGAGACTCGTCACTGTGGATCCGGGACCGGGTCGGGGTGACCAGTCTGGCCATGCCGGCCCGGCGTCGGGAGACCTCGCTCACCGCCGCGATCTACCGGCACCATCCCCGCTTCGCCGACTCCCGGTTCCTCTACGAACCGGGCCTGGAGCACCTCGAGGGCGGGGACGTGCTCCTGCTCGCGCCGGGCGTGCTGGCGGTGGGGGTGGGCGAGCGGACCACGCCCGCCGGCGCGGAGCGACTCGCCCGGCGGGTCCTCGCCGCCGGACTGGCCCACACCGTTCTGGTGGTGCCGATCGCGCAGGAGCGGGCCACCATGCACCTGGACACCGTCTGCACCATGGTCGACGTGGACGCCGTGCTGATGTACCCGAACGTCGCCCACACGCTGTCGGCGTACACGGTGGTCGCGGGGCCGGACGGCGAGCCGCAGGTCGACGGGCCGGCCCCGTTCCTGCGCGCGGCGGCCGACGCGATGGACCTCGACGCGCTCCGGGTGATCGACACCGGACTGGACCCGGTGACCGCCGAGCGCGAGCAGTGGGACGACGGCAACAACACGCTCGCCCTGGCCCCCCGGCTCTGCGTCGGCTACGAACGCAACGTCGAGACCAACGCCCAGCTCGAACGGGCCGGCATCGAGGTGATCCCGATCGCCGGATCCGAGCTGGGCTCCGGCCGGGGCGGCCCGCGCTGCATGTCCTGCCCGCTGGTCCGCGACCCGCTGCCCGGCTGAGGGTTTGCAGGGGTCCCCTGCTCGTCAAGAAGCGTGAGGAGGGGGCCCTGCAGGCACCTGGGAGGGCTCAGCTCAGCCCGGTGAGCCCGGGAAGGCTCAGCAGCCCGGTGAACATGGGCGGGCTCAGCGGAGCGTCAGCTGCCTGCCGAGCAGGCCCTGCCGGGCCCGGCGGCCCGCTGCGTCGAGCGGCGTCCGGTCGGCGAGCGCCTCGGCGTACCGCTTGGCGAACTGCGCCAGCGGCTCCTCCCAGTCGGCGGCGGGCGGCGACGCGGGCAGGTCCCAGACCGGCACCAGCCGGCCGTGGGCCCGGAACATGCCGGCGAAGCGGGTCTGCTCGCCCAGGGTCAACGTGCCGGCGGCGCCGAGGCGCGCCAGCGTGTCCAGCGCGGCGTCCTCGTCGTCCGGGAGGACCCAGCGCACGTGCGCCTGCTCCGGCACCTGGCACCAGTACGCGGCGCGGGCCGCGGAAAGCTTGACGGTTGGGTAGACCGCCGCGTTGGCGCGCTCCAGCGACGCCTGCACGTTCGGGTCGTCGCTCGCGCCCGGGTCCAGCCAGAACTCGAACCCGTCGTGCATGGTGACCTCCAGCGGTCCGTCGACCAGCACGTCCTGGAGGCGCGGACCCGGACCGGGTAGCGGCGGCACCGGGACGGACCGGCCCGGCTCGGTACGCAGTGCGCAGAGCAGCGCCTCCGCCAGGTCGCGGGAGACGTCACCGGACTGGAGGTGCCGCTGGAGCCCGATGAAGATCCGCCCGTCCGGCTTGGTCATGGCCGGGGTGGCCATCGGCAGCACCGTCGCCAGAGTCACCGGGCGGTCGCCGTACTCCTCGACCAGCGCGGGCGTCAGACGCAGCGGCGCGGACGCGGCCGGCACCAGCTCGCGTAGGGCGATCCACTCCGCCTCGTCGGTGAGTCCCTCGAAGGGGCGGGGAACGAAGATGTCCCGCACCTTCTCCCGCTTCGGGGTGTCTTCGGCGGCCCGCTGGTTCTTTCGACGCTTGCTCACGGCGAGACAGCCTAAGGGCCGGGGGCACGGATGTGGGGCGTGGTACGTGGGACCCGTCGGCGCGTCCCGGTCACCCGCCCGCGGCCACCAGATCGGGCCGGTTCACCTCGGCCGGGTCGAAGTCGGCCCAGACGCTCTGCCCGAGACCGTCGCGGTCGACACCCCACCGGCTCGCCAGACCGGCGACGATGTGCAGTCCGCGCCCGTCGGCCGCGTCCAGTCCTGCGGTCCGCATCCGGGGCGGTGACGCCGCCCCGCCGTCGGTCACCCGGATCCGGACGTGCTGCCCGTCGCCCTCGGGGCGCAACCGCCAGGCCACCCGGACCACCCCGCCGGGGAGCGGTTCGGCGTGCCGGACCGCGTTGCCGACCAGTTCGGCGAGGACCGCGACCAGATCGGCCAGCAGGGGCGGTGGCACCTCGGCGGAGAGCACCGCGGCCAGCCGGTGCCGGGCCAGGCGTGCCCCACTCGCGTGGTGGGGCACCACCACGCACCAGGACCGCTCCGCCGACCTCGCCGACACGCCCGTGCCTCCTCGTCGCGTACCTCGCGCCGGTGGGATCTCACCCGCGCGGCAGCCGCACCTCTGCGACCGTACCTCCCTGTGTCCCTGGCCGTAGTGATACCCACCCGTTCCGACGTTCCACGAGCCGGCGGACGAGATAGAGGCCGAGCCCCGCGCCGGGATAGCGCCGCCGGTCCCCCGACTCGCCCTGCCAGAACCGCTCGAAGGCCCGTTCCACGTGCTCCGGCCGGATGCCGACGCCCCGGTCGCTGACCCGGAACGCGACGGTCTGCTCGTCGGCGTCGACGCTGATCGTTATCGGGGAGTCGGGCGGGGAGTACTTGTCGGCGTTGGTGGTCAGCTCGGTCAGGACGGTCGCCAGGTCGGCCCGGTCGCCGAGCGCCGGGGGCAGGCTGGCGGGCAGGTCGAGGACGATCCGTTGCCGCAGCTCGGCGGGGAGATCGGTGACCGCCGAGCGGAGCGCCTCGACGAGGTCGATCGCGGTGGGCGGGGTGTCCGCGCCCGTCCCGAGGTCGGTGGCGGAGGAGAGCAGCCGGTCGAGCAGGCGGGCCAGCTCGTTGGCCCGCTGGCCGATCACCCGGGCCGCCTTGCGGCGGTCCGCGTCGGTCAGGGAGTCCCAGTGGTCGGTGAGGGTGTTCGCGTACCCCTTGATGACGGTGACCGGGGTGCGCAGCTCGTGGCTGGTCACCGCGACGAAGAGGTCCCGCTCCTGGTCGCGGCGTTGCTGGTCGGTGATATCGCGGAAGGTCACCACCCGCAGGGAGCCCGGTCCGGGCAGCTCACCGGAGGCGACGCGCAGCCAGCGCCCGTCCGGCAACCGGTGGTCGAGCACCTGCCCCGGCGGCGGCAACGGGAACGGCAACGGGTGGTCGAGGGCCTGCCCGGTGCTGCGGCCGGTCACCTCGGCGGCGGCCGGGTTCCACAGCCGGACGTAGCCTTCCCCGTCCACGACGGCCAGGCCGTCGGCGAGCGCCGCCACCACCGGGCCGTCGCCGTGCACCGGCAGCCCGGTCTGGTCGCCGTACATGTGCGCGATGCAGGAGGCGAGGTAGCCGACCACTGCGGTGGCCTCCCCGTCCACGGTGGGGTGCAGGGCGTGCAGACTGCCGACCGGCCGACCGCCGATCTCGGCCCGCGCCGCGATCAGCCAGCAGAGCCCCCGCCGGGTCAGCTCCTCGGCCAGGTTGCCGGTGAAGCGGTCGATCCGGACCCGCTGCACCCGGGGACCGTGCATCAGGCAGGCGGTGGCCGGATCGGAGGGGGGTAGCGGCCGACCGAGCGCCCACTCGGCGGCGCCGGTCGCCGCGATCACCCGTCCGCCGTGCGGGGTGAACTCCACGAACGCCATCCCCGTCGCCCCGAGGGCCGGCTGGGCCACCCGGAGCAGCTGGGTGAGGACGGGCAGCCCGGTGTCACCCGAGTTGATCCTCTCGACCACGACGGTGTGGCCGGCGATGAGAGCGGCGTAGTCGGGTCGCTCCGGCATGCCCCAGAGTGTGCCTTCCCGCTCGGGTTCCCGACACCCCAGACCTGATCCGGCCCCGCCGTCGGGCTCAACCACGCCGGGCCAGGGCCAGGGCCGGTCGATCGGTGATGATGCCGTCCACCCCGGCGGCGAGGACCAGGTCGACGTCGTCCGGCTCGTTGACCGTCCAGACGTACACCTGGTGACCGGCGGCCCGCAGCGTCGGGACGAGCCATGGCCGGGACCGGACCAGCGCGATGCCCGGCCCGGCGATCCGGGCCCCGAAGGGCAGCCGCCCCAGCCGTAGCCACCCGGGCAGCGTGTCCAGCAGCAGCACGGTCGGCAGCGTCGGGGCCAGTTCCCGGGTACGCCGCACGGCCAGCGGCGAGAACGACATCACGGTGACCCGTACGGGGTCGTCCGGTCCCTGCTCGGTGAGGCCGTACCGGCGCAGCACGTCGACCAGCCGTCGTTCCACGTTCCCGCCGTACCGGGTGGGGTGCTTGGTCTCGATCAGCAACCGCACCGGTCGGCCGGCCCCGTGTACCGCGTCGAGCAACCGCTCCAGCGTGAGCAGCCGGGTACGCGCGGGGTCGACCGGCTCGTCGGCGTCGGGTCCGCAGCCCGGGTGCCACGAGCCGAAGTCCAGCGCCTCCAACTCGGCGAGGGTACGTGCACTGACCTTGCCCCGCCCGTTGCTCGTCCGGTCCAGCCGGCGGTCGTGCACGCAGACGAGGTGCCCGTCCCGGGTCAGCCGGACGTCGCACTCCAACCCGTCCGCGCCCTCCTTGAGCGCCCGCAGGTACGCCGCGAGCGTGTGCTCGGGCAGGGCGGCGGAGGAACCGCGGTGGGCGAAGACCAGTGGCCCACTCATCGCCGTCGACCTAGACGACCTGACCCGGTGCTCCGCTGTCGGTGGTGACCGGACGACCGGCGGCGGCCCACTGCTGCATCCCACCCTCGACGTTGCGGACCCGGTTCCACCCGTTCTGCACCAGGTGCGCGACGACGTGGCCCGAGCGACCGCCGGACCGGCAGATCACCGCGACGTCGACGTCGGTGGGCACCTCGGCGAGCCGGGCGGGCAGTTCCATCATGGGCAGGTGGTGTGCGCCGGGGGCGTGCCCCGCCGCCCACTCGCCGTCCTCCCGTACGTCCATCAGGTAGGTGGCGTCGGTGATCTCGTTCACGGTCACGGTGGGAATCTCGGGTCCGAACACGGGTACCAAGGTTAGACCCCCGAACCGGTTCAGAGTGGGCTCACCCACCGTGGATTCGCGGCGGCCCAGCGGGGCATCCGCGCGCCACGCACGGCCTCGAAGAGTTCGTTGCCGCCGTCGTCCAGGACGACGTACGACACCTGGCCGATGAGCTGTGGCGACGAGGGCACCCGGATGCCGAGGAGCGCGTCGGCGGGGAGCGCGCGCAGCGCGAGGACCAGGTCCTCCAGGGGTACGCCGTTGGTGTCCACGGTCAACGAGTCGCCCACCGCGCGGATCAGCTCGTCCAGCTTGAGCGGGTCACCCAGCAGGTCGGTCTGGCCGGCGCGGTCGAGCATCGCCCGGAGCAGCTGCTGCTGGTGCCGCTGCCGGTCGTAGTCGCCGTCGGGCAGGTCGTACCGCTGTCGCACGTAGTCCAGCGCGGCGGCCCCGTCCATCTGCCGGCAGCCGGGGGCGAAGACGGTGCCGGTGTGCACCGACCGGACCTCGGTGTCGACACACATGCGGACGCCGCCGAGCAGGTCGACGACCCGGCGGAGCCCGGTGAAGTCGACCACGGCGGCACCGTCGAACTCCAGCCCGGTCAGCCGGTGCAGGGTGGCCGAGAGCAGCTGGGCGCCGCCGTCACCCCCGCCGCCGAGGTCGTACGCCGCATTGATCTTGTCCTGGCCGCCGCCGTACCCGTTGGGGGCCGGTGGGATGGCGACCAGCAGGTCGCGGGGGACGGAGATCAGGTATGCCCGGCGCAGCCCGGCGGGCAGGTGCACGATCAGGATCGTGTCCGAGCGCTGGTCGGCGTCGGCGGTGCCCCGGAACCGGTCGGAGCCGACGAGCAGGTAGTTGAGCGGCCCCTCCGGATCGGTCCGGTTCCGGCGTGCGTCGTCGTCGAGCAGGTGTCCCCGAGCCACCGCGCGGTCGTACCGCTCGGTGAGGACCTGTACCCCCACCACCGCGGCCACCGCGACCAGGGCAAGGGCGAGACCGACCCCGACCAGGGCCCGCGCCCAACGTGGCGCGCCGCTGCCCACCGGCCCCGACCCGGTCCGCGCTGACCTGGACGTGACGCCTCCCCCGTAGCCTGAGACGAGCCCTGCTCACCTCAGGTTACGAGTCCGTTTCGCGTTACGGGCGTCATTCGCCCGATCCGCCGGATCTGGCCCCGGTCGCCGGAGCCCGGTCGGACCTACGCCCGGGTGGAGAGGACACTCGGGTTGGCGAAGACGAACTCGGCCAGCCGGTCCTCCTTGACCGCCTTGAACATGTCCAGGGTCAGCGGGCTGAGCGCCTCGCGGCCGTGCTCGTTGACGTGGAAGGTGCCGTTGTTCGTCCGCAGCATGGTCAGCTCGTTGTCGGTGACCCCGCGCATGGTGAAGACCAGGTCCGCGACGTCCGCCCGGCCGGTGTCCAGGATCAGCGTGTCCCCGGCGGCGTCCATCAGCTTCTTCAGCTTCAACGGGTTGGTCATCCCCCCGTCGCTGATCGCCTTCTTAGCCATGGCCTTGATCAGCTGCTGCTGGTTCTGCTGGCGGTCGTAGTCGCCGTTCTTCAGGCTCTTCCGCTGGCGGGAGTAGTCCAGGGCCTCCCAGCCCTCCATCTCCCGGCAGCCCTTCTTGTGCACCACCGGGGTCCGCTCCTTGCCGGTCTTCTTGGCGTCGGCGTTCCACATCGGCTTGCCGTCGACGTACGACATGTGGATCGACTCGACCTCGTGGCTGACGCAGATGCGTACGCTGCCCAGGGCGTCGATCACCTTCTTGAAACCGCCGAAGTTGATGATCGCAGCGCCGTCGAAGCTCACCCCGGTCATGTTCTTGATGGTCTGCGCCATCAACTGGGCGCCCCCGGCCCAGCCGCCACCGTTGCGCGCCCCGTACTGGAACGCGGCATTGATCTTGTCGGTGGTGCCGTTGAAGCCCGTCTTCTTGAAGGCCGGGATGTGTGCCTCGGTGTCCCGGGGAATCGAGATCAGGTACGCCTGGTCATGCGTCGCCGGGATGTGCAGGATGATGATGCTGTCCGCCCGGACGTCGTCGGCGGCCCAGCTTGCCCGGGCGTCCACGCCGAGCAGCAGCATGTCGATCGGGCCCTCCAGGGTGTCGCCACCCTCGGCGTCGCTCTTGCCGGCGTCGCCGAGCAGGTTCTGCTGGGAGATGTTCCCGGTGGCCTGACCGATGATCGCCTTGCTGCCCACGATCGCGGCACCGCTGGTCATCATCAGGACCGCGCCGACGACCACGGTGATCCGGGCCCAGAGCGGGTCCTTGCGTCGCTTCCGCTTCGGGGGCGCGTCCGTACCACGACCGCCACCCCGGCGGGGTGGCGGAACGACGGAGGCGGAAGCCCGGCCCGCGGGGACGGGTTCCCGCGATGGAGGGCGACGGCGGGTCTGAACCGGCATGCGTGCTCCAGTCCGCGATATCGGGGGCGGGACCACTTTACGGATCCGCTCCCGATCTGGCGAGTTCTTCCCGCCGATATGTGCGGTCCATCCGCCCGCACCGCGGATTGCTGTCCGAACGGCTGATATATTGGAGCCGATCGGCGGTCGGAGAGCCCGTTACCGGCGCTCCGACCGCCGATCTGTGCTGACGTCCGTCGAAGCCCTCAGCCGCCGTTGGATTTAGCGGGCTGATTCGCCTTGACCCATTCCGTCATTCGGTCCCCGGCCATCGCCTGGTACATCGCCAGCGCCTTCTCCCGGTCGGAGACCACCACCGACTCGCCGTCGATGGTCTCGCTGCCCAGGTGCGGGCTGGTCACGAAGGTGAGGTTCTCGCCGCGCAGCTTCCGGAACTGCATCGCCATGTCGACCAGCGAGAAACCCTCGTCCACGGTCACCGCGTCGGTAACCGACTGGAGGAAGGCGTTCAGCTTGCGCGGATTGGTCAGCGTGCCGCTGCTGGCCGCCTTGTCCATCAGCGCCCGAAGGAACTCCTGCTGGTGCCGCATCCGGGCGAAGTCGCCGTCCGGGAACTGCTTGCGCTGCCGGATCCAGTCCAGCGCCTCGGCCCCGTTCATGTGGTTGACGCCCTTGGTGAAGGTCCGGTACGGCTTGTGAATCGAGGTGACGGTCCGCTCCACCGGCAGGTCCACTCCGCCGAGCGCGTCGGTGACCTGCTTGAACCCGGCGAAGTCGACCGCCATCACATGATCCAGGTGCACGTCGGTGAAGCACTCCACCGTTCGTACCGCCAGCGGTAGCCCACCGAAGGCGAACGCTGCGTTGATCTTGCCGCGCTGGCCGGATGCGCAATCCGCGTTCGCGCTCTCCGGGATCGGCACGTAGAGGTCGCGGGGGATGGAGACCAGGTAGGCCTCGGCGTGGCTCGACGGGATGTGCATCACGATGATGGTGTCCGCCCGCCACTTGCTGGACTGGTCGATCGGCGCGTCCGGGTCCCGCGAGTCGCTGCCGACCACCAGGATGTTGACCGCGCCGTCGACCTCTTTGGCCGGCCGCCCCTCGGTGATCTGCTTGAACGGGTCGGTGCGGGCCAGGTCCTCGTCCAACCCCCGGGCGTAGACCCAGGCACCCAGGCCCCCGAGGAGCGCGAGCACCAGCACGGCGACGCCGGCGACCAGCGCGATCCGACCCCAGCGGGGACGGGGACCCGGCCGGAGCGGACCACCAGGTCCGCCAGGTCCGCCGGGACCGGTCGGACCGCCCGGCCCCTCGTCGGCCCGCGCGGGCCCGGCATCGGCGCGGCTCCGCTCGGCACCCGGCCTGGATCGCCGGCCCGGGCCGGAGCCGGGGACCGAGGCGCGCCCGGTGGAGCCCCGGCGCAGGTACAGGAGCGGGAGACCGGCTGACGAGGTCGCTGACATGTAACTCAGGGTACGGACCCGGAGCCAGTCATGCCTTCAGGTGACGCTCAGCCGGCTGCCGAACACCGGCGGGGAAATCAGCCCAACCGCTTCCGGAAGTGGTCGATCGTGCGTCGGAGGCCGTCTTCCGGCGCGACCCGGGGCTCGTATCCGAGCAGTTCGCGGGCCAGGGTGAGGTCCGGTCGCCGCATCTCCGGGTCGTCGGCGGCCCGGGTGACGTAGGTCACCTCCGAGGTGCTGTCGGAGAGCGACACGATCAGTTCGGCGAGCTGCCGCATCGACATCTCGTGCTCGGTGCCGCAGTTGATCGGCCCGGTCTCGGTCGAGTCGAGCAGCAGCAGGATGCCGCGCACCAGGTCGTCGACGTAGCAGATCGAGCGGGTCTGCGCCCCGGTGCCGTGCACGGTGATCGGTTCGCCGCGCAGGGCCTGGGCGATGAAGGTGGGGATGGCCCGACCGTCGTCCGGCCGCATCCGGGGGCCGTACGTGTTGAAGATCCGCACGATGGCGACGTCCAGGCCGTGACGCCGGTGGTAGGCCATGGTGGCCGCCTCCGCGAACCGCTTGGCCTCGTCGTAGACGCTGCGGACGCCGATCGGGTTCACGTTGCCCCAGTACGTCTCCCGCTGCGGGTGCTCCTTCGGGTCGCCGTACGCCTCCGAGGTGGAGGCCAGCAGGAACCGGGCCCCGTCGGCGACCGCCCGGTCGAGCAGGTGCAGCGTGGCGACCGAGCCGACCCGGAGGATCTCGACCGGGAGGGTGGCGAAGTCGGTCGGGCTGGCCGGGGAGGCCATGTGCAGGATCGCGTCGAAGCGCTCCGCCAGCGCCGGGTGGTGGGTCGGCAGGCCGTCCGAGACGTCCGCGTCGACCAACGTGAAGGTGGGGCGCTCGGCGAGGTGGGCGACGTTCTCCTTCGACCCGGTGACGAAGTTGTCCACCGCCACCACTGTGCAACCACGGTCCAGCAGTACGTCGACCAGGTGCGACGGGACGAAACCGGCACCGCCGGTGACGAGAATGCGGTGACCGGCGCCGAAACGGGGAGCTACCTTCATGCCGGCCAGCCTACTCAGCGGTGCCGCCCGACGGGTGGTTGCAGGGGCCCCCTCCTACCGCAAACTGATGAGGAGGGGGCCCCTGCAACCGCCGGAGCGGCGTGGATCATCACCTGTCAGTGGGCGCCGGCCCCGGTCAGGGCGCGGACTTCCAGTTCGGCGTACTTCTCCTGGTCGCTCTCCTTCGAGATCACCGTGCCGAGCCAACCGCAGAGGAAGCCGAAGGGGATGGAGAGGATCCCCGGGTTGGACAGCGGGAACCACTGCCAGTCGTGGTCGGGGAACATCGACGTCGGTAGCCCCGACACCACCGGCGAGAAGAAGACCAGCCCGACCGCCGAGAGCAGGCCGCCGTAGATGGCCCAGACCGCGCCGGAGGTGTTGAACCG
The DNA here is from genome assembly GCF_900091415.1 of Micromonospora inyonensis. Classification (NCBI taxonomy): domain Bacteria; kingdom Bacillati; phylum Actinomycetota; class Actinomycetes; order Micromonosporales; family Micromonosporaceae; genus Micromonospora; species Micromonospora inyonensis. The sequence goes on along the minus strand of NZ_FMHU01000001.1, from coordinate 1,376,278 downwards.
CTTCCAGAACAGGCTGTAGAGGATCGCCGGCAGGTTGCCCGAGGCGGCCACCGCGAAGGCGAGCGCGACCAGGAACGCCACGTTCAGGTTCTGCGCGAAGATCGACAGCAGGATGGAGACCGCGCCGATGACCAGGGCGGAGATGCGGGCCACCCGGACCTCCTGCCGTTCGGAGGTCTGGCCGTTCTTGATGACGTTGGCGTAGAAGTCGTGGGCCAGGCTGGACGAGGACGCCAGGGTGAGCCCGGCCACCACCGCCAGGATGGTGGCGAAGGCCACCGCCGCGATGATCGCCAGCAGGGTCGCGCCGCCCAGGTCGCCGCCGAGGAAGTCCGCGCCGAGCACCTCGGCGAGTTGTGGCGCGGCCGTGTTGCCCGCCTTGTCCTGGGCGGTGATCGCCTCACTGCCGACCAGTGCCGCCGCCCCGAACCCGAGGGCCAGGGTGAGCAGGTAGAAGGTGCCGATGATGCCGATCGCCCAGAGCACGCTCTTGCGGGCCGCCTTCGCGGTCGGCACCGTGTAGAAGCGGATCAGGATGTGCGGCAGGCCGGCCGTGCCGAGCACCAGGGCGATGCCGAGCGAGAGCAGGTCCATCTTGTTGTAGAAGGTCTGGGTGGCGTTACCGGCCACCTCGACGCCGTACCGGAGCCCCGGTTCGAGGAAGGCGCTGCCCTTACCGGAGGAGGAGGCGGCGTCGCCGAGCAGCGACGACAGGTTGAACTTGTACTTCGCCAGCACCAGCAGGGTCATCACCAGCGCGCCGCCCATCAGCAGGAACGCCTTGACGATCTGCACGTACGTGGTGCCCTTCATCCCGCCGACCGTGACGTAGATGATCATGAGTGCGCCGACCATGATGATGGTGGCGACCTTGGCGGTGCCCGCGTCCATGCCGAGGAACGTCGTTCCCGGCCGGATGCCGAGCAGGAGCGCCACCAACGCGCCCGCGCCGACCATCTGGGCCAGCAGGTAGAAGATCGACACGGTGATGGTGGAGGCCGCGGCGGCGGTCCGGACCGGGCGCTGCCGCATCCGGAACGCCAGCACGTCGGCCATCGTGTACCGGCCGGAGTTGCGCAGCAGTTCGGCGACGAGCAGCAGCGCCACCAGCCAGGCGACCAGGAAGCCGATCGAGTAGAGGAAGCCGTCGTAGCCGTACAGGGCGATGAGCCCGGCGATGCCCAGGAACGAGGCCGCCGACATGTAGTCGCCGCCGATCGCCATGCCGTTCTGGAAACCGGAGAAGGACCGGCCGCCGGCGTAGAAGTCGGTGGCCGTCTTGGTCTGCCGGCTCGCCCAGATGGTGATCGCGAGCGTGGCCGCCACGAAGACCAGGAACAGGGCGATGGTCAGGTTGCGGGCGGTGGTGCTGCCCGCCTCAGCCGCGAGGACCGTGTTCATGGTTCACCTCCCCGATCTCGGCACGGATCCGGTCGGCGACCGGGTCGATCTTGCGGTCGGCGTACCGGGCGTAGAGCCAGGCGATCAGGAACGTCGAGACGAACTGGAGCAGCCCGAAGACGAGCGCGACGTTGACGTTGCTGCCGAAGAGCTTCGTGCCCATGAAACCCCGCGCGTACGCGGAGAGGATCACGTAGAGCGCGTACCACAGGAAGAAGGCCACGGTCATCGGGAAGACGAAGCCGCGCAGCGCGCGGCGCAGACCGGCGAACTCGTCCGACCGCTGCACGGCGAGATGCCGCTCGCGGCTCGTCGGCGTGGCGGGCGCGGGTGTGTCCGTCGACATCTGTAGATCACCACCTTTCGCAGGCTTGGGGTGTTCCGCGCACCGTAGGGAGGGCGCGCCCCGCCGGGAAAGGGAAAGATCGGTGCCGGCCGCTCGCTGCGCCGAACGGCCGATTACCTGCGCCGAGTGACCTAGATCACTCAGTCGAGTGGTCGTCGCAGACGCTCAGTCCGCCAGGGTGCGGTACCGGCCCCGGTGGTGCAGCAGCGGCTCGGCCCGCTCGGTCAGTTCGACCACCTCGACGGTCGCCTCGACCAGCAGCGCCCAACCGCACTCGCGGCTGCCGTCCAGCCGGCAACCCACCCAGCCGCCGGCGTCGGCCGGCACCGGGCCGTACGGCGTGTCGACCCACTCGTCCAGGGCGAAGAGGCCACCGGGGGACGGGAAGAGACCCGCGAACCGGTCCGCGAGCTGTCGATGCGCCGGGCCGAGTACGGCGACCGCGAACCGGCCGGACTCCTCGACCGCCGCCCACAGGTCGGCCTCCGGATCCACCAGCCCGAGCAGCCGGTCCGGCTCACCCTCGGCGACCAGGGTCGACGAGACGGTCAGCCCGGCCGGTCCGGGCGCGGTCCACAGGGTCACCGGGGAGGCCAGCCGTCCCCGCAGCCGGCGGGCCGGTGACCGCTCCCCGGCCGGCGTGGCGAACGGATCGACGTGGTGGATCTCCGCGCCCGGCTGATGATTCACGTGAAACATTGTGACCCGGCCGGCGGTTCCGTGGGCCTCACCGCTCGCTATCGGGCCGGGCGGCGGCGGCCACCACCACCGGGTCGGCGCAGCCGGCCGCGAAGCCGGCGATCCGGCGGCGGATGTCCCGGCCGAGCAGCCACGTCCCGATCCGCTCCGCCACCGGCCGCAGGAACGCCGGACGGCAGCGGAAGTTGTACCGCCAGGTGGCGACCGTGGTGTCCGGCTCGGGGCCGGGGGCGAACCGCCAGCCGCCGGCGAACACCTCGAAGAACCACGGGCCCCGGACCATCTTCATCCCCACGTGACTCGGCGGGACGTACGAGACGTACTCGCTGACCATGAGCAGCCCGTGCCGGGAGCGGGTGACCGTGCGTACCCCCTTGCCGGGCCGGGTCGCCCCGTCGGCGAAGTGCTGTTCCCGGACGAACGGGTCCCACCGGTAGCGCACCGACCCGACGGTCTGCGACACGGCGAACGCCAGTTCCGGGGGCACGGGGACGGTGACGACCGATTCGACGACGGGCATCGGCCCATTGTGCCGCCGTCGGCCAAGCCGGGCACGGGTCGCCGGCTGCCGGCCGGGTGGCGGCTGACCAGCGGGGGATGCGGGTGGCCTCTATCGTGCTGGGCATGGCCCCTGTGACACCGCAGCAGCTCGCCAGCAGTCGACTCGTCATCGCGGAATCCGTGCTCCGGAACGAGGTGGACTTCCGCGGCTACCCGCACCGGCACCTCGCGGTCGTCACCCGGCCGCGAATGGCGAGCAGCTCCATCACCCAACTCCTGGAGGCCGTCGAGTACCTCTCCCACTTCGGGTGGGAGCTGGTCAGCGTCACCAGCGCCACCGACAGCCGCATGCTCTACGCCTTCCTGCGCCTGCGCTGAGCGGAGCGCCCGGCCAGCACCACGCAGCCACACAGCGGAGCGAGTAGCGCGCCCGGTCAGCGGCGGGGTGTCACCGCCGTCAGCAGCTCCGGCATCCGGTGGTCGAGCACGTCACCGGCGAGGTACGCGCCGAGCAGCGCCGCGCCCAGCCCGTACCCGAGACCCAGCGGCGCGGCCAGCCAGAGCCAGGCGTCCCCGAGCAGCGCCGCCGCGACCACCATCGGCACCGCCGTCACCGTCGAGACGAGCATCGACAGCAGGGTGAGCAGTCCCTTGGCGATGCCGGCCCCGCTGTTCACCGCGAAGGGGTTGCTCGTCTCCGGCAGCGAGTACGCCCCCAGGATCGAGACGTACCCGTTGATCGCCAGGCCCACCCCGTACGCGGCGAAGAGGCTACCGGCCATCAGGCCCAGCCACGCCGGCCGGCCCAGCAGCACCGCCAGGAGGACCGCGACGACGGCCAGCATCGGCAGCACGTACACCGTGAACGCGGTCATCCGGGCGCGCAGCTCCAGCCGACCGGGCACCCCGGCGACCACGTTGGCCGCGTACGCGCTGCCGTCGAAGCCGAACTGGTTGGCCAGGGTGACCGAGGCGAGCACCCCAACGAAGATCATCGAGATGCTGACCGTCACCGGGGAGGAGCCGGGGGTGGTCAGTTCCGCACCCTCCCCGGTCGAGAAGGTGATTCCGCCAGCGTTGACCATCACCGGCACGAAGATGCCGACCACCGCGATCGTGATCAGATTTGCCCGCCGCCGGGCGTCCCGCCACCAGTAACGGCACTCCCGTGCGACCAGCGCGCCGAACCGGTCCCGCCGGCTCCAGCCCACCGCACGCGGGAAGAGCTGCGCGACCGCTCCGCCGACCGGGCCGCGGCGGGTCCTGGCCGGCCCGGAACGTGCCGCCCCGACCATCGCCGACTCCAGCGACCGGGACCACCACAGCAGCAACCCGCCGACGGCAGCCACGGTGATCAGCAGTTTCACCGGGACGGTCCACGCCCGCCCCTCGGCCACGTCGATGCCGAGCGTCCAGGGCGCGCCGAGCGGGGTCCAGCCGACCACCCGGGCCACCCCGGCCAGCCGGTCCCAGTCGGCGTCCTGCACGGCGGCCAGTACCACGAGCTGCAACGGACCGAGCAGCGCGGCGAGCGCCGCCAGCAGTACGGCCGCCAGGTCGCGTACCCGCCGGGAGCGCAACATGGTGGCGAAGGCGCTGGTGATCGCCCGGCTGGCCGCGACGCAGAGCAGCAGCCCGGCGACCACCCCGACGGCGGCGGCCACGGCCGCCGCCGGACCGCCGAGCGCCCCGGCGGTGACCACCAGCCCGGTCGTGGCGAGCAGCGTCGCCACCGCCGGCACGCTGACCAGCGCGGCGGCGAACAGGCCGGTCACCAGGGTGCGCCGGGAAAGCGGCAGCAGCGCGAACCGGGCCGGGTCGAGCGTCTCGTCCACACCGAAGAAGACCAGCGGCAGCAGCAGCCAGCCGAGCACCAGCAGGCCCCCGCCGAACGCGGCGGTCATCAGCGCGTACCGGGACTCGCCGGCCAGCCCGGGGGCGGCCAGCAGGAAGAAGCCGGTCCCGCCGAACCAGAGCCCGGCGATCACGCCGCCGACGAAGAGGGCGACCCGCCAGCCCTGACCCCGGAAGTTGTTGCCCATCACCCGCAGCTTGAGCCGGACGAAGTGGCGGGCCGAAACGGCACGGATCCGCTCGGCGGGTGCCGTCACCGGGACAGCCACGACAACTCCTCGCCCGTCGCGGTGCGCCCGCCGACCACCTCCACGAAGACCTGCTCCAGCGAACGCTCCCCGCGCACGTCGTCGAGGGTGCCGACCCGCTTGATCGTCCCCTCGGCGAGGATGGCCACGTGCGAGCAGAGCCGCTCCACGACCTCCATGACGTGGCTGGAGAAGACCACCGTCCCGCCGCCGACGACGTACCGGTGCAGGATGTCGCGGATCAACGCCGCCGAGACCGGGTCGACCGCCTCGAACGGCTCGTCCAGCACCAGCAGCCGGGGGCCGTGCAGCAGCGCGCAGGCCAGTCCGATCTTCTTCTTCATCCCGGCCGAGTAGTCGACCACCAGGGTCCGCCCGGCGTCGTTCAGGGCCAGCACGTCGAGCAGCTCCGCCGCCCGCTGGTCGACCACCGTCGGGTCCATGCCGCGCAACAGCCCGTGGTACGCCAGCAGCTCCGCGCCGCTGAGCCGGTCGAAGAGGCGTACGCCGTCCGGCATCACTCCGAGCAGTTGCTTGGCGCGGACCGGGTCACCCCAGACGTCGTGCCCGAGCACCCAGGCGCCACCGGCGTCCGGCCTCAGCAGGCCGACGGCCATCGACAGGGTGGTGGTCTTGCCGGCGCCGTTCGGGCCGAGCAGCCCGTAGAACGAGCCGGCCGGGACGTCGAGGTCGACGCCCGCCACCGCGACCTTGCTGTCGAACCGTTTGGCCAGCCCACGCAGTTGCAGGGCCGGGCGCGCAGAAGTCATGCCCCGAAACTATCCGCCGGAGGCCACCGGTCTCTCCTGCTCAGGGACGATCTCGACCTACGACTCCGGTGCCGCTGAGGTGGTTGCAGGGGACCCTTCCTCGACAAAAAGCGGTAACAGGGGACCCCTGCTTCCACGCCACCCGAAGCCCAGCGGGGCTACAGGGCTACAGGCGCAGGGACTCCGGGGTGTGCAGGCGGAGCATGGTGGTGGCGACGTCGGTGGGGACGCGGCGGCGGGAAGCCACCGAGACCGCCACCATCACCGTGAACGCGAGCGGGACCGTCCAGGCGGCCGGCTGGGCGACGAGCGTCGCCGGCCAGCCGGCCAGGGGCGGACCGACGACGGTCAGCAGTACGGCGGTGACGGCCGTCCCGCCACCGGCGAGGATGCCGGCGGCGGCCCCCACGTCGGTCAGTCCCCGCCACCAGATGCCGAGCACCAGCAGCGGGCAGAAGCTGGACGCGGCCACCGCGAACGCGAGCCCGATCACCTGGGAGACGTCCATCCCCGAGACGTTCAGCGCCAGCAGCGCCGGTACCGCCCCGGCGATCACGGTGGCCAGCCGGAAGCCGCGTACCGAGCCGCGTCCGAGCACGTCGGTGGAGATCACCCCGGCGACGCTGGTGAGCAGCCCGGACGAGGTGGACAGGAACGCCGCGAACGCCCCGGCGGCGACCAGCGCGGCGAGCAGCCGCCCGGTCGTACCGTCGCCGAGCGCGGCACCGGGCAGCAGCACCACCACCGCGTCGGTCTGCCCGGTCACCAGCAGCTGCGGGGTGTAGACCCGGCCGAGCACCCCGTAGAGGGTGGGCAGCAGGTAGAAGGCCCCGACCATGGCCAGCACCACCAGCGTGGTCCGCCGGGCCGCCGCGCCGTCCGGGTTGGTGTAGAAGCGGACCAGCACGTGCGGCAGTCCCATGGTGCCGAGGAAGGTGGCCAGGATCAGCGAGTACGTGCCGAAGAGCCCCCGGTCGTCGTCCCCGGCGGTGCTCGGCAGCAGCCAGTCGGCGGCATCGGTGACCACGCCGGAGACCTCCGGCACCGGGGCCCCGGCGTCGAAGGTCAGCTCGTCGCCGGGGCGTACCTCGCGGGTGGTGCCGTCGGCGAGGGTGAGGGTCGCCGGATGGTCGACCACGACGGTGGTCGCGGTCCGGAACGCCGGCCCGTCGGGCGGGGTCACCGCGGGGCGGCCGTCGGCCTGCCACTGCAACACCAGGAAGATCACCGGTACGGCGAGCGCGGTGAGCTTCAGCCAGTACTGGAACGCCTGGACGAAGGTGATCGCGCGCATCCCGCCGAGTGCCACGTTCGCGATGACCACCACGGCGACGACCAGCGCCCCGACCGGGTACGGCGAGCCGGTCAGCGTGGTCAGCGTGAGCCCCGCCCCCTGGAGCTGCGGCACCAGGTAGAGCCAACCGATGAAGATCACGAAGACGGTGGCGAGTGCCCGGAGCCGGCGCGAGTGCAGCCGTAGCTCGCAGAAGTCCGGCAGGGTGAACGCCCCGGAGCGGCGCAGCGGCGCGGCCACGAACAGCAGCAGCGCGAGGTAGCCGGCGGCGAAACCGACCGGGTACCAGAGCACGTCGACGCCGTACTTGAGGATCAGCCCGGCGATGCCGAGGAAGGAGGCCGCGGAGAGGTACTCCCCGCCGATCGCGGCGGCGTTCCAGGTCGGGCTGACCGCGCGCGAGGCGACCAGGAAGTCGGAGGTGGTCCGGGCGACCCGCAGCCCGTAGAAGCCGATGGCGAACGTGGCCAGGGTGACCGCCACGAGCGCCGGCACCACGTACCCGTTGTCCACCTCAGCGCTCCGGCCGCTGGACGAGGTCGCTGAAGTCCTGCTCGTTCCGTTCGGCCAACCGCACGTACGCCCAGCCGACCGCGACCAGGAACGGGAAGGCGGCCACCCCGAGCAGCAGCCACGGCAGGTTGACCCCGAAGAGCGTCACGCGGCCGACCGTGGGTGCGATGGCGAAGAGCCAGGGGAGCCCGCCGAGGCCGATCAGCACCACCACGGCCAGCCGCAGGGCCAGCGCGAGCTGGGCCCGGACCAGGCCCCGGACCAGCGCCTCGCCGACTCGGGTCTGCTCGGTCAGCTCGCTGCGGGTCCGGTCGGCACCCCGCCGGGACACCTCGGCGAGCACGATCCGCGTCCGAGGGCGCGGCTCCGGTCGCCGAGGGGCCGGTACGGGGTCGGTGGGGGCGGCCACTGACGCAGTCTCGCCGCCCCCACCCGAATGTCAAGCCCCGGCCGGCCTCCGGGCCGGCTGTGCACAACCTGTGGACAACCGGCCCGGAGGCTGTGGATAACCCGGTCAGCCTGTGGACACCACCAGTGCCTGTCGTTGATTCGACAGGTGCCCGGTATCGACCTGCCTGCTCATTCTTGGCAAAGTTTGCCGCTACAGGCACTTCGCCTGTCGAGCGCACCGAAGGGAGCAGATCTTGCGTCACGGTCGCAGCGTTCTCGCACTCGTCCTGGCCCTGGTGGTCGTCAGTGGTGGGTTGGTCGTCACCACCGGGTCAGCCGCACAGGCCGCCGTCTCGTGCTCCGGGACCGTCACCTACAGCAAGACCTACGGTCCGGGCGAGTTGACGATCTTCTACAACACCTCCGACGGCGGCACGAACAGCGCGTGCTTCTACCACAAGGGCGCCGCGTACGGCGTAGCCGCGCCGACCTACGTACGCGCCTACCGGTGCACGGAGCGGTCCGGTGAGGGGCAGCCGTGCACGGTGGCGGTCAGTTCCAGTGCGGACTTCGGCAACTACGCCTACTATGCGGGACCGCGAGGTGTGACCGGCACCGCGAACTACTGCGTCGCGGCCGTCGGCTACATCGACTGGCAGGGCTACCGATACCAGATCAGCAGCGGCCGACAGGGCTGTTGACCCGGGCTCGGCCCGGCGCCCGCGTCCGATGAGGTTCAGCGGCTCCAGTCCTGCTTGGCGGCGCGGACCAGCCGGTCCTTCAGCTCCCGGGTGTGCCGGCGACTCACCGGCAGTTCGGTGGAGTCGACCACCACCACGTAGCCCGAGTTCGCCAGCCGCAGTTCGGCGATCAGCCGCAACTGCACCAGGTAGGAGCGGTGGATCCGGACGAAACCGGCATCCGCCCAGCGCTCGGCGAGGGTGGAGAGGGACACCCGGACCAGGTGCGACCCGTCGGCGGTGTGCAGCCGTGCGTAGTCGCCCTGCGCCTCCACCCAGCGCACCGCCGAGCGGGGCAGCATCCGGGTCGTCCCGGCCAGCTCGACCGGGATGGTCGGGTCGTCCTCGGCCCGGGCCAGCGCGGCCGGGTGACTCGGCACCACCCGCGACCCGATCACCCGGCGCAGGGACTCGGCCAGCCGTTCCGCCCGGACCGGCTTGCGCACGTAGTCGGTCGCGCCCAGGTCGAAGGCGTCCACCGCGCCGTCGTCGTACGCGGTGACGAAGACGATCGACGGTGGACGGGCGAAGCGGCGCAGCACCCGGGCCAGCTCCATGCCGTCCAGGCCGGGCATCCGGATGTCCAGGAACACCACGTCCACGTCGTCGTCGCGGAGCACCCGCAGCGCCTCGGTGGCGTCCGAGGCGGTGTGCAGCCGGGCCACCCGGGGGTCGGCACGCAGGTGGTACGCCAACTCGTCCAGCGCCGGGGGCTCGTCGTCGACGGCCAGCACCCGCAGGAATCCGCCGGTCACGAGCCGGCCCGGACGCCGGGGTGGAACTTCGGGATCCGCATGCTCACCTTCGTACCCGATCCGAGGCCGGTCTCCACGACCAGGCCGAACTGGTCGCCGAAGGCCGACCGGAGCCGCTCGTCGACGTTCGAGAGCCCGACGTGCTGGCCGGCGTCGTCCCCCGGGCCACCCGGGGCCCCCATCGCGCCCGACTCCCCGGCCAGCTCGGCGATCCCGGCGGTCAGCGTCGCCGGGTCCATCCCCACGCCGTCGTCCTCCACCGTGATGTGGCACTCCGCGCCGGCGTCCCGGGCCTCGATGCTCACCATGCCCGTGCCGGGCTTGCGGGACAACCCGTGCCGGACGGCGTTCTCCACCAGCGGTTGCAGGCAGAGGAAGGGCAGGGTCACCGGCAGCACCTCCGGGGCGATCTGGAGCCGCACCTGGAGCCGGTCGCCGAACCGGGCCCGTTCGATGGTCAGGTAGCGGTCGATCGAGCGCAGTTCCTCGGCCAGCGTGGTGAACTCGCCGTGCGCCCGGAACGAGTACCGGGTGAACTCGGCGAACTCCAGGATCAGCTCCCGGGCCCGCTCGGGATCGGTCCGGACGAACGAGGCGATAGCGGTCAGCGCGTTGTAGATGAAGTGCGGGCTGATCTGCGCCCGGAGCGCCCGGACCTCGGCCCGGGCCAGCCGTTCCCGGGAGGAGTCCAGCTCGGCCAGGGCGAGCTGGTCGCCGGCCCAGTCGGCGGTCTCCAGGGTGGCCTGCACCAGCCCCGGCGCGGGTGCCTCGTCGGCGACGGCCACCAGCGCCCCGACCACCCGCCCGTCCGGGCCGCGCAGCGGAGCGACGACCGCGCCGCGTACCGGGCAGTCGACCCGGTCGCAGCGCAGCTCCGCCTCGCCCAGCACGGTCGAGCGGCCGGCGGCCACCGCCTTCCGGGCCGCCGCGCGCAGCTGGTCCGCGTGGTGTGCGCCGCGCCCGTCGAGGGCGAGCAGGTCGTCCCGGTCGGTCAGCGCCAGCCCGGCCGCGCCCACCAGGGCCCGCAGGTGACGGACGGCCTTGCCCGCGCCGGTCTCGTCCAGCCCGGTACGCAGCGGTGCGGCGGCCAACCCGGCGGTGTGCAGCACCTCGTAGGTGGCCCGCTGGGTGGCGGTCGCGATGCCCCGCCGGGCGCGCAGCCGACCCACCCCGAACAGGGCGGCCACCAGCGCGGTCACCAGTGCGACGACCGCGAGCCCTGCGGAGACGTTGCCGCTCACCCGACGATCCTGTCCGGTCGGGCCACCGTCCGCCAAGCCCCCGTACGGCCGGCAGCGGTCAGTACGCGCCCTTGCGGGCGAGCACGACCCCGACAGTCCGCCAGAGAATGCTCAGGTCGTACGCGAGCGACCAGTTGTCGACGTAGTACAGGTCGAGCCGGACCGCCTCGTCCCAGGAGAGGTCGGAGCGCCCGGAGACCTGCCACAGACCGGTCATTCCGGGCCGGACCAGCAGTCGGCGGCGGACGTCGCCCAGGAAGTCGCCGTCGTCGGCGGGGAGCGGACGGGGCCCGACCAGCGACATCTCGCCCCGGAGCACGTTGATCAGCTGGGGCAGCTCGTCCATCGAGGAGGCGCGCAGGAAGCGGCCGACCGGGAAGACCCGGGGATCCTCCTTGATCTTGAATAGCATGCCGTCGGTCTCGTTCCGGTCCACCAGGGCGGCGAGCCGGTCCTCGGCGTCGACGTACATGGTGCGGAACTTCCAGACCCGGAAGGTCCGCCCCTCGTGCCCCACCCGGGGCTGCCGGAAGAAGACCGGCCCGGGATCGGAGACCCGGATCGCCACCGCGATGGCCAGGAACGCCGGGACCAGCACCAGCAGCCCCAGCCCGGCGGCCACCCGGTCCAGCAGGCTCTTCGTCAGCAGCGCCGGGCCGGAGAGGGTGGGCTCCTCGACGTGCAGCAGCGGCAGGCCCTCGATCGGCCGGATGTGCACCCGGGGGCCGGCGATGTCGGTGAGCTGCGGCGCGACCACCAGGTCGACCCCGGAGCCCTCCAGCTGCCAGGCCAGCCGGCGCAACTCGCCCGGCTCGGCGCTGGCCGAACCGCAGACCGCGATGGTGTCCCCGCCGACCTCCCGCACCAGGGCGAGCACGTCCCGGCCGGCGTACACCGGCACCGGGGTCTCGATCCCCCGCGCGGCGGCGTACCCGTCGGTGATGTGGATGGCGACCGGCACCAGGCCGGCGGCCGGGTTGCGGGTGACCGCCGCGTACACCTCCAGGCACTCCGGCAGCGTGCCCACCAGCACCATCCGGTGCCCGGCGTGCCCGGTCCGCCGCCGCACCCCGTGCAGCGTGAACCGACCCACCATCCGACCGAACAGGATCAGGCAGGCGGCGCCGAGCAGCGCGGTACCCACGGTGTACCGGGAGAGGTCGGTCTTGGTGGCGAAGGCCAGGAACGACACGCTGGCCGCCACGGTGACCGCCGCCCGGATCACCCGCTTGAACTCGTCGGGGCCGAGACCCAGGTAGCGCCGGTCGTACGCCCGGTTGCTCCAGAGGGTGACCACCCAACCGAGCGGGAGCAGGACGTACGAGACGGTGTAGAACCAGGTGGGGTCCTCCTCGGAGCGGGTGAATCCGGAGGCCGCCTGGTCGAAGAGCTGGATGGCGATCCAACTGGCCAGCGCCGCCGCGCCGAAGTCGAGCAGCAGCAGCAGGAAGGTGTAGGGACGGTGCCACCGGGAGACCCGGCGACTGGCCCGCGCCCACGCCGACCGGGGTACGCCGTTGTGCGATGGCGGTGTCGGCGGCTGGATCTCGAAGCTGTCGACGTGCCGCACGATTCTGCTCCGGCCTTCGTTGGTCACCGGGCGCTGGAGGCTTGCCGTCACCTCAACTGTGTCCTCCCGCATGACACGCGCCGCCCACACAGTGAGGGGCCCGGTCGCCCACCGTTACCAGTCTCCCACGCGAGCCCCGCCACCGTCGTCGACCCTGAGGAGATGACGTCGGTGCCGGGACCGGGATCCGGCCGGCTCCGATCAGCGGGAGCCGGGGACCGAGCCACTATACCGATGGATCGGGGTGGGGGTAGAGCCACGCAGCCGACGGTGGGGAACCGGATGGGCGATCTTGGCGCCGGTGTCCGAGTTCGACGTCACTCACCGTACGAGACGGGACAACCGTCGGTCAGCGAGCGGCTTGCCGCCGGTCTGGCACCGGGGGCAGTACTGCAGGCTGGAGTCGGCGAAGGAGACCTCCCGGACGGTGTCCCCGCAGACCGGACAGGGCAGCCCGGTCCGGGCGTGCACGCTCAACCCGGACCGCTTCTCGGCCTTCAGCTCCGCCGTCCGCTGCCCGACCGAGCGGGCCACCGCGTCGCCGAGGACCCGCCGGGTCGCCTCGTGCAGGGTGGCGAGCTGCGCCTCGGTCAGCCGGTCGGTCAGCGCGAACGGCGAGAGCCGCGCCGCGTGCAGGATCTCGTCGGAGTACGCGTTGCCGACCCCGGCCAGCACCTGCTGGTCGGTCAGCACTCCCTTCACCTGGCCCCGGCGGCTGCGCAGCCGCTCGGTGAAGGTGGCCAGGTCGGCGTCGAGGGCGTCCGGGCCGAGCCGGGCCACCCCGGGCACCTGCGCCGGGTCGGTCACCAGGTACGCCGCGAGACTCTTCTGGGTGCCGGCCTCGCTCAGGTCGAAGCCGGAGCCGTCGTCGAGGCGTACCCGCAGCGCGATCGGGCCCTTGCCGGGGCGCAGCGGCACCGTGGACGGGAACGACTCCCGGTAGTGCAGCCAGCCGGCACGGGCCAGGTGCACCACCAGGTGCAGGTCCCCGTCGAACCGGACGTCGAGGAACTTGCCGTGCCGGCCGGCGTCGGTCACCGTCCGCCCGGCCACCGCGTCCGGTGCGGGGTCGTACGTCTTCAGCGCGTTGATCGCCGCGACCTCCACCCGCCCCACCTGGTGCCCGACCGCACGTCGGCGCAGGTGATCGGCGAGCGCTTCCACCTCGGGTAGCTCCGGCACCCTTCAACGGTAGCCTTGGCACCCGTGAAAATCGTCGTGGCGCACAATCGGTACCGCCAGGCCCAGCCGTCCGGCGAGAACACCATCGTCGACGCGGAGATCGCCCAGCTCAGGGCGGCCGGGGTCGAGGTGCTGCCGTTCATCCGCAGCTCCGACGAGATCCCCACCATGCCGAAGACGGCCAAGGCGCTGCTGCCGATCTCGCCGATCTACGCCCCCCGCGCCCAGCAGGACCTGAGCCGGCTGCTCACCGAACACAAGCCGGACGTGCTGCACCTGCACAACCCGTACCCGCTGCTGTCGCCCTGGGTGGTGCGGACCGCGCACCGGCACGGGGTGCCGGTGGTGCAGACGGTGCACAACTACCGGCAGGTCTGCTCCTCCGGGGTCTACTTCCGCGACGGCGCGATCTGCCAGGAGTGCAAGGGGCGCACGCTCGGGGTGCCGGCGATCCGGAACCGCTGCTACCGGGGCTCGACCGTGCAGAGCGCCCTGATGGCGACCACCCTGGCCGTGCACCGCCCCACCTGGCGTTCGGTGGACCGGTTCATCGCGCTCACCTCGCAGATCGCCGAACACCTGCGCGAGTACGGGATCCCCGCCGACCGGATCGTGGTCAAGCCGAACGGCATCCCCGACCCGGGGCGGCCCGCCCCGCTCGGCGAGGGCTTCTTCTACCTGGGCCGGCTCTCCCCGGAGAAGGGCCTCGGCCTGCTGCTCGACGCCTGGCGGCGGCACCCGGACGGCGCACTCGGCCCGCTGCGCATCGCCGGGGACGGCGAGCTGCGCCACCTCGCCGAGGCCGCTGCCGCCGAACGCGCCGACGTGACGTACCTCGGCTCACTGGACCGGGACGGCGTGCGGGCGGTGATGGCGCAGAGCGCCGTGGTGATCGCCGCCTCGCTCTGGCACGACGTGCTGCCGACCGTGGTGATCGAGGCGATGGCGAGCGGCCGGCCGGTGCTCGGCACCGACCTGGGTGGCATCCCGTACCTGGTCGGCGCGGACGATCCGGCCGGCGCGGTCGGTTGGGTGGTGCCCGCCGACCCGGCCGCGATGGCCGCCGCCCTGCCGGTCGCGGCAGCCGGTGCCGCCGCGCTGTCGGCTCCGGCCCGGTTGCGCTACGAGCGCACCTTCCACCCGGACGTGGTCACCAGGCGCCTGATCGACGTGTATGCAGGACTGCCAGGAGGGGCACCTCGTTGACGCCCAGCGGACCGAGCACCAGCAACCCGTACCTCTGCACACTCGACTAACAGATGTGCGAAACGCCCTCAATAGTTAGGTTCGCCCAGGCCTGACTGTGCCACGATGGCTCGCTACAGTAGCAGCCCAAGCACCAGCAGGGATCCGGTCAAGAAAAAACGGCCCCCGGAGGGGCCGTTCCTGCCGTATCTCTCGGCGTCGTATGGCACCACCATACACGACGCAGAAGAAGACCAACGAGGTGAACGTGACCACACTCGCCGCCTACATCGACGGCTTCAACCTGTACTACGGGATGAAGAACAAGTACGGGCGCAAGCACATGTGGCTCGACGTCATCGAGTTGGTGCGCCAGCTCCGTCCGAAGGACGACGTCAAGCGCGTTCGCTACTTCTCCGCGATCGTGAAGGGCGAACCGGCGGCGGCTCAGAACCAACTCGACTACATCGAGGCGCTCAAGACGCGTAACGGCGTGCTCCTCGACGTTCATCTGGGCCGGTTCAAGGACCGCACAATCCGTGACTGCCGCCGTTGCGGCCAGCCCTACACCTGTCGCTGCGGTCGGACCTTCACGAGCTTCGAGGAGAAGGGAACTGATGTCGCCCTGGGCGCAATGATGGTCGCCGACGCTGCTCTCGGTGTCGCCGACACCACTCTCCTCATCAGCGCGGACACGGACCTCATCCCGGCGCTGGTCGCCGTCCGGCACGTCAGTCCCCAGCAACGGATCTACCTGGCCATGCCGCCTGGTAACACCAGGGCCTCGCGTTACCAGGCAGCCATTGGCGGCCTTGTGGCCTTCCCCATCGCGGAGACTGCACTACGGCGCGCCCAACTGCCCGCTATCGTGGCCCACTCGACAACTGGACGGTCCTACACCCGCCCCGCCAAGTGGTCTTGAAAAAGCGGCCACGATCCAACGTTGCAGGGCGCCAGAGGACAGGCACGGCAGAGTGAACTCACGAGGCGGCATCCTGGGCCCTCCTGCTACTCGGATGCGCCAGGATGCCGCACTTCGCGCCGAACGGACGCCCTACCGGCCGATCCGGAGGCTGTCGCGCTACGCCACCTCCCGGGCGGGGGCGGCGGTGTCCCGTACGGAGTCGAGGATCGCGATCAGGCGGTCCACGTCGGCGGACGGGAAGATCGACTCTGGGTCGGGCGCGATGTCGCTGAACGGGGACTCGTAGATCCGGTGGGGCTCCATGACGCCGTTCTGGGTCAGGTGGGCGATGATCAGCTCGATGAAGTGGAGCTGGTTCCCGGTGAGGGTGCGGCCGGTCAGGAACTCGCTGAACGCCTCGTTGGCCGCCTCCCGGTCGAGCCCGACCAGCGAGCGGATGAAGAGCCCCAGCCCGTTGGCCGAGTCGCGGGCCTGTTCGATGTCCTCGGCGCGGCCACCGCTGGCCACCAGCATCCGTTCCAGCTCGTCCAGGTCGGTGGGGGAGAGCGGCCTGTTCCGGCGGAGCTTCTGCAACGCCAGGTGGTCCTCGTGGGCGCGCAGGTACATGCGGGCCTTGGCCTGGAACCGCTCGAAGTTCGTACCGATGCTGATGTCGTCCAGCGAGACGACCGAGATCTCCCCCAACTCGTCGCTGAAGTCGGTGTAGACGATGGCCCGCTTCGCCCGCTCGATCAGCCGCACCAGCCCGCGCAGGCGGCGACGCATCAGCTCCAGCATCGGCAGGGTCACGTCCCGCCACCACTCGTCCCCGGCCACCTCGTCGAGGAGCCGCTGCTGCTCCCGGACGGCCGGGATGCTGGTCTGCTCCAGCAGCGTCGAGGCGATCAGCTGCACCTGCTGGCGCAGCTTGTCGTAGTCGGCGACGACCTCGAACTGGCCGAGCTGGAGGCGCAGCACCAGCAGGTCGAACCGCTTGGCCGCCTCGTCCTCGTCCAGCTTGGCGGTGGGCAGGCCGGCGAGGTTGCCGCCGATCTCCGCCACCGCTTCGGGGGTGAGCCGGTGCCAGCGCGTGAAGTCGAGGTAGTGCTCCACCAGCTTCCGCCTGGGGCGTACGGCGAAGTTGTCGAGGTGGATGGTCTCCACCCGGCCGTGCAGGTCGCGGGCCAGGTCCCAGCGCAGGCCCGCCTCGCTCTGCGTCCCGTCGGCCTCCGTCTCCGGGCCGGCGTCGGCGGGGAGCCGTTGGTCGAGGCGACAGATGAGGTCGAGCTGGGCCTTGAACAGCCGTTCGGTCAGCGACTGGCCCAGCCTCCGCTCCGCCTGCTCCGGGTTCTGGTTGAAGAACTCGAAGTTCCGGCAGAAGTCGAAGACGAGGAAGTCCTTCTTGTGCTGGCCGGGGCCGTAGAGGTCCGGGCAGAGCCGGGTGCCCCGACCGATCATCTGGAGGAACTTCGACTTCGACCGTACGGGCTTGCAGAAGACCAGGTTGACGACCTCGGGCACGTCGATGCCGGTGTCCAGCATGTCGACCGAGATCGCGATGTGCGGATCCTTCTCCGACTGCGAGAAGTCGTCGATGAGGCTCTGCGCGTACTCGGTCCTGTAGGTGATGACCCGGGCGCGGTGGCCGGCGTGGTTCGGGTACGCGTGGTCGAACCGCTCCTGGATGAAGTCGGCGTGGAACTGGTTCCGGGCGAAGATGATCGTCTTGCCGATCCGGTCCCCACCCGCCACCCGGTGACCGTGGGTCATCAGCGTCTTCAGGACGTTGTCCACGGTCTCCTTGTTGAACATCCACTTGTTGAGCGCGTCCGCGTCGACGGTGTCCGGCGGCCCGTCGTCACCCCAGTCGAGCGAGTCCCACTCCTCCTTCTCCTCCTCGCTGAGGTCGTCGTAGCGGATGCCGCGCCACTGGAAGTCGGTCTCGACGGAGAACGCGCGCGGCGGGACGAGGTACCCCTCCTTGACGGCCTCGTCGAGGTCGTAGTGGTCCGTGGGCACGCCGTCCTCAAGGTGGAACAGGCTGTAGGTGTTGCGGTCGATCTCGTTGCGCGGGGTCGCGGTGAGCCCGACCAGGAGGCTGTCGAACCAGGAGAAGATCGCCCGGTACTTCTGGTACACCGACCGGTGCGCCTCGTCGATGATGACCAGGTCGAAGTAGCCAGGCCCGAAGCGCCGTCCGCCACTCACCGTCTGGTTGATCAGGCCCATCATGGTCGGGTACGTCGAGACGTACACCCGGCCTTCGGCGTCCTTCTCGGTGACCAGGTTGACCGTGGCCGCGCTGGGCAGGTGCGCCTTGAACGCGTTGACCGCCTGGTTGACCAGCGCGTTACGGTCGGCGAGGAAGAGCACCCGCTTGACCCAGTTGGCCCGCATCAGCAGGTCGACCAGGGCGATGACGGTCCGGGTCTTGCCGGCCCCGGTGGCCATCACCACGAGTGCCTGCCGCTGCCGGTCCCGCTCGAACGCCTCGCCGATCTTCCGGATCGCCCGCTGCTGGTAGTGCCGCCCGACGATCTCCGACTTGATCTCTACGCCCGCGAGCGGCTTCCGCGTGGTCCGCCGCTGGATCAGTAGCTGGAGCTCGTCCTTGGTGTAGAAGCCCTGCACCGGGCGGGGCGGATAGGTCGTGTCGTCCCAGAGCCAGGTGTCGTAGCCGTTGGTGTAGAAGATGACCGGCCGCTGGCCGTACCGCTGCTCCAGACAGTCGGCGTAGAGCTTGGCCTGCTGCTGGCCGACGGTGGCGTCCCGCCGGGCGCGCTTGGCCTCGATCACCGCGAGCGGCTTGCCGTCGTCACCCCAGAGCACGTAGTCGACGAAGCCGGTGCCGGTGGCGTTGGGCATGCCGGTCACCGGGAACTCGCGGTCCTCCGGGCCGTCGAGCCGCCAGCCGGCCTCGGCGAGCAGCAGGTCGATGAAGAGATCGCGGGTCTGCGCCTCGTCGTAGTCGTGCTCGTCGGGGCGGGTTTCGTTGGCGGCCTTCGCGGCGGCGACCTCGGCGCGCAGCTTCGCCAGCTCGGCGTCGAGGGTGGCGGACCGCTCCCGCTCGGCAGCCAGCGCCGCGTCCTGGGCGGCGAGCTTGTCGGCGAGCGCCTTCAGTTCGGCCTGGCTCCGCTGCCGCACCTGGGAGGAGTCCTGCTGCGCGATCAGATTCGGGTCGAAGGCGAGGGCGTTCGGCGGGACCTGCGCCTGGTCGCGGGTGTAGTGCCGGGCGATCCAGTACGTGACGTGGAACAGCTCCCGCAGGACCGGCAACGAGTGGTCCTTCGTCACCGGGGTCCGCTCGTGCACGGCCCGATTGCCCTGCTTGCGGATGATGTCCATCTTGGCCTGGATGGTGTTGCCCACCAGGTTGCGCAGCGTCGGCTCGTGGATCTTCGCCGATAGATCGTTCCGGTACGGCCGCCGAAGTGTCGCGTCGGCGTCGAAGAGCCAGCCCAGCGCGAGTTCGAGGGTGCGCCGGGCGTAGAAACACGAGCCCCGCGGGTCGGCGACGGCCAGTCGCTCGGCCCGCAGGGCCTCGTCAAGCAGGTCGGGCCACTCGGCCCGCAGGAACGCGAAGTTGCTCACGACGTCAACCCCTACAGTGGACAGCCGCCGAGCATCTCACATCAGAGCAGCCCCCGGAAAGCCCGATCCTGCAACGACGCAAACAGCGCGTCCAACTCCGCCAAGCTTGCCCGATGTGCCGCCTTTAGGCGTTCCACGCCTCGAAGGCGTTCGACGAAAGCTTGCTGCAGAGCGAGTGGCGGCAGCACGATGGGCATGGCCTTGATGATTTCCATATTCAGCCCCGCCATGATCGCCCCCTTCGCTGACTGCAGAAGGTAACGCTGAGCGGTTGGGTGCGTCAGAAAATATTGATGAAGAAACTCGGGCAGACAGCGGCCAGGGTCCAGCGTGATGCAGCATAGGTGCTTGGTGTTGATGGCCCGTGGGATGTCATCTGGGACCACGGCGCAACGGCCGCAAGTTCCCATGATGGTAATCAGGACATCGCCGGGATGTACGGTAAACCGCGCAAGCTGCTCGTACTTCTCCTCGCTAATGAATCTCCTCTTGCCCCAGCGGAATTCATTATCAACCGCGTTGTCGATTCCAAGAACGGCAACACCTTGGTTGAGAAACTCGCTGTGCAGCAATTGGCTGCCGAACGGGCCGGTACGTATCGAACCCTTGCGCTGCTGGGCCACATCAGCAACCGCAACTGTCGGCCATTCGTTCGATGCTTCGCCCGCAAACATGTCGAGAAATATTGATTGAGTAAGGTTGTTTAGGTGGACTAGGGTCTCACGGCGCTTGGCGCGCAGTTCGTCCGCTCGATCGAGTACCTCCCCGATCCTCTGCTGCTCGCATATCTCAGGCATGGGGATGGAGAGACTGGCCAGAAAAGCTGCGGGCACTCGCCGTTGCCCTGCGCTGCCGGTCATTCGTTGCTCGCCGGCTATGCGAACTATTGGTCTTCTTAGGAAATGGAGGAGGTAGCGCGAATCGATCTGCGAACGGTTGGGTTTAATTACGTGGAACTCGGTTGAGCCAACGCCGATCGCTTGACGAATGGTGGCCTGCGCAATCTTCCCGTTCTCAAAGCAGGGCGTAATCTTGGCGACGAGGATGTCCCCATTGGCGAAGATTGTATAGCCTTTGCTCACATCACCGAAAAGCCGATCCTCGCCCCTCTCTGTGGATCCGGTCTGTGCGTTGACTGCGGACATTGGAATGAAGGAGATGGGTTCATCGGTTGCGGGACGAGCGGCGGGCTTTGGGTTGATAGCCGCGACGTCGGCGAGCTTGGAAAGTTGCAATGTCTTCATCCGAGCATTGCCTTCAAGTTGGAGATGCCCTGCCCAATATCAGACTCAAGGCGCTCTAGGTCCATCAGGATAGCTAGCGGAGCCCGGTACTCGACCTCCTCATGCACAATCTCCTTGTACTGGCTAAGGCTGAGGTTATAGCTCTTCTCCACGATGTCGGCCTTCGGCACGCAGAAGCTTTGTTTCGTCCGTGCCCGTTGCAACTCGTCACCGTCCCGCTGGAACCAGCGTGCCAAAGCGTCCGGGAGGTTGTTCTTCGCATGCTCCTCCTCGGCCAGCGCCATGTCAGGTAGCGGCCCGAGCTTTTCTGCTGGCAGCAACGGAACTCGCTTGTCGTCGAGACTCCAACCGTCGGCGGTTACCTCGTAGAACCACACGTTGTCAGTGCCGCCGCTATTGGTTTTGGTGAAAAGCAGGATAGCGGTGGAGACACCCGAATAGGGCCTGAAGGTGCCGCTCGGCAGCTTGACTACCCCGTCAAGCTTGTGGTCCTCAATCAAGATCCGCCGAAGTTCTTTGTGTGCCCTACTCGGCCCGGAGAGCACGCCGTCTGGGACGATCACGGCTGCCCGGCCGCCGGGCTTGAGGAGTCGGAGGAAGAGCGCGAGGAAGAGCAGCTCCGTCTGCTTGGTCTTGACGATCTGCTGGAGGTCCTTGGATGTGCTCTCGTAGTCGAGGCTGCCCTTGAACGGTGGATTGGCCAGGATTAGCGAATATTTATCCGACTCGTCGCTGACGTTCTCGGCGAGTGAGTCGCGGTAGTGGATGACCGGGTTCTCGATGCCGTGCAGCAGCATGTTCATGCTGCCGATCCGCAGCATCATGCCGTCGAAGTCGAAGCCGTGGAACATGCTCTCGTGGAAGTGCGTCCGCTGCTTTACATCGAGCAGTGCGTTCGGATGCACGCGCCGGACGTACTCGCCGGCCTCGACGAGGAAGCCGGCGGTGCCGCAGGCCGGGTCGCAGATCTCGTCGGTGGGCGTCGGTGCCATCATCTCGACCATCAGTTGGATGATGTGCCGTGACGTGCGGAACTGGCCATTGTGACCAGCCGTGGCGATCTTGCTGAGCATGTACTCGTAGAGATCGCCCTTGGTGTCCCGGTCCGCCATTGGGATCTGATCGATCATGTCGACCACGCGGGCGAGTAGCGCCGCGCTGGGGATGGTGAACCGGGCGTCCCGCATGTGCTGTGAGTAGGTCGACCCGTCGCTACCGAGCTGCTGGAGGTACGGAAACACCTTGTGAGCGACGATCTTGTACACCGTCTCCGGGTCGCGGTCCTTGAAGCTGGACCATCGGAGCTCTTCCTGATTCGGGCCGAACCTGAACGTGACCTGTGCGTTCGGGAAGCGCTCCGCCTTCTTCCTCTCCCGCGTCTCGATCTCGTCCAGCCGCTTGATGAAGAGTAGGTAGGTGATCTGCTCGATCACCTCCAGCGGGTTCGAGATGCCGCCCGACCAGAAGGCATCCCAGACGCGGTCGATCTTGCTCTTCAGTTCACCGGTTATCACGTGCCTCGTCCCCATGGCGTCGCGTCAGCTTGGCTCCACAGGCTAGCCCCTGTCCCGGCGAACCAGCGGAGGCTGTCCGGAAGGACGTGAGCCGACCTGACGACCACCCCGCCGAGGAACTGGGGCAGGAGTGGAGACCTTCCGCAGGCCGGCTTGTTGGACGAAGAGCTCTCGTCGAGTGACGGCGTCGCCCTTCTTGTTCAACTGGTACCCGTCGAGCCAGAGCCAGCCGTCGAACGTCGGTCGGTCGAGGACGCGGATGAGGCGGAACATGATCGGCTTCACGAACTGAACGCTGGCGGCGCGAGTGAGGTGGAGCAGGTCGCCAGCTTTGAGCTGTGCTACCGCTGGCGGAACCGGTACCACGCCGTGATCCGCGTTCGCGCGATCTGGACGTCCTGGCACCAGCCGCTGTCCGTGCAGTGCGGGCAGCGGTGATGCCGGTGGTATTCGAGCACGTACCAGGCGGTCTGAATCAGGAGCGGAGTCCGTCTCGCCGTCATGACCACAACCCCGCCCGGTATTCCCCGGCGAGGGTCAGCAACGGCCGCTCGGGCAGGTAGGTCACGGGCGCGACCCCGATCGCCCGGTACGCGCCTGCCCGCTTCCGATAGATCGTCGCGCCCAAGCGGCCGAGTGGGCTGGCTTGGCGGTTCCTGAGCGGCCAGAACTGCTGGGGCATCTTCCGCCACGCCCACCAGTTCGCAATCCGACGGCCAATCGGCGGAAGGTCAGGGTGCAGCACGACGCTACCGGCTTGCCCGTAGTTCACACCCCGCCAGCTACGCCCACAGCGAGGTAACCTGAAGCCGGCTCGTCGCCGACTCGCCTGACGGCTGCTGTCCGGGTGTGGGCGCATCCCGCGACCGCCGCAGCCGGGACAGCTCAACACTGATCCGCACTGGCGACACCAGCGTGACTTGACCTTGAACAAGAACAGGCCGGCAGCGAAGCCGAGTAGCGCCACTACGCCCAGAACGAGAAATGAGATCAATTTCCACTGCCTTCCTGGTCTCTGGAGGTCAAGTCCGGTTGATGAGTGGCGCAGCCATAACTGATTTCCGTCATGCGGGTGTCACCTGCCCGTGGGAACAGGCGAGTCGCCTGTTCCCACGGGCAGAGACGCGCTGGGTCCGCGTTTGCCGAACGAAGGACCGCTGCCTGACTCATGTTAGAGACCTTTAGTACCCAAGGCAATGTTGGTCTTGAAGCGGGGTAGGTGGCGTGGTCCGATGGAGGTGCCGAACGAAGGAACTTCCAACATGCCCATACCGACTGGCGGCTACCGCGAGGTAGCCGAGGACATCGCCGCGCGGATCAAGAGCGGCGAGTATGCCCCCGGTGACCGTCTACCGACGTACCGGGAGCTTTCCGACCTTTACCGGGTCAGCGTCACGACCGTGCAGCGAGCGGTGATCATCTTGCAGGACCGTGGCCTGGTCGTCGGGCTGCAAGGCCGGGGCCTGTGGGTAGCGGAACGGCAGGGGTGAGATTGTGCCCCTTCCTGAGGCAGCGCCAAGGGGCGGGCCGAAAACGCATTTTGGCAGCGCGCCGCCGCTCCGGCAGCCACACCCAGAGCCCGTCGCGCAGCACCGCCTCAGCCGGTTCACTCCGGACGATCAAGGATCGGATCAACGAACTTCGAGAGGTAGGCAAGACGGGATGACCCCTCGCGACCTGAGCCACGCAAAGTGGCGGAAGAGTAGCCGCTCCAGCGCCAACGGCCAGTGCGTCGACGTCGCGGACAACATCCCCGGTGCGGTCGCCGTCCGAGACAGCAAGGACAGGAGCGGCCCGGTGCTGGCCTTCGGCGCTGAGGACTGGCGCAGGTTCGTTGACTTCCTGAAGTACCACTAAGAGGTCGCGCGGAATGGTGGGTTGATCGGCGCGCCTGAACGGATGCAGGCACAGAACTGGTGATCATGAAGTTGCTGACGCTCCGTGATCACGGGAGGTTCTGTGCCTGCCATCCCAGCATGGCTGATCGAGCCGTTGTGGGTCCAGTTCGCCGCGCTGCTCCCCGATCGGCCGACCTACCAACCGACACATCCGCTGGGCTGTCACCGCAAGCGGATCGATGACCGCATCGTGTTCGACAAGCTGGTCCAGGTGTTGCGGTTCGGCTGCGCCTACGAGGCGATCGCCGATGCCACCTGTTCGGCCACCACGATCCGCGGCCGCCGTGACGAGTGGATAGAGCTTGGGGTGTTCGCCCAGCTCAAACAGATCGCCCTGGACGCCTACGACCGGCTCGTCGGCCTGGTCCTCGACGACATCGCCGTGGACGGCTGCATCACCAAGGCTCCCGGCGGCGGCGAGGCCGCCGGACGCTCACCGGTCGACCGGGGCAAGCAGGGCATGAAACGCTCGTTGATGGTCGACGGCTACGGCATCCCCCTCGGCCGGGTCCTGGCCGGCGCGAACCGACACGACTCACCCCTGCTCGGCCCCACCCTCGACCACCTCGACGACCTCGGCCCACTACCCCAGGCCATCACGGTGCACCTCGACGCCGGATACGACTCCCAGGTCACCCGCGCCCTGCTGGCCGAGCGCGGCCTGACCGGTGAGATCGCCCACAAGGGCGACAAGGCGCCCATCCAGGCGAGCCAACGGTGGCACGTCGAACGGACGAACAGCTGGCACAACGCGTTCAACCGGCTGCAACGCTGCTACGAACGAACAGAGAAGGTCATCGACGCCTTCTTCGACCTCGCCGACGCGATCATCACCGTCCGCAGCCTCATCCGGCGTGCATGGACCCTCTACCGGTGGAACAACCGACCCGCCCGCCGCCGATGATCAACAACCATTCCGCGCGACCTCTAACGCAACCAGGGAGGCGAGGCCATGGCGGAGATGAAGCCACGAGCGGCCAAGGGCGGCGCGGCTCTTGCCGCTTCTGGGAAGGGGATGGCGCGGAGTCGAGCGACCAAGCGTGCGGCAGCACCCGACAACGGGGCGCTGACCAGGAGCGGAGTTACCCTCACTCCCCAGTTGGAGGCAGAGCTGACGGCGGAGGCGGAGGCGGGTTACGACGTCGGCAAGCTGATGCCTCGCCGGGTGGGTAGGCCCTCTCTCTTCGGAGGGCGGCACCTCCCACAGGCTCAGCATTCGCGTCGACGACCAGACGTATCAAATGCTCCAAAAGGTGGCAATGCTGACGAATCGCCGGCCGAGTGAGCTCGTCAGGGAAGTACTGCAGGCCGCGTACCCGGTAAGCCGGTCTTGACCTGCATCCGGCCACGCCGCGCCCCTCCACCGTGGTCACGTCCGCGCAGGTGGTGTAGGTCTTGCGGAACACGGTCAGCAGTATGATCCGCCTGTCCTTGATCAGAGTCCGAGGATCTGTCGGACGCGCTCCTCGACGCGGCGGAGCTCGGCGGGTGCCAGCCGACCGAGGCGTCGACGTAGGCGGGGCTTGTCGACCGTGTGCAGGTCCGTGCAGTTCACGTATGACTGGTCGTATTTGGTCAGGCCAGCCTCCGGCCCGATCGGAACGTGGGTGACGGACGGTCCGGCGGTGCCGGTGACCAGCGCGACCGTGACTGACGAGAGCGGTTGGGCGATGCGGTTGACGGTCAGTACGACTGCGGGATGCGGCCCGATCGGCTGAGGCATCGCGCACACCCACACCTCACCTCGCAGGGCCGTGGCGACGCCTACCACTGGGTGTCGTCCGCCGCCTGGAGTTCGGCCTCGGTGGCGGGGGCAACGCCGGCGGGCAGGGGAGCCTGCTCACCTTCGTAGAAGGCACGGATCTCGTCCGCTGCCTGTGCCTCCGCTGCTTCCCGAACGAGGAGGCGGAGACCTTCCCGCAGGGCTTCGGAGGTGGAGCCCAGGTTCAGGTGCCGTACCACCATCTCCAGGTCGGCCACCTCGTCCGGCTGGAGGCGGACCTGGGCGATCTTCGTGCGGGAAGTCGGGTTCTTCGTCTCTGATCGCGCCGGACGGGCCTTAACCTGCTTGTTGCGTTTTCCCCCGGCGCCGGTCACGGCGCGCCGTGGCGTGGCCGCGTCCTTGGCCGACTTGCCTTCCTTTCCGCTGGTGCCGACTGGCGACTCTTGTCGTACAGGTGTCATACACCGATTGTGGTGCGCTCCGGCCGGCCCGTCAAACTTCCCTCGCCTACCTGACCTGCCCGGATACTTCCCCCACCACGTGGACCACACTCTGCATATGGAACGCATCGGTGTCCGGGAGCTGGATCAGAACACGCGCCAAGTGCTGAGGCTGGACAAGCTGGTGACTGCGGGCCGCGCCGTCGCCCCGACCAACGGTGGTCCAGTTCCGCTCCCGCCCAAGCTCGGGGACGAGAATGAGGACGTGGCCGCCATGCTCGCGGTCGGGCGGACCGAGGAGCGCTGGTGATTCATCCTGCGACGTCTCACCTGCGGGCGTCGGGGTGGATCAGGTCGTGCGTCTCCCCACCCCCGTTGCGCAGCTCCTCTACGGCTTCGTTCAGGCGGTGCGCGTTGGCGGGGCTGGCCATCAGATAGGCCGTCTCCTTCAGTGACGCGTACGTCAGCTCGACGTCGTACGCCTCTGCGGCCCCGGGCTCGGCCATGCGCCGGTCACGCATGACCGACCAGTTCATTCGGTCACTCACGACCTGGCCCTCCTTTGCTACGTGGTGCGCCTGATCAGCGCAACGAAGCATGGGCCGAGAAGGCGATGCTGGCCAGCAGGAAGCCGCCGTTGACCACGGTGAACGCGACTACCACCCAGAACGTCAGCGCTGGCGCGAAGGTCAGGACCAGGCCGGCCAGGAAGATCACCGCGCCGTAGTCGCGGACCAGCTTCACCAGGCGTACCGGCAGCGAGGTCGAGGTGACCATGCTGGCGGCGTTCGGCCCGGTCTGCATCACCGAGGTGACCAGGTTGACCATCCAGGTGCCGGCGAAGGCGGCCACCAGCCAGACCGGCGTTCCCGGGCGCTGTGCCACCGCCACCGTGCCCAGCGCGGTCACCAGGGCGATCTGGGCGGCCACGTCGCAGAGCACGTCCACCCGTGCGCCGGCCGCACTGCCCTGACCGGTCACCCGGGCGAGCTGACCGTCGGCACAGTCCAGGGCGTACGCCACCTGCCAGCCGACCAGCGCGACCAGCCCGACCACCCAGGCCGGTACGGACCCGGCGGCGACCCGGTCGGCGAGCGCCACCACGGTCACCGAGGCGGCCAGGCCGAGCACCAGGTTCATGATGGTCAGCGCGGTGGGGCGCAGGCCCAGTCGCTGGGCGACCAGCGCGAACACCGCGCCCAGCCACTGGCTGACCGACTCGCTGAACAGTCCGCCGCCCCGGTTGACCCGGTGGAAGTCGGCGACGGTGGGACGGGACGATTCAGTCAAGGTGGTCGCGGAGTGCACCGGCGTAGTCTGCCAGCCGCTCCCGCGTCTCGGTAGGCGACATCGCCAGGTGTTCGAGGATGGTGTAGCGGTCCGGCCGGGTGCGGGGCGCGTACTGCACCGCCTCGACGAACTGCTCGTCGGTCAGGCCCAGCCCGGCCGGGTCGACGGCCAGGCCGTGCCGGTGCAGGCAGCCGGCGAGCTGGGCGAAGCGCTCCGGCTCGTCGCGCAGGAAGGTGCAGAACAGCGCGCCGAGGCCGACCTGCTCGCCGTGCGAGGCGGTGCCCGGAAAGAGCCGGTCGATGGCGTGCGAGATCTCGTGGTCCCCGCCGCTCGCCGGACGGGTCGAACCGGCCACCGAGCTGGCGATGCCACCCAGGATCAGCGCCTCGGCGAGGGTGGTGAGGAAACCGTCGTCGGTGATCGTTCCGGGGTGGTTGACCAGCGCCTCCGCCCCGGTGCGGGCCAGGGTCACCGCCAGCCCGTCGACCGGCTCGTCGCGTACCCGGTGGGCCAGTTCCCAGTCGGCGCAGGCGCTGATGTTGCTCACCGCGTCCCCGATGCCGGCCTGGGTCTGCCGGTCCGGCCCGTTCTCCACGAAGTCCAGGTCGACGATGACCGCGATCGGCATGTGCACCCCGTACGAGCCCTTGCCGCCCTCGTGGTCCAGGGAAGCGGTCGGTGAGGCGATGCCGTCGTTGGCGAGGCTGGTCGCCACGGTCACCATCGGCATGCCGTACCGGGTGGCGGCGTACTTGGCGGTGTCGATGGTCTTGCCGCCGCCGATGCCGACCACCGCGTCGTAGTGGCGCGAGCGGAGCCGGTCGCCCAGCTCGTTCGCGGCGTCGATGGTGCCCCCGGTGACCGTGAACATGTCGGCGGAGCCCAGGCTGGGTTGGCACAGGTTGGCGATCTTCTCGCCCTGGCCGGGGCCGACCACCACCGCCACGTCACCCCCGGCGGAGATCCGCCGGTCCGCCAGCAGCGGGCCCAGGTCGGCCACCGCGCCCCGCCGGACCTCGATCACCAGGGGCGTGTTGACCGTACGGGCTAGTAGTGGCACGCGATCTCCCGCGCGCGGGCCAGGTCGTCGTGGTTGTCGACCTCCACCCAGGCGACGTCGCCGATCGAGGCGGCCCGGACCTCGCCCCCACGCTCGGCGAACTCCTGGTAGCCGTCCTCGTAGTAGAGGTTCGGGTCGCGCCGCCAGGTCGTCTCCAGGGCGTCGGCGAGCGCGTCGGCCACCTGCGGCTCGATCAGGGTCGCGCCGATGTACTCCCCGTACGCCTCGGTCGGGTCCATCAGCTTGGTGATCCGGGTGAGCTGGCCGGTGGCGTCGAAGGTGGTCTTCATCTCCTCGTCGGCGAGCTTCTTGACCGTGTCGACGGCGAGCAGGATGCCCGGACCGCGCTGGGCGAGCAGGGTCCGCTCCACGTCGACCGGGTGCACGGTGTCCCCGTTGACCAGCAGGACGCCGCGGGCGAAGTGCTCCCGGGCCAGCCAGAGCGAGTACGCGTTGTTCCACTCCTCGGCCCTGTCGTTGTGCACGAGGGTGATCGTGACGCCGTACTTCTCCTCCAGGGCCCGCTGCCGGGTGACGACCGCGTCGGCGGCGTAGCCGACCACGATCACGATCTCGGTCAGCCCCACCTCGGCCAGGTTGCGCAGCGCGATGTCGAGGATGGTCGTCTCCCCGTCCACCGGCACCAACGCCTTCGGCAGGGTGTCGGTGTACGGGCGCAGCCGGCGCCCCGCTCCGGCCGCGAGCACCATCCCGATCATCGGCGACATCCTCCCTGTTACGACTGGCGTCCCCGCTGGAGGATAGTCGGGGCGGACGGTCAGCCGGGCAGCGCGGCCAGGTCGGCGAGCACGGCCAGCCGCTCGTCGGGGGCCAGCACGGTGTACGGGCCGGCGGCCCGGCGGTCGGTCTCCTGCTCGATCGCCAGCCGCTCCGGCCCGTCCGGCAGGGTGCTCACGCTGGCGGCGGTGTGCCCGGCCGCGGTCCACGCCGCGGCGTGCGCGTCGGACCGGTGGTAGCGCAACGTGCCCAGCCGGTTGAGCAGCAGCACGCCCGGCGGGGTGCCGTCCGGCTCGTACGGCGGGGCCATCGCGCGGAACGCCTCGCTGGGCGCGGTGTCGTCGTTCTCCTCGACCACCACCAGCGCGTACGCCAGCAGCCGGCCGAGCGTCTCCACCAGCCGGAGCACCCGCTCGTCGTGCCCGGCCCACAGCTCCTCGGTGACCTCGCCGTGCACCTGGTAGATCTCGGCGAGGAAGGCGCCACCCCGGTCGGTGGCCGAGAAGGCGCCGTCGGGTCGCCGGTGGATCATGCCGTGCGCCACCTGCTTGTCCAGGGCGCGCTGGCAGGTGGCCGGATCCCGGTACCGGGTCACCGCGGTGAACCCGGCCGCCGTGACGGTGCCCCCGGGCGCGGCGAGCCGGGTGCGGAACTCCACCAGGAAACCGGTGGCAGCCGGCCCGCCGTACCGCTGGCTCAGCTCGGCGCCGCCGCCCTCACGGCCGGCGAGCATGCCGGCGACGAAGACCCGGTCCATCGCCGGGGCGACCAGCCCCGCGAACCGGTGCGGCGGGAGCTCTACCCCGTCGCTCACAGCCCGATCGAACGTAGGGCGGCGAACGCGTTCTCCGCGATCTGCCGGATCAGCCCGTCGTTGACGTCACGGTGCTCGTCCAGCACCGCCATCTCCTGCTCGGTGATCCACCGGAACTCGGTGTGCTTTCCCGCCTCCAGTCGGGGGCGGTCGAGGTCACCGTCGACCCGGACCAGGAAGTCGGTCTCCACCCGCTCGATGCCGTCGTTGCCCGTGTAGCGGTACTCGCCGACGAGACCGAGCACGTGCGAGACGGTCCAGCCGGTCTCCTCGAAGACCTCCCGGCGTAGCGCGTCCTCGACCTCCTCGCCCGGCTCCAGATGACCGCCCGCAATGTCCCAGGTGTTCGGGAAAAGCCGTCGTTCCGGGGACCGGCGCTGGATGAAGAGGCGGCCCTGGTCGTCGACGATCAGTGCGCCTGCGCAGCGTAGAGGCTCGGTGGACACGCCTTGACCCTAGCGAGGGATCAGCGTTCCGGCGACGCCCGGACGGCTCGGCCGGAGTCCGGGGTGTGGGCCGGAAATCGAGGGGTAGAGATAGCTGGTGGGTGCGGGGACAAACCGGTACCGCGCCGCCGGGAGGTCGCCATGCGTAGCGCCAGGGAACTCGTCGAGTCGCAGTACGCGATGCTCCGGCAGCGGGACCTCGCCCGGCTGCCCGAGCTGTACGCGGACGACGCCTTCTACTCGATGCCGGGGTTGACGGTGCGCCCGATCGAACTGCCGGCATTGCTGCGGGCCTGGTCGGGGGCCTTCCCCGACCTGCGTTCCGAGTTGACCGGGCTGGTCGAGACGGCCGGTGGGGTGGTGGTCGAACAGCGGATGACCGGTACGCACACCGGCGCGCTGCACACCGCCCTCGGGGCGGTCGCGCCGACCGGCCGCGCGGTGAGCTGGGACGTGGTCGACGTGGTCCGGGCCCGGCACGGCCTGATCGCCTCCTGGCGCTCCT
The DNA here is from genome assembly GCF_900091415.1 of Micromonospora inyonensis. NCBI lineage: Bacteria > Bacillati > Actinomycetota > Actinomycetes > Micromonosporales > Micromonosporaceae > Micromonospora > Micromonospora inyonensis. The sequence continues at coordinate 1,345,422 of NZ_FMHU01000001.1, read as the reverse complement.
ACTTCGACCAGGGCCTGCTCCTGACCGACCTGGGCTGGCGGCCCGAACCGGCCGCCGACGCCACGCTCGCCGCCTGAGCTGGTCGGGGGCAGATCACCCGTCCCGGTGGCTCAGGATGCGGACATCGTCGTGCCGTCCGCGATCGGCCACCGGCCGCCCGTACGCTCAGTAGCCATGACCGCCGAGCAGCTGATCTCCTTCGCCCGTGGCGCTCCCTCGCTGGACATCGTCGATGTCGAGGGGCTCAAGGCCGCCGCCGTCCGCGCCTTCGACGTCGACCCCGCCGGGGTGACGGCGTACGGCACCTCCGTCGGTTACCCGCCCCTGCGGAAGTGGATCGCCGACAAGCACGGCGTGGCACCGGAACAGGTCCTGGTCACCAACGGCTCGCTCCAGGCCGACGCGTTCCTCTTCGACCACCTGGTCCGCCCCGGTGACGCCGTCGTGGTGGAGCGGCCGACGTACGACCGGACGCTGCTGAACCTCCAGCGTCAGGGCAGCGAGTTGCACGCGGTGACCATCCAGCCGGACGGCCTGGACACCGCCGAGCTGCGCAAGCTGCTGGAGTCCGGGGTGCGCCCCCGGCTGGCCCACGTCATCCCGAACTACCAGAACCCGGCCGGTGTCACGCTCTCCCTCGAGAAGCGTCGTGAGCTGCTCGACCTGGCCGCCGAGTACGGGTTCACGATCTTCGAGGACGACCCGTACGCCGACATCCGGTTCCGGGGCGAACCGCTGCCGTCGATGCTCTCGATGGACACCCGGGGTGTCGTGGTGCACGCCTCCAGCTTCACCAAGACGGTCTGCCCGGGGGTGCGGGTCGGCTACCTGGTGGGGCCGGCCGACCTGATCGCCGACATCGCGAAGAAGGCGACCAACCTCTACATCTCCCCCGGCATGGTCTCCGAGGCGATCGTGCACCAGTTCTGCGTCTCCGGTGACATCGAGCGTTCGATCCGGACGGTCAGCACCGCGCTCGGCGAGCGGGCCCGGGTGCTGGCCGAGTCGCTGCGCCGGCACATCCCCGAGGCGCGCTTCGTCGAGCCGGACGGGGGCTACTTCCTCTGGGTCGAGCTGCCGGAGGACGTCGAGGTGGACCGGCTCGCCCCGGCGGCGGCGGAGCGCGGCGTCGCGGTGGTGAAGGGAAGCGACTTCGTCCTCGGTGGCGGCCGGCACGCGCTCCGGCTGGCCTTCTCGGCGGTGACCGCGGACCGGATCGACGAGGGTGTCCGGCGGCTGGCGGAGGCCATGGCCGCCGTCCGGGGCTGATGGCTGCCTGCTACGCCAGGTCTCTGTCAGATATTTGACAATAGCTAACCTTGGGCCGGCTCGGGTCTCCCCCTCCGCCGGCCCGCAGCCCACAATGCTGCGAGCGTCCTTCACGTCGAACGGCCTGGTAGGCCCCGGTGCGGTCGTCCGCACCCCCGGCGTGACGGGCCTCGTGAGCACCATCCCCCGCCCCCGCAGGCGTCGGGTGGGCCGTGTCGCACCTCACCCCCTTCGAGGCGGCCGGCCCGCCCGACGCCGCCCCCGTACCCGGTCGGTGCCCGCTCCGGTTCCGCGTGACCGGCCCGGCACGTGCCGGCGGCGTACCCTCGAGCGCGCAGCGGCCGTGGGTGGGAGGAGGCACCGTCATGTCTGACCGGACCGATCGGGCCCGGAACACACCACTCGGCGCCGGCCGGGTCCTCCGCCCCCGGGCGTGGGCGGCCCCCGTCCGGGCGATGAGCCGGATCCTGAACACGGAGGACGCTCCCCGTCCGCCCCGGGACACCGGCCCGGACCGCAACGCCGTGGTCGACTGCGCCCTCTACGTCGAGGGGATCCGGCAGCCGGGCGACTGGAACTACACCGACGCGCTCACCGCGGCCCGCCGCCAGCCGCACGCCTTCGTCTGGCTGGGACTGCACGAGCCGGGCCTGCGGGAGATGACCGGCATCGCGGCCACGTACGGGTTGCACGAACTCGCCGTCGAGGACGCGGTCAAGGCCCAGCAGCGGCCGAAGCTGGAGCAGTTCGGCGAGGTCAGCTTCCTGGTGCTGCGTACCGCCCGGTACTGCGAGCACACCGAGCTGACCGAGACCTCCGAGGTGGTCGAGACCGGCCAGGTGATGCTCTTCATCGGGCCCGACTTCGTGATCAGCGTCCGGCACGGGGACGCCTGCCGTCTCGCGCCCGTCCGGGCCGACCTGGAGAGCACCCGCGACCTGCTGCTGCACGGCCCGTGGGCGGTGGCGTACGCGGTCACCGACCGGGTGGTGGACCTCTACCTGGAGGTCGCCGACCAGGTCGAGGACGACCTGGACGTGCTGGAGGCGGAGGTCTTCGACCGGCAGAGCCACGGTCGGATCCAGCGGATCTACCAGATGAAGCGGGAACTGGTCGAGTTCAAGCGGGCGGTGGTGCCGTTGCAGCGACCGCTGATGACGCTCACCGCCCAGGTCAACCGGGAGGTGCCGAAGGAGATCCGGCGCTACTTCCGGGACGTGCAGGACCATCTCAGCCGCACCGTCGAGCAGGTCAACTCCTACGACGACCTGCTGAACTCGATCCTCCAGGCGCGACTGGCCCAGGTCACCGTCGACCAGAACAACGACATGCGCAAGATCGCCGCCTGGGCCGCGATCGCCGCCGTGTGGACCGCCATCGCGGGCATCTACGGCATGAACTTCGAGAACATGCCCGAGCTGAAGATGACGTACGGCTATCCGGTCGTCCTGGCCCTGATGCTGGGCATCTCGATGGCCCTCTACCGCTGGTTCCGCCGCAACGGCTGGCTCTGACCCGTACCGCGACGGGGAGCGCCGGCGGTGCGGGGTGCTACCCCCCGCCTCGCCGGCGCCGCTTCCCGACGGCCGCGGCCACGCGCCGTCCGCTCGGGCGTCAGTGACGACCGCCGCTGGAGCTGTTGGTGCCCCCCATCGCCGTGCTGATGTCGTCGGCCGGACGACCCGAGACGTCCCGGGCCCCCTCGGCGACCGACGGCACCTTGTTGTTCGGGGTGACCGGCTTCGTGGTGGCGGCGTTGCCCGCACCGGCCACCGCCGAGCTGCCGGCCCCGGTCGGTCCGCCGGCGGACGCCGGGCCGGTGGCCGTGGTCGGGGTCCGCACCTCGATGGTCTCCACCTCGTCGCGCATCGGCTCCAGGGTGCGGTTCGGGTCGTACTCGGACCACTCCTGCTGGTCCCGACGACGACGCATCGCCATCGCGCCGGCCACCCCGGCCACCGCCCCGGCCGCGAGCAGACCGGTCATCAGGCCGCCGCGCCGACGGGCCTTCTGCTTCTTCTGCAGCTTCATCATCCGCATGTTCTTCGCCTTAGCCTTCCGGGCCATCGTGCCGGCCTGCGACGCGCCGCCACGGGCGGCCACGGCCAGCGGAGCGAGGGTGCCGACCGTCGAACCCCAGCCCCGGAGGGCGGAGTCGCGGACCACCACCACCCGGGGTGCCATCGCACCCCGGGCCGCCTGCACCCGGGGGCCGACGGAGTGGCCGACACCCCGGGACGCGTACGTGGCCGCCTGCATCAGGTGACCGACGCCCCGGTTGAGCTCGGCCCTGGCCAGCTGCCCCTGGGACTTACGCCGCCCGATTCCAAACACGGTCCCACCTCCTGGGAGTTGTTCCTTCGTCATCCTCCACCTTCGGATGCCTCCGCACTGCCAGATCGGGCACATGGGAGGATCCGCATGGAACTGACCGACGAGTGAGGAGTACCCGTGGCCGAGGCTGTCTACGCCACCTTGCACACCAACCATGGCCCGATCCGGCTGGAGCTCTTCTCCAACCACGCCCCGAAGACCGTCCGCAACTTCGTGGAGCTGGCCGAGGGCACCCGGGAGTACACCGACCCGCGCACCGGCCAGCCGGGCAGCGGGCCGTACTACGACGGCACCATCTCGCACCGCGTGATCAGCGGCTTCATGATCCAGATGGGTGACCCGACCGGCACCGGTCGCGGCGGGCCGGGCTACAAGTTCGCCGACGAGTTCCACCCCGAGCTGCGCTTCGACCGCCCGTATCTGCTGGCCATGGCGAACGCCGGACCGGGCACCAACGGCTCGCAGTTCTTCATCACCGTGGGCCCGACGCCGCACCTGAACAACCGGCACACCATCTTCGGCCAGGTGGCGGACGAGGACTCCGCGAAGGTCGTCGACTCGATCGCCACCACGCCCACCGGCCCGAGCGACCGGCCCCTCTCCGACGTCGTGATCGAGCGGGTCCAGATCGAGCGCTCCCCGGCCTGATCTCCCGTACGAGGTACCTTTGCTCGCATGACTGAGCGTGGCAGGTGCGCGGACGGGAGGGCGAGACCGTGAGCGAGTCACCGCCGACCACCCCCGTCTGCTACCGGCACCCCGGTCGGGAGACGTACGTCCGGTGCACCCGCTGCGACCGTCCGATCTGTCCCGAGTGCATGCGGGACGCCTCCGTGGGCCACCAGTGCCCGGAGTGTGTGAGCGAGGGCCGACGTTCGGTGCGACCGGCGCGCACCGCCTTCGGCGGCGGTGCCGCCGGTCGCCAGGGCTACGTGACCAAGGCCCTGATCTCGCTGAACGTGCTGATGATGCTGCTCTCCATCGCCTCCGACCGGGGCGGTGACTCCGCTGCCGGCGGTTCCGGCTTCGGCGGGTTGATGGGTGGCAGCACCCCGCTGACCGAGTGGGGCGCGGTGCTCGGCCGGGCGCTCTTCCCGGACGGCACCATCCAGGGGGTCGCCGAGGGCGAGTGGTACCGCCTGCTCACCGCGATGTTCCTGCACTACGGCGTGGTGCACCTGCTGCTCAACATGTGGGCCCTGTGGGTGCTCGGCCGCTCTCTGGAGGCGGCCCTCGGGCCGTTGCGCTTCCTGGCGCTCTACCTGATCGCCGGGTTGGGCGGCAACGTCGCGGCCTACTTCTTCAGCGCGCCCAACGCCGCCACGGCCGGTGCCTCCACCGCCGTCTTCGGCCTCTTCGCCGCGCTCTTCGTGATCATGCGCCGGCTCGGCCGGGACACCTCGGCCGTGGTGCCCATCCTGGTGGTCAACCTGGTGTTCACCTTCGCCGTGCCGGGCATCTCCATCGCCGGGCACCTGGGCGGCCTGGTCGCCGGGGCGCTGATGGCTCTGGTCCTGGCCTACGCCCCCCGGATGCGCCGCTCGACCTTCCAGGCCGCCGGCGGCGTGGTCATCATGGTGGCCCTGCTCGCCCTCGTCCTCGTGCGCACCGCTGACCTGCTTCCCTAGGGCTGACCGCCCGTACCGGCGGGGCCGGGGCGGTGCGCGTCCAGGAACGGGGCCAGGAGCGTGGCGACCTCGGCCGGGTCCGCGTCGAGGTCGTGCCGGCTGAGCAGCCCGAGCGCCACCAGTGTCCCGGCCCCGGCCAGCTTGACCAGCGGTAGTTTCACCGGTACGCGCCACTGCCGGTGGAAGGACCCTGGGTGCATCCGTCCAGCATGCCCGAGCGGGGTGGACGTCGCGACGCCACCGGGCCCCGTACGACGAACCGACCGCCGGACCCGTACGACCAAGCCCGGAGGCGACCGGTCACCCGGGGCGGACGGTGGGTCGTCGCGCGACGTAGGATCGAGGAATCTGAGGTTACCGGGGAGTAGACATGAGTGACGCGGTTATCGTCGGCGCGGTACGCACCCCCGTCGGGCGGCGCAAGGGCAGCCTGGCCGGTGTCCACCCGGTGGACCTCTCGGCGCACGTGCTCCGTGCCCTCGCCGAGCGGACGGGCATCGCCCCGGCCGACGTCGACGACGTGGTCTGGGGGTGCGTGTCCCAGGTGGGCGAGCAGTCCTGGAACGTCGCCCGCAACGCCGTCCTCGCCGCCGGCTGGCCCGAGTCGGTCCCCGGCACCACCCTCGACCGGCAGTGCGGGTCGAGCCAGCAGGCGCTGCACTTCGCCGCCGCCACCGTTCTCTCCGGTCAGGCCGACCTGGTCGTCGCCGGGGGAGTCGAGTCGATGACCCGGGTGCCGATGGGGGCCAGTGTGGCCGGGGGCATGCCCTTCAGCGACCAGCTCCGTGAGCGCTACCGGGGTGTCGAGGGCTTCGCCGACGACGAGCCGCTGCCGTTCAACCAGGGCGTCGGCGCGGAGCTGATCGCCGCGCGCTGGCGCTTCTCCCGCAGTCAGCTCGACGAGTTCGCCCTGGCCAGCCACGAGAAGGCCGCCGCCGCCCAGGACGCCGGGGCGTTCGACGCGGAACTGGCCCCGGTGGCGCTGGCCGACGGGGGCAAGTTCACCGCCGACGAGGGCATCCGCCGGGACACGTCGCTGGAGAAGCTCGGCGAGCTGAAGACCCCGTTCCGCGCCGACGGCGTGGTCACCGCCGGGTCCGCCTCGCAGATCTCCGACGGCGCGGCGGCGCTCGCCGTCACCACCTCCGAGTGGGCCAGCCGGCACGGCCTGCGTCCGCTGGCCCGCGTCCACACCGCCGTCGTCGCCGCCGACGACCCGGTCACCATGCTCACCGCGCCCATCCCGGCCACCGCGAAGGCGCTGCGCCGCGCGGGGCTGGGCATCGAGGAGATCGGGGTGTACGAGGCGAACGAGGCGTTCGCCCCGGTGCCCCTGGCCTGGCTGGCGGAGACCGAGGCCGACCCGGAGCGGCTGAACCCGCGCGGCGGGGCGATCGCCCTCGGCCACCCGCTCGGCGCGTCCGGTGCCCGGATCATGACCACGATGCTCCAGCACATGCGGGACAACGGCATCCGCTACGGCCTGCAGACCATGTGCGAGGGCGGCGGCATGGCCAACGCCACGATCGTCGAACTGCTCTAGCCGGCTCCGCGGCACGTCCACGCACACCACCGTCACGTCCGCCGCGGCGTCGCACCGGCTGTCCGATCCCGCCCGGTGTCGGACAGCCGGTGTGCCGCACCGTCGCGTGGAATTTCCGGACCACCCGGTGCGTCGTTGGTCAGCGCATGGACGTCTTCGATCGAACGTTCCTGCCCGCCGCCGCCGAGACCGGGCTCGCCGTGCAGACGGTCAGCCGGCACATGCCCGTCTTCCGTCGCTGCGTCCGGGCGGACGACGCGACGATCCTGGTCGCCCGCTGCACCCGCCCGGACCGTCCGGTGTCCGGGGAGTACCTGCTGCTGATGACCTACCAGCGACTGGTCGTCACCCGGCAGAGCCCGCTGCTGCACCGGCTCCACCTGCACCTGAACACCGAGCTGCGGCACCTGAGCAACGTCACCTGGAACCCGGATCCCCGGCTCCAGCGGGTGGAACTCTCCGCCACCGCGATCGACGGGGCGCGGGAGCGGTTCCTGATCCGGACGGACCACCCGAAGCAGGTGTGGCAGATCGACACTCTGCTCGACCACGCCTTCCGGTCCCGGTTGCGGCTGCCCCGGGCGGTCACCGCCGCCGGGGCGCCCGTCGCCGGCCACCAACCCGCCAACGGCAGACCCACCCCGGGCCGGCCCGTCACCGGCCGACGTCCCGCCGGACGGGGCTGACCCACCGCCGGGCGCGGGTCCTTACCGAACCCGAACACAACCTGTGGCGATCCACGCCGGACGGTCAGGAATCATGGCCCGGTGAGCGTCGACGCACCGCACCACCGTGGACTCGTCCTCGTGGTCGAGGACGAACCCGCCATCGCCGACCTGGTCCGGCTCTATCTGGCCCGGGACGGGTTCGGCGTCCACGTCGAACGGGACGGCCCGACCGGGCTGGCCGCCGCCCGCCGCCTCCGACCGGTCGCCTGCGTGCTGGACATCGCCCTGCCCGGCCTGGCCGGGACCGAGGTCTGCCGCCGGCTGCGGGAGGCCGGCGACTGGACACCGGTCATCTTCCTCACCGCCCGGGACGACGAGGTGGACCGGATTCTCGGCCTGGAACTCGGGGCCGACGACTATGTGACCAAGCCGTTCAGTCCGCGTGAGCTGGTCGCCCGGGTCCGGGCGGTGCTGCGGCGCGCGGCCGGGGTGCCGGACGGGGCGGAGCGGCCCCGGCAGGTGGGCACGGTCACCCTCGACCCGGCCCGGCGCACGGTCACCGTCTCCGGCACGCCCGTCCAGCTCACCTCGATCGAGTTCGACCTGCTCGCCCACCTGATGGCCCGCCCCGGACGGGTCTTCACCCGTGAGGAACTGCTCGCCGGGGTCTGGGGTTACGCGGCGCACGCCGGCACCCGGACCGTCGACGTGCACGTGGCGCAGGTCCGGGCCAAGCTCGGCGACGTCCGCGTGATCCGTACCCACCGGGGCGTGGGATACGCCGCCGATGGCTGACCGCCCCGCCGGCCCGCCCGGCGTGGACCAGCCGACCGGGGCGCTGCCGACGGTGACCGCGACCGGGCCGCGCCGATTCCGGCCCGGTCGTACCCTGACCGCCCGCGCGGTGCTGGTCACCTGCGCGGTGGCACTGGTGTCGGTGCTGGTCACCGCAGTGGTGGCGGTGCCGCTGGCGGTCCGCAACGCCCAGCGGCAGGCGCAGCACACGCTGGCCGCGCAGGCGCAGATGACCGTCGAGGTGCTCCGGTTCCGGCTGAACCGGGGCCGTCCGACCGACGACGAACGGCTGCTGCGCCTGTTGGCCAACCAGGACGTCGAGGCGTACCTGATCCGGGACGGGCGGGTCGACCGGCCCGGCCTGCCCCCGCAGGTGGTCGAGCGGGTCGCCGCCGGCCGGGACGTCTCCGTCCGGCGGTTCGTCGACGGCCGGCCGGCCCTGGTCGAGGGGCGCGCGCTCGGCGACGGCAACGGGGTGGTGCTCACCCGGTCCCGGGTCACCGGGCTCTGGCGGCAGGTGCTCCTGAGCATCTGGGTTCCGCTGCTCGCCGGGCTGGCCGCCGGGCTGGTCGCCGGCTGGCTGCTGGCCCGCCGCCTGGCCCGCCCGATCCGGCAGGCGGCCACCGCCGCCGCCTGGCTCAGCGCCGGGGACCGCGCGGTACGGCTACCGGTCGAACCGCCTGACGAGGTCGCCGAGCTGGCGCACGCGCTCAACGGGCTGGCCGAGGCGCTCGCCACCAGTGAGGGACGGCAACGGGAGTTCCTGCTCTCCGTCTCGCACGAGCTGCGTACCCCGTTGACCGCCGTCCGGGGGTACGCCGAGGCACTCGCCGACGGTGTGCTCGGCCCCGACCAGGCGGCGCAGACCGGGCGGACCATGCTGGCCGAGGCGGAGCACCTGGACCGCCTGGTCAGCGACCTGCTCGCGTTGGCCCGGCTGGAGGCGGCCGACTTTCCACTCGACCCGGTCCCGGTGGACCTCGTCCAGCTCGTCGCCGCGGCGGCGGACACCTGGTCGGCCCGGTGCGCGGCGGTCGGCCTGCCGTTCCGGGTCGAGGTGCCCGCCGGGCCGGTTCCGGTGTACACCGATCCGGGGCGGATCCGGCAGGTGGTCGACGGGTTGCTGGAGAACGCGCTGCGGGTCGTACCCCCGGGGGCGCCGGTGGTGCTCGCGGCCCGGCCGGCGGGTGTGGACCCGGTGACGGGCGGGGTGGTCGAGGTCCGGGACGGCGGGCCGGGCTTCACCGACGACGACCTGGCGGTGGTGTTCGAGCGGGGCGCCCTGCACCGGCGGTACCGGGGGATCCGGAAGGTCGGCAGCGGGCTGGGACTGGCGTTGGCCGCCGGGCTGGTGCGGCGGCTCGGCGGCACGATCACCGCCGGGCACGCCCCGGAGGGCGGCGCGACGTTCACCGTCAGGCTGCCCGGAGTGCCGCACCGGACCCGGCCATCGGTGTGACCCCGTCTGGTGGGGTGGTAGCAGGGGACCCCTGCTCACCACCAGGCGGTAACAGGGGTCCCCTGCTACCACCCTCAGCCGGACTGCGGCGGCCCGCCGCCCACCGACGCCGTGGCCCGGGGCGCCCCGTGGCCCGGCGACCGGGCGGGTGGCCCCGGCGGTGGTCGGGTGCCCTGCAACCACCGCGCCAGGACGATCACCAGCGGCGGGAGCAGCAGGCACTGGGCGGCCACGGCCAACCAGAACCACCCGGCGTTGCCGAGCCGGTCGAGGTACTGGTAGCCGATACCCCCGACGACGCCACTGACCAGTGCGCCGATGCCGGCGGCGAGCCGTTGCTGGCCGAAGACCACGGCGGGTGACCGGTCGGACATCTCCAGCGCCACGAGGTCGTTCTTGAGGAACAGCACGATCTCGCCGAGGCAGATGAGCAACGCGCCGGCCAGGAGCGCCGCCGGGTGGGCGACGGCGAGCACGGCCATGCCGGTGCCGATGGTGGCGAAGCCGACGCGCATCGCCTGGGGGTAGCGCAGCCGGCCGATCCAGTTCGACAGCGCCGGCTGGAGTACGACGACTGCCGCCGAGTACGCCATCAGCACGACGCCGTACCAGGTGGCCGAGGTTCGGGGCACCGCGTACACGGCGAGGAAGTGCTGGAAGAACATGAACAGGTAGAGGCTGAGCGCGGTGATGGCGAACGGCAGCACCGGTAGGCCGTCCAGCACCCGACGAGGCCGTTCGACCCGCGCGCCCGCCCGTGTGGTCCCGTCGGCGGGTTCGGCGTCGCCTCCGTCCGGCACGTCCCCGGCATCCCCGCCGGGCGGTTCGGGCGGCAGCCGGAAATGGCCGGCGGCAACCACCACGAACAGGCCGGTTACCAGGGCGAACAGCGTTGTGGAGGCGGTCATGACGAACGGTCCGGCGGCGAGCGGGCCGAGCGCGATGCCGGCGTTGAACGCCGACCCGCTGGCGGCGAGCAGCATGGGCCGGCGTTGCGGGTCGGCCCGGTGGATCAGGTACGCCTTGTTCGCCGGCAGGTAGAGCGCGGCACCGCAGCTGGTCAGCCCGAGGGCGACGACGGCCACGGCCGGCCAGCGCAGGCCGGGAACGAAGCCGGCGAACCCGACGGTGCGAACGACCAGCGCGAGCAGCATGGTGCGGCGTAGCCCGACCCGCTCGGCGACGGCGGCGCCGACGATGCCGCCGGCGAACTGGATCAGCGAGGCGACCGCGAGCACCACGCCGACGAGCGGTAGTCCGAGGCCGAGGCGTTGGTGCAGCAGGACGGACATGAACGGCAGGACGGCGAAGCTGGCCAGCGGGATGAGGAAGGAGCTGGCCAGCAGGAACCGCTGTGGCACGGTGAACGCCCCGAGGCCGGGAAGGCGGCTCACGGGCCGTCGCTGATCATCGGGCGTACCGCCCCGGCGGCGCTCAGCACCCGGTGCAGGGCGAGTTCGGCGGTGGGACCCTCGGCGAGCACGAAACCGATGCAGGCGCGCTGGTCGGTGAGGTGCTCGATGCGCTGGCCGGAGCGCGCTGTCGGGTACCACCGGGGCGTGCCCGGGAAGTCGGTCAGCGCGTCCAGGCCCCGTACGTCGGTCAGCGCACCGGCCCGGTCGGCGTAGACCGGGGCGAACGCGACCGCCGGTGCGGAGTCCGGGGCGTGTTCGGGGAGCGCGGGCGGCTGCCCGAGCGCCATCCGGACCAGCCCTTCGTACACGTTGGCGTCGAGCCGGCGGCACAGTGCCTCGCCGACCAGCGCCCCGCCGATCCGGCCGTTGATCTCGATCAGCTCCGGCCCGTCGCTGGTGAGCACGAACTCCACGTGGGCGAAGCCCTGCTCGTAGCCGACGGCGGCCAGGACGCTCGCCACCCACTCGGCGAGGGCGGCCAGGTCGGGTTCCGGGAGGGCGACCGGGTACGCGGAGGCCTCTTCCCGGACGAGGGGTTCGCGGGAGACCTGCCGGCTGAGGACGCCGAGCAGGCGGGTCCGGCCAGCCCAGGTGAGGGTCTCGGCGCTGTAGAGCGGGCCGGCGAAGAAGGGCTCGACGACGAGCCGGCCGGTGAGCTGTCGGGTCCCGGCGGCGGCGAGCGCGGCGCTAAGGTCCGCGCGGGTACGGGCGATCCACACGTTCCGGGACGAGGTGCCGGCCGAGTCCTTCACCACCAGCGGCAGCCCGACCTGTTCCCGCAGCGCGTCGACGATCCGCTCGCGGTCCGACCCGCCGGGTACGTCGACCGCGGTGGTCCGGCTGAGGCCCCGCTGGTGCAACAGTGCCCGCACCCGCTGCTTGTCCCGCAGCAGACGCCAGGTGTCGACCGGGGTGCCGGGCAGGCCGAACTCGGCCAGCAGGCCGGCTCCGGTGACGCCCCACGTGTCGGTGGAGTTGATCATCCCGTGCAGGTCGGGGATCTTGCTGAGGGCGGTGGCGCAGGCGGCGGCGTCGTAGGTGTCGACGTCGACGACGTCGAGCGCGTCGGGCCGCAGCCGGGACAACTCGTAGCGGTACCAGCCCCGGTCGTGGGTGAGCAGGCAGAGGCGTTCGCCGGCACGGTCGGCGGCGTCGACGAGCCGGCCCAGCCCGAAGGTGAGGGCCTCCAGCAGGACGATGGTCATCGGTTGCTCTCCGTTCCGGTCTTGCGCCAGGGTTGGCGTCGCCATTCGAGTACCGACCAGGGCAGCGCGAGCTCGGCCAGCGAGGTGATCTCCAGCGGTCGGGTGCGGGTGGGGTCGATCGCCTCGGCGTGCCGGGCGAAGACCCGCTCGACGTAGCGGTGACCGGTGTCCGCGCCGATCACCAGATGCATCCGGTCCGGGTGCCGCCGGGCCTCCCACCCGGCGGCGAGATATGTCGCTCCGGTCGAGAGGCCGGCGAACACGGCATGCCCGCGCAGCAGGTGGACCGCGCCGCCCATGGCGTGCCGGAAGTCGATCCAGTGGATCGTGTCGTACAGCTCGTGGTGCACGTTGTCGAACCAGACCGAGCTGCCGATGCCGGCGATGATCGCCTCGGGGTCGGCGAACCGGTCGGCGCCGAAGGTCACGCTGCCGAAGGGCTGGATGCCGACCAGCCGGACCCCACGGCCGAGCCCGCGCAGCGCCTCGGTCATCCCGCCCGTGGAGGAACCGGTGCCGACCGAGCCCACCACGGTCAGGTCGGCGTCGGGCAGCGCGTCGGCGATCAGGCCGGCCAGCTCGTGGTAGCCGAGGTAGTGCACCGGGTCGTGGTACTGACGCATCCAGTGCAGATCCGGGTTCTCGGCCAGCAGCTGGCGTACCCGGGCGACCCGTCGTTGCTGGTCGAGACCCAGGTTCGCGGAGGGGGGCATCTGGTCGACGGTGGCGCCGAGGATCTCCAGTTGGGCCCGCATCGTGGCGTCCACGGTGGTCGACGCGACGATGTGGCAGCGCAGCCCGTAGCGGTGACAGGCCAGGGCCAGGGCCAGGGCGTAGATGCCGCTGGAAGAGTCGACGAGGGTCTGTCCGGGCCGGATGGTGCCGGCGTCCAGCAGGGCGCGTACGGCACCGAGTGCGGCGTACACCTTCATCGTCTCGAACCGGGCGAGGATGACGTTGTCGGCGAGCCGGATCAGGGCCGGCGTCTTCAGTGCGTCGGTGACGTGGTCGTGGATCACCAGCGGGGTTCGGGTGCGGGTGCGGAGCATCGTCACAACCCTTCGATGGTGGTGGGGGCCGGCCGGCACCGGCTCGGTGGCGGGTACGGCGAGGTCGTGGAGGGTTTGCGAAAGCGGCCGAGCGGTTACCGCGACCGGCGAATCCATGTCCCGGACCAGTGGCGCGGTGGGTGGCGGACCGGGGGCGGTCACGAGTGGCGACCGGTCCCGCAGTCGTGGCGGCGGGCCGGTGGGATCCGCCGGAGGGCACGGTATGTCCGGCCGGGTTCTCGATCAGGTCGACGGTCGACGTCGTCGCACCGGCCCGGCGGCGGGAAGCCTCAGCGGGGACGCGTTCCCCGTACGATCAGCCGCTTCGCGTGGTTGTCGTAGGTGCTGCCGTCGAACCCGCCGAAGCACTCGATGTCGACGAAGCCGGCCTGTTCGAGCATCGCGCGCATCTCGGCGGCACTGTAGACGAACGAGACGATCGAGGCCTGGTGCACGGCACCGTCCCGGACCAGGGTCCAGTCGGTCCGCAGCCGGGTCCAGTCGTCGAGGACGGTGTCCCGCATGAACGCCACCCCGTCGGGGAGGTCCACCGCCTGCGGGCGGCCGACCCAACTCGCGAGCACCTCCTTGCCGAGCAGGTCCATCAGGATCTGCCCGCCCGGCACCAGACTCTCGTGGGCGTTGCGGAGGACCTGGAGGTTCCGCTCCGGTTCCGCGAAGTACCCGAAGGACGTGTACATGTTGATCACGACGTCGAACTCGCCCGGACGGACGTAGTCGCCCATGTCGCCCTGTTCCAGCCGGGCCTCGACTCCGGCTTCGGCGCAGACCGAGGCCGCCCTGTCGAGCATCTCCTGGTTCAGGTCGACACCGGTGACGGCGTGCCCGCGCCGGGCCAGGGGCACCACGTACAGGCCGGGGCCGCAGCACAGGTCGAGCACCCGGGTGCCCGGGGTGAACTTGAGCAGCGGTGAGTCGGCGACATTGGCCTCGGCCTCGACGGCCCGGCGCTCGGAGAACATCAGCTCCCCGAAACCTGACCAGAGTCCGTCGTTCTCGTACCACCGCATCGGTCGTACCCCTCTCCGCCGACGTGACAACTGACAGTGAAGTGCGTCGATATGCTACGCATGATGCGCTGCGGGATACCAGATCTGTGACATTACCCTCACGCAACGGAGTCGCGCCGCCGTCGATACCGCGTCCGCGTCGATCCCGCGTCAGCGCTGCGTGACGCCTCGGTCACGCAGTACCCACCACTGTCGCATCCATGCCGAGCAATTTCCGCCGGGTCGGGGTGACGGAGGGTGCCGGGCGCTTGACGCCGCGCCGATGCTGGCCGGCCGGGTCGACACGCTACGCTGTCCCCGACGTACAGTCGCCCCCGTGGAGAAGCCCGTGAAGCTGTCGATCCTCATGCCGGTCTTCAACGAGGAGGAACGCATCGCGGACGCCCTCAAACAGGCGTTGGCGGTCGAGTACCCGTGCGACATCGAGCTGCTCGTGGTCGACGACGGCAGCCGGGACGGGACAGCCGAGGTCCTCAGCCGGGTCGACGACGCCCGGCTGCGGGTGATCACCCATCCCCGCAACGCGGGCAAGGGCGCGGCCATCCGGACGGCGGTGGCCCACGCCGAGGGCGACTACATGGTCATCCTCGACGCGGACCTGGAGTACGACCCGCAGGACATCCCGAGGCTGCTCGCCCCGGTGCTCGACGGTCGCGCCGAGGTGGTCTACGGCAATCGCACCTTCGGCAGCCACAGCGCCTACAGCTTCTGGTACGTGATGGGCAACAAGGGCGTCACCACGGCCGCGAACGTGCTCTTCAACTCGTACATCGGGGATCTGGAAACCTGCTTCAAGCTCATGCCCGTCGAGCTGTACCGCTCGCTCGACGTGCGGTCCCGGGGGTTCGGCATGGAGGCGGAGGTGACCGGCAAGTTGCTACGCCGCCGGATCCGCCCGTACGAGGTGCCGATCAGCTACCGGGCCCGGGGGCGCGAGGAGGGCAAGAAGATCACCTGGAAGGACGGCGTCGAGGCGCTCTGGATCCTGGGCCGGGAGCGTACCCGCCGCCGCCCCCGGCCCTGACCGCGACACCACGCCGCCCCCGGCCCTGACCGCGACACCACGCCGCCGGCCTCAGCCCAGGAACGCGTCGACCGAACGGCGCAGCCCGGCCGCGTCCAGCCCGTGCCAGCGGCTGTGGTCGTCCGCCGTGCCGTAGCGGCGAAGGTCCTGCCGGCCGACCCCGAGCGCCAGCAGCCGGTGCGGCCGGTCGGCGAGGGCCTCGCTGACCATCCGGCTCGACGTGCCGGCCAGGTAGGGCTCCACCAGGATCACCTCGGTGCCGGCGAGTGCCCGCAACCCCGCGGTGTCGAAGGGGCGCGGCCGGTGGGTGTACGCCACCGTCACGTCCCGCCCGGCCACCGCTGCCAGGCTCTCGTCCAGCAACGGCCCGACCGCCACCAGCAGCGGCGCGCCCGGTCCCGCGTCCCGGACCACCCGCAGCGAACCGTCGCCGCCGTACGGCCGGCTGTTCGCCATCGTCGACAGGCGCAGGTACACCGCCCCGTCACCGGCCACTGCGGCGCGCAGCAGCGGCGGCACCTCGTCGGGGTGCCCCGGCACGTGCACGGTCCAGCCGTGCAGCGTGTCGATCAGCGCCACGTCCGCCGGGGAGAGATGGGTCCGCCCGGCCTCCGGCCGGTCGTAGGAGGCCCCGACGCTGACCAGCACCGCGGTCACGTCCTGGTGGTCGAGGTCCAGCTTGATCTGCTCGTACGCCCGCTCGACGAGGAACGGGGCGTAGGTGTGCACCACCGGGCGGAGCCCGGCCAGGGCCAGCCCGCCGGCCACGCCCACCATCAACTGCTCCCGGATGCCCACGTTGACCACCCGGTCCGGGTGTCGTCGGGACGCCTCGGAGAAGCTGTCCGCCGAGATGTCGGCGAGCACCACGGCGGTCCGCGGATCCTCGGCCAGCAGCTCGTACGCGGTGTCGACGAAGCGGTCCCGCATCACGGTCTCCGCCTCAGTCATGGTCGCCTCGACCACGGTCTGCTCGGCCACTGTCGTCACAGCTTCACTCCTTCTCGCCGACGACCGCGACGACGACGTGCGGCCGGTGGTGGTCGTGCCCGGTCAGGGCGGCGTACAGGGCGTCGTGGTCGTTCCCGTCGACAGTCGACGCCCGCCAGCCGTTGACGGTGAACCGGGTCGCGATCCCGCCGGGCCAGCCGTGCGTGGCGGACCGGTTGTCCACCACGATCCCGGTCAGCCCGGCCAGCCCGGTCGCGCCCGCGTACGCGATCGCCTCGTGGTTCGAGCCCTCGTCGAGTTCGGCGTCGCCGAGCAGGACGTACACCCTCGGGGTGAGCAGTCCCTGGGCCCGCAGGCCGAGTACGGTGCCCACGCCCAGGCCGAGCCCGTGCCCGAGCGACCCGGCCCCGATCTCGACACCGGGCACCAGGACCCGGTCCGGATGGCCGCCGAGGCGGCTCGCCGGGCCGTAGGCGTCGTCCAGCCACTCCGGCGGGATGAACCCCTTCGCGGCCAGGACGGCGTAGTAGCCCGCGACGGCATGCCCCTTCGACAGGAGGAACCGGTCCCGGTCCGGGTCGTCCGGCCGGTCGGGGGAGATCCGTAGGATCCGGTCGTAGAGCACCCAGAGGACATCGATGGTGGAGTACACGTTCGGCCCGAAGTCGTCCTCCTGGGCTGCGGCGGCCCGACGCAGCAGCGGCGCGACCGGCCCCGGGACGACGGGGGCGCTGGCGATGGTGACGGTCATACCGTTAGCCTGCAAGTTGAAGCTCACTTCAACTCAAGGGCGATGTGATGCAGGAGTCACTCACCATCGGTCAGCTCTCCGCCCGTAGCGGCGTGGCCCCCTCGGCCCTGCGCTACTACGAGCGGCTCGGCCTCATCCACGCCGAACGCACCGGCGGAAACCAACGCCGGTACGCCCGCGCCGAACTGCGTCGGGTGGCGTTCATCCGGATCGCCCAGCAGGTCGGCGTGTCCCTGGACGAGATCCGGGACGCACTGGACTCATTGCCCGACGGTCGTACCCCCAGCGCACAGGACTGGGCCCGGATCTCCGCCGCCTGGCGCAGCCGGTTGGACGAGAAGATCCGACTGATCAGCAGGCTGCGGGACGACCTGACCGGCTGCATCGGGTGTGGCTGCCTGTCGTTGCAGCGCTGCACCCTCAACAACCCGTCCGACAAGCTCGCCGGTGAGGGACCGGGCGCACGCCTGCTCCAACCCCGCCCCTGAAGTGGTTGCCGTGTAGTTCAGGTGGTTGCCGCGTCGCTGAGGTGGTTGCAGGGGCCCCCTCCTCATCAAAATGCGGTAACAGGGGACCCCTGCTACCACCTCACCCCGTGACCGTCAGCCGGTGACCAGCAGCACCTTGCCCAGGTGGTCGCTGGACTCCACCAGCCGGTGCGCCCCGGCCGCGTCGGACATCGGCATCCGCCGGTCCACCACCGGGCGGATCCGGCCCGACTCCACCAGCGGCCAGACCTGCTCCCGTACGCCCTGGACGACGGCCGCCTTCTCGGCGAGCGGACGGGACCGCAGTGCCGTCGCGGTCACCGAAGCCCGCTTGACCAGCAGCGTGCCGAGGTCGAGTTCGGCCTTCCGCCCGCCCTGCATGCCGATCACCACCAAACGGCCGCCGGTCGCCAGCGCCGCCACGTTCCGGCCGAGGTAGGCCGCGCCCATGATGTCGAGGATCACGTCCGCGCCCCGACCGTCGGTCACCCGGCGGACCTCCTCGACGAAGTCCTGCTCCCGGTAGTCGACGGTGTGCGCCGCACCCAGCTCGCGCAGCCGGGCGTGCTTGGCGGCGCGGGCGGTCACCACCACGGTCGCGCCGAGCGCCGCGCCGAGCTGGATGGCGAACGTGCCGATGCCACTGCCACCGCCGTGCACCAGCAGCGTCTCGCCCGCCGCCAGCCGGGCGATCTGCACGACGTTCGACCACACCGTGCAGGCCACCTCGGGCAGCGCGGCGGCGTCGACCGGGTCGACCCCGGCCGGCACCGGGAGCAACTGCCCGGCCGGTACGGCGACCCGCTCGGCGTACCCGCCGCCGGTCAGCAGCGCGCAGACCTCCTGACCGGCCCGCCAGCCGGTCACGTCGGGGGCGGTCGCGGCGACGACCCCGGCGCACTCCAGACCCGGGTACGCCGACGCTCCCGGCGGGGGCGGGTAATGCCCCTGCCGTTGCAGCAGGTCGGCCCGGTTGACCGCGCTGGCCCGCACGTCGACGATCACCTCACCGGGGCCGGGCTCCGGGTCGGGCACCTCGGTCCAGCGCAGGGCTTCGGGTCCACCGGGTACCGGGATCGTGATCGCGTGCATGAACCTGTCTTACCCGATCCGTCCCTCGACCCACGCCCGGGTGAGGATCTCCGTCACGGTCTGTTCCGGGGTCTGGTCGGAGGTATCCAGCCAGAGCCCGATCCGGGGCGTGTCGGCCCGGAACCCGGCGTCCAGGTCGGCGACCGGCCAGTCGCCGTACCCCTTCTTGGGCCGGTCCCGCTCGCGGACGGCGACCACCTCCGGGCGGGGTGCGAGCACCACGACCGCCAGCGGTCGGTGCCGGATCCGGTCGACCATCGCCGCCAGTTCCGGGCCGAGGATCACGTCCTGGCAGACCACGGTGAAGCCGGCGGCAGCGTACGTGTCGGCGGCCGAGGCGGCGAGGTCGTACCGGAGCCGGAGCTGCCGCCACGCCTCCTCCGACGGTGTGGCGGTCATCTCCTCCCGGCCCCTGACCACCATCCGGCGGAAGACGTCGCCGCGCAGGTGCACCGCGCGCGGCAGCCGGCGGGCCAGCAGCTCGGACACTGTGGACTTGCCGACCGCCATGATCCCGGTGACCAGTACCACGGACGGGGTGTCCCACATGCCGCGATGATCCCACGTTCGGGCGGGACGCCGACTCGCGACGCCGCCCGGTCATGGCAGACTAGGCGGGTCGCGTACCCCTCGGGGACGCGTCGGGAGGGTTCGCCTAGTGGCCGATGGCGCTGGTCTTGAAAACCGGTAGGGCAGCGATGTCCTCGTGGGTTCGAATCCCACACCCTCCGCCTCCCGAGCAGCACAAATGCCCCTGGGCCGGCACCGACACCGGTCGGGAGGCGGGTCTGCCAGCGAATCCGTCTCCCGTCATCCCACCCTCCTCCTGGCCGGTGCGGGGCTGAGCCGATCCTGGTCAGGCATCTTCTCCGGCGTCCGGGGCGGTGCGAGCGACGGCCGCTGCGGAATCGTGGATCACCGCCCGGGGGGAGAAAGCGACCGACAATTTCTTCCCATTATTCGGTGGAGCACCCGGGTGGCGAACATCGTCTTCGGCGCGAGCTTCATGGCCATGCCCCTCGCCCACGGGGTGCCGGGGATCGGCGCGTTACTCGCGGTCAACCTCGCTGCGGCGGTCTGGACCGCCGTCGTGGCGGCGACCTATCGCCAACGCGTGGGCGACCGGTCCCATCTCGGCCGCGTGAGCAGCGTCCTGCGGCTCGGCGTGGGGATCGCCTCGATCATCGGCGCGGGTGCCGCAGGGCTGATCGGTGACGCGATACCGCTCGACGGTCTCTTCTTCGGGCTGGGCCTGCTGGTGGTTCTCGTGTGTGGATCGGCGGTCCGAAGGCCCCGGCGCCACGGTTCGCCACCAGGTGACGCACCCGTCGGTTCGGAGGACCGCGTGCGTCCGCCAGGAGTCATGCGTTGACCTGGACAAACCCGATCGTTTCGCCGGGTTCTCCGGGGGTAGGGCGAAGGGGCCTGCCCACCGCGCTCCACGGAGGAACTTGTAGATGGATCCCCGCAAGCCTGCCAAGGCCGTCAAGCATGTCGTCGAGGCCGCCGCCGGGAAGGTGACCGACGCCCTGACTCCCGACATTCCCGGCGCGCCGGGTAGCGCCCCGCCGACCGTCGAGGAACCGACGACGCCCCGCGACCCGCTGCCGCCGAAACCGGAGCAGGGCACGCCGGACACCCGTACGCCGACCGGGGCGGCGACCGGCGTGCCCCCGGTCGCGAAGGGCCAACAGGGCGCCCACCTCACCACCGCTCAGGGCGCACGGCTGCGCGACACGGACCATTCGCTCAAGGCCGGTCCGCGTGGTCCGGTCCTGCTCCAGGACCACCACCTGCGCGAGAAGATCACCCACTTCGACCACGAGCGCATCCCTGAGCGCGTCGTGCACGCGCGGGGGGCCGGGGCGCACGGCGTGTTCACCGGCTACGGCAGCGCCGAGGGAGTCACGAAGGCCGGCTTCCTCGCCAAGGGGAAGGAGACTCCCGTCTTCGTCCGGTTCTCCACCGTCCTCGGCTCGCGTGGATCGGCCGACACGGTCCGCGACACCCGGGGCTTCGCGACGAAGTTCTACACCGACGAGGGCACCTTCGACCTGGTCGCCAACAACATCCCGGTCTTCTTCATCCAGGACGCCATCAAGTTCCCCGACGTCATCCACGCCGGCAAGCCGCACCCGGACCGGGAGATCCCGCAGGCGCAGAGCGCGCACGACACCTTCTGGGACTTCGTCTCCCTGCACACCGAGGCGCAGCACCACACGATCTGGAACATGTCCGACCGGGGCATCCCGCGCTCGTACCGGATGATGGAGGGTTTCGGGGTCCACACGTTCCGCCTGGTCAATGCCGCCGGGGAGACCGCGCTGGTCAAGTTCCACTGGAAGCCCAAGCTGGGCGTGCACTCCCTGACCTGGGAGGAGGCACAGCTGCTCGCCGGGATCGACCCGGACTTCCACCGCCGGGACCTGTACGACGCGATCGAGGCCGGCGCGTTCCCCGAGTGGGAACTCGGCATCCAGGTCTTCCCGGACACCCCGGAGGAGACCTTCGCCGGCATCGACCTGCTCGACCCGACGAAGATCGTGCCGGAGGAACTCGCGCCGGTGCAGGCGATCGGCCGGCTGGTCCTCAACCGGACCCCGACCAACTTCTTCGCCGAGGTCGAGCAGGTCGCCTTCCACCCCGGACACCTGCCGCCGGGCATCGACGTCACCAACGACCCGCTGTTGCAGGGCCGGCTCTTCTCGTACATCGACACGCAGCTGACCCGGCTGGGCGGGCCGAACTTCCCGCAGATCCCGATCAACCGCCCGCACGCGCCGGTCAACGACATGCTGCGCGACGGCTTCCACCAGCAGGCCGTCCACGCCGGGGTGGCGCCGTACCGGCCGAACTCGCTCGACGGCGGCAACCCCTTCCCCGCGGGTGTCGAGCAGGGGGTGTTCGTGGACGTCCCGGTGACCGTCGCGGAGGCGCCCAAGGTACGTGCGAACCCGATTTCCTTCGACGACCACTTCAGCCAGGCCCGGCTGTTCTGGCTGAGCATGTCGCCGGTGGAGAAGGAGCACATCATCCGCGCCTACACCTTCGAACTGGGCAAGTGCTACCACCAGGCGATCCGGGAACGGCAGCTGCAGAGCCTGGCCAACATCGACCCGGTGCTCTGCGTGGAGGTCGCCACCGGTCTCGGCCTTCCCGCGCCGCAGCCGGGCGTGCCGCTCGCCGACGTCGCGCCCAGCCCGGTGCTCTCCCAGGTCGGCCGGGAGTGGCCGGCCGACGGCCGGACGGTCGGCATCGTCGTCGACGCCGCCAGCGACCTCGACGGTGTCGCCGAGGTACGCCGGGCGGCCCTCGGTGCCGGCATGGTGCCGCTGCTCATCGCCCCGCACGGCGGCACGGTGGGCGACCTGCCCGTGCAGCGGACCTTCGCCACCGGGCGTTCCGTCGAGTTCGACGTCCTCCTGCTGGCCGGGGCACCGACGCCGGCACCGGACGCGATCCCGGCGCGCGACGACAAGGCGGGCGCGGCCGACTCGGTGACCGTGGATCCACGGGTGCTGCTCCTGGTCGAGGAGACCTGGCGGCACGCCAAGGCGATCGGCGCGTGGGGCGACGGGATCACCGTGCTGCGACAGGCGCGGGTCAGCGGCACCCCCGGCGTGGTGACCGGCGACTCCGGGCCCGAGGTCTTCGCCGCCGTCGGGCAGTTGGCAGCCGCGCACCGGGTGTGGGACCGGTTCCCCGCCTCGGTGGCCTGAACCGGCCGTCCGTGGCAAGGGCGGGGCCAGCCGTCGGGGCGCGGGCCGCAGCGGGGTAGGAAGATGACGGAAAGGCACCTTCAGTGAGAGGGATCACCGATGACCCTGGAACGACCGATCGCCCCGGACCCGTACGAGCTGCTGCCGACCGTGGGGTCGTTCACCCTGACCAGTGACGACGTGCCCAACGGCGAACCGATGGACGTCGCGTACGCGCACGACAGCGTCGGTGGTGGCAACCTGTCGCCGCAGCTCGCCTGGGCCGACTTCCCGGCCGGGACGAAGAGCTTCGTGGTCACCTGCTTCGACCCGGACGCCCCCACCGGCAGCGGTTTCTGGCACTGGGTGCTGGTCAACCTGCCGGCCTCGGTGACCGAGCTGCCCCGGGGTGTGGTCGAGAGCGACCTCGGCGGGGCGTTCAGCGTCCGCAACGACTACGGTCAGCACGGGTACGGCGGGGCCGCTCCGCCCGCCGGGGACCGCCCGCACCGGTACGTCTTCGCGGTGCACGCGCTGGACGTGGAGAACCTGGACGTCACGCCGGACGCCACGCCCGCGTACGTCGGGTTCAACCTGGCCTTCCACACCCTGGCCCGGGCGGTGATCCGCCCGACGTACCAGGTCAGGGTGTAGCCACCGGCGAGCGGAAGGGCCGCGTACCCGACAACGGGCGCGGCCCTTCGTGGTGGAGCCAGGCGGATCCGCCCCCGGGCGAACCGGCGGTCAGCCGGGGACGCGGGCGACGGCGAACACCGACTGGCCGAACGGCGGCCGGACGAGCTGCTCGGCGGCCTTGGTCACCGGCAGGACGGTGGTGTCGTAGACCTTGACCATCGGACCCTCCTTCGGCATCAACCGGAAGACCTTGGTGGCCATGAAGTAACCGATCAGGCCGAGCGCGTTGGCGTAGTGGATCCGCTCCACCCGCAGGCCGGCGCCGGTCATCGCCGCTCCGAGGGTCCGCTTGGTGTACCGGCGGACGTGGCCGGTGGCGATGTCGGCCGGGCTCATCGCGAACTGGAACGCCGGCACGATGATGATCACGGCGCCGCCCGGCCGGACCAGGTCCCGCATGCTGCGGAGCGCGTCGACATCCTCCTCGATGTGCTCGAGGACGTTGTACGAGACCGCCGCGCTGTACTCGCCGCCGATCTCGTCGTGCGGCAGGAGCATCTGCCGTACCTCGATGGTGGGGTGGTCGGCCAGGCGCTCCTTCAGCGCGACGAGCCGGTCGGGATCCGCCTCGGTGGCGGTGAAGCGGGGCAGGTGTGGTGCCCACTCCAGGGCGTAGTCCCCGAGCCCGCTGCCGATCTCGATGGGGTTGTCGCCGAGGTACGGCAGGGCGAGCTCGACGAACCAGCGGCGGTGGTTGACGGCTGTGGCCAGGCCCTCCAGCACCTCGGACTGCACGCGCTGGTCCCCAAGGATTTCTGCCATGCGTCGATTCCCTCACCATATGACTCGACCTGCACCCGGACCCGACAGAGTCAACCACCTGCGTCGTCGGTGGGGAAATCAGGCCACCGGCGGTGACCGAATACGGTTTCGATCGGGGGTGCGGGATCTGCTACCGGGCGAACCGGGCACATACTACGCCGGAACTCCGAAACGCACACCTTGCCGCCCTGCGCTGGCTACGCTCTGAATTGTCATGACTACTCCGGAGTCGGAGGTCGGTCGGGAGTGGTTCCTCCGCCCGGTGTCCTCCAGTGCGGCACGGCGGGACGACCCGGGTGGGCCGGCTGAGGGTGTGCGCCTGGCAGGCCGCCGGCTGCCGGACGCCGTCGCGGTGGCGAGCTTCGTGCTGTTGGCCTTCTGGGTGACCGTGCGATTCTGGACACACCCCGATCACGAGAGCCGGGTGAATCCCACCGATCAGGCCCAGTTCGAGTGGATGATGGCGCACGGCGCACGAGTGGTGACCGATTTCGCCTACCCGTTCGGTTCGGACCGGATGAATGTGCCGGAGGGCGTCAACCTCATGGCAAATACGTCCGTATTATCCGTTTCATTGCCAATGACCCCGGTCACCGTGCTGCTCGGGCCGCGAGCCGCCTTTCTGCTCTTTCTCACCGGCGCGATGATCGCCACCGGCACGGCCTGGTACCTCGTCATCTCCCGGGTGCTGATCCGGTCCCGCCTCGCGGCCTGGGTGGGGGCGACGTTCTGCGCCTTCTCCCCCGCGATGGTCTCGCACGCCAACGCCCACCCGAACATCGTCGCCCAGTACGTGGTCCCGCTGATCGTGTGGCGGACGCTGGCGCTGCGCGAACCGGGCCGGTGGACGCGCAACGGCCTGTTCCTCGGGCTCCTGATCATCTGGCAGGCGTTCCTCAACCTGGAGATCCTGCTGATGACCGCGGTGGGGCTCGGGGTGGTGGTCGCCGTGCTGGTCGTCCGCCGGCCCGACCTGCGGCGGTACGCGCGGCCCTTCCTCGCCGGACTCGGTGTCGCCGCCGGGCTCGCGCTCGTCGTGCTGGCGTACCCGCTCTACGTCCAGCTCTTCGGTCCCGGCGCGTACGAGGGCCTCTCCCGGCTGATCCGGGGCTACCGCAGCGACGTCGCCTCCTTCTTCGCGTGGCCCGGCGAGTCGCTGGCCGGGGATCCCCGTGACACCGAGCGGCTGGCGAAGAACCCGACCGAGGAGAACGCCTTCTTCGGTTGGCCGTTGGCGGTGCTGGTGCCCGCCCTGGTCTGGTGGATGCGGGACCGCGCCGAGGTGCTCGGTCTCGCCGCCGTCGGCCTGCTGTTCGCGCTGCTCTCCCTCGGACGTGAGATCCGCTACAACGGCCGGGACACCGGTGTCCCCGCGCCCTGGGGAGCGCTGGAGAACCTGCCGATCCTGCACTCGGTGGTGCCCACCCGGTGGGCACTCGGGCTGACCCCGGTCGTCGGCCTGCTCCTGGCGTACGGCGTCGCCCGTGTCCACGAGCTGGTCCGTCGTCATCCCACCGCCCGGCGGCAGATCCGGTTCGGCGCGGTCACCGTGCTGGCGATGGCGCTGCTGCCGTTGCTGCCCACCCCGCTGCCGACGGCCCGGCTGGATCCGGTGCCCGAGTTCGTCACCTCCGGCGCGTGGCGCCCGTACCTGGCCGGCGGGCGGAGCCTGGTCACCCTGCCGCTGCCCGACACCGACTACGCCGACCCGCTGCGCTGGTCCGCGGTGACCGGCCTGGAGATGCCGATCGCCCGGGGCTACTTCCTCGGCCCGGACCGGCGGCCGGACGCACCCGAGGGGCGGATCGCCCTGTTCGGGGCCACGCCCCGCCCGACCAGCAGCTTCTTCGCCACCGTCCGACGCACCGGTGCGGTGCCGCCGATCACCCCGCAGGACCGGGTGGCGGCCGTCGACGACCTGCGGTACTGGCGGGCCGGCGCGGTGGTGCTCGCCTCCCACCGGCACGAGGACGCCCTCCGGCGCGGGATGACCGAACTCAGCGGCGTCGAGCCGGTCCGCACCGGCGGGGTGTGGCTCTGGGACGTCCGCCCCCTGGTCGACTGACCGACCGGCGGCCGGCCCGGTCGGAGAGCGGTCGGGCCGGTCAGGGGCGGACGCAGCAGCCCTGGCAGTACTTCGGCTTCGGCAGGGTGAACGCCAGGCAGCAGGTGCGGCGCTGGACGGTGGGCTGACCCGACGCGCCGGGCACCAGGTCGACCAGGTCCCGGACGCCGAGCGCGCCGAGCACGGTGTCGACCGACTCCACCGCCGAGCCGGGCAGCGCGTCGGCGGCGCGCAGGATCCCGTGGGCGACGCCGGAGGCGACCGAGCCGAGCAGCGTACGGGCACCGATGCGGACCTCGGCCTGGATCGCCCTGATCAGCGGGTCGAGGTGGGCGTCGAGCAGCGACGCCCGGAGCAGCTTGAGGAGTTCGGCCTCGTCGGCGACCACCCGCACCTCGGGCGGGGCGGCCAGGGCCAGCGGGTCGGTCGGCAGCACCGCGACGGTCGTCGACCGGCGCAGCCCGAGCGTGACCAGGGGGCGGTGGTCCTCGAAGTGGAGCAGCACGTCGGCCGGGTCGAGCAGGGGCACCCGGCGCGCGGACGCCCAGCCGAGCACCGCCGGCAGCGCCGCCCAGTAGCTGTACGACTTCCAGGCCAGGGCAGCGCAGGCGTGCGGCGTGCCGCCCCAACGGTGGGCGGCTGCGGTCAGGAGGGCGGGCAGGTGGGTGCCGTCCACCAGGGTGGTGGCCGGGGACCAGCCGTACTCGTCGTCCACCAGCAGGCCGGGAGCGAGCCCGGGGAGGTCGTCGGTGCCGAACATCGCCCGCAGCGTCGTGGTGACCGGCGCGAGCGGCGCGACGACGGCACGGGGTGGGATCACCGCAGTCACTGTCGCGCCTCCCTCGCCCTGGCCTGCCGTATGAGCTAAGGCTAACCTAACTCTCGCCGTAGGGGGAGTGGTGGACGCACTGTCGTGTGCCATCGGTGGTGCCCGGCTGATACCCGGGGGTGCCAGCCGGAAACCCCTGCGACAAGGAGGGCATACCGGGCGCGCTGAGAACGGCTCGGCGGGTGTTGTCAAGGTCAGAGTCGGCAACGTGCCACTTCTGTGCGAAACCCGCCCGCCAAACGTGAAACTGATACTCCCGGCCATGAGGAAGCTGATGACGACCTCGCCCCTCGAACGGGCCGTCGACTCGTTCGCAGCCGAGCTCGGTCGGCACCGGAATGAGCGAGGGCTGTCCAAGAAGCAGCTCGCCACCCTGATGGGGTTCGACCCGTCGTACGTCAGCCACGTCGAGAGCCGCCGGCACCGCCCCACCGAGGACTTCGCCCGGCGCGCCGAGGCCGTCCTGGAGGCCGGCGGAGCGATCTGGCAGCGCTTCCGTGAGTACGACGACCTGCGGCACGCCCGCACCGCCCCACCGCACCGCGACCCGCCCGTCCCGGGCCAGTGGATGCCACCCGGCACGGGCCTGATCGTCGAGCACGAGTTCGCCAACCTGACCTACCGCGACGGCGTCTACCACTGCGTCGTCCGGCGCGCCCTCTACAACGCCGGCACCGAGCCGGTCACCCGCTACCTGGCCCGGGTGGCCGTCGACCGCTACCCGAACGATCCCGGCCGCTCCAACCGGCACCACCGGGACCACCCCCTCACCTTCGCCGAGCTGCAGCTGCGGGCATACCGGGACGACGGGGGCGAACGGGAGCCGATGCACTGGCGGGCCAAGCACGACCGGGACGCGTTCAAGGAATTCTGGCTCCTCTTCGAGAACGCCGACGGGCGCTTCCCGCTCTACCCCGGCGACCGGGCCACCATCGAGTACGAGTACTGCGTCGGGCAGGAGAAGTGGGGGCGCTGGTTCCAGCGCGCCGTCCGGGTGCCGACCCGGGCGCTCGACGTGCGGCTGGACCTGCCCGCCGTGCTCGAACCGCAGGTCTGGGGCTTGGAGACCTCGCTCTCGGCGGAGGAGGGGCCGCTGCGCACCCCGGTGCAGCGCCACGACGAGGACGGCCGGGCGATCTTCGACTGGGCGACGGAGAACCCGCCGCTCAACGCCCGTTACCGGCTCCAGTGGCGGTTCCGCAACCCGCCCGCCCCGGCCACGCCGAGCGGGGTGACGGCCGACCCGGCCCGTCCCCGGCCGAGCGATCGGATGCGGGCCGCCGGCATCGTCCAGCGCGGTGCCGACCTGCTCCGCCAACCCGTCCGGCAGTTCGACCTGCCCGAGGAGGGGCCGGTCGCCCGGGACGTGGTGGAACGGCTGATCGCCGCCCTCACCGAACTCGACGAACTGCACCGGTTCAACCGGGGCATCGGACTGGCCGCGCCCCAGCTCGGGCTCAGCTGCGCGGCGGCCGTGGTACGCCCGCCGGACCGCAGCGCCGAGCCGGTGGTGCTGCTCAACCCCCGGGTGGTCGACTCCTCCCCGGACACCGACGAACAGTACGAGGGCTGCCTCTCCTTCTTCGACCACCGGGGTCTCGTCCCCCGGTCGCTGCGGCTCGACGTGGAACACGCCCGCGTCGACGGAACCCGGCTGATCACGTCCTTCGAGTTCGGCATGGCCCGGCTGGTCGCCCACGAGATCGACCACCTGAAGGGGCGGCTCTACGTCGACCGGATGGCACCGGGCGTGCCGCTGGTGCCGGTCGAGAAGTACCGCGAGACCAGCCACGCCTGGCGCTACTGACCCGGCCGCCCGACGGGGTGCCGGGTCGCGTGCCCCAGGGGGCGGGGGCACGCGACCCGGCGTGGGGGGAGGAATGTCTAGAGGTTGCCGAAGGTGTCGTACCGGACGTGCTGCGGCGGCACCTGGTCGGCAGCGAGCGCCCGCAAAGTGGCCCGGACCATTCCGGCCGACCCGGAGACGAAGCAGTCGTGCGACGTCCACGGCCCGTAGCGGGTGACCACGTCGGAGATGTCGCCCTGCTCGCCGTCGAAGTCCGGGTCCGCGCTGCACGCCGGTGTCACCGACAACCACGGGTGCACGGCGACCAGCTCCTGCAACCCGGCCAGGGCGTACAGGTTGTCAGCGTGCCGGGCGCCGTAGAAGACGTGCACCCAACGGGTCCGGTTGTAGGTGGTCAACTCCTCGACCAGCGCCTTCACCGGGGCCAGCCCGACCCCGCCGGCCACGCAGAGGACGTCCCGCTCCGAGGAGCGGTCCAGGGTCATGCCGCCCATCGGCGCGGCGATCCGCAGCAGGTCGCCCGGCCTGACCCGGCGGACCAGGGCACCGGAGACCCAGCCGGCGCCGGGCGTCCGGACGTGGAACTCCAGGACGTTGTCGTCGTTCGGGGCGTTCGCGACGGAGTACGTCCGCCACACCCGGGGGTGGTACCGGGGGGCCTCGATGCTGACGTACTGACCCGCCCGGTACGGCAGTGGATGTTGCAGGGCCCGGACGGTCAGCACGGCGGTGTCCGGGCCGTACCGTTGGTGGGTCAGCACCTCGGCGTGCCAGAACGGAGGATTCTCGTCGGCCGCCGCGCCGGCCTGCATCTTCTCCGTGATCGCCGCGTACGCGTCCCGCCATGCCTGGTCGTACTCCAGGTTCCAGCCGTCCCCCCGGCGGTGCGCAGCGCGTCCAGCAGGGCGACCCCCATGGTGGCGTAGTTGTCGGCGGTGACGTGGTACTTCCGGTGGTCCCGGCCGAGGGCCCGCAGGTACTCGTCGAAGCTCTCCGGGTCACCGACGGCCTGGATGGCGGCGACGATCGCGTCGAGGATGCGGTCACCCTGGCCGCGCATCTGCACCGGGAAGAGCTTCCGCAGGTCGGGGTCGAGGAGGAACAGGCGGGCGTAGAAGTAGTCGCTGAGCCGCTCCCGGTCCCCCTCGACCAGGGCCCAGCTCTCCTTCAACAGCCGCGCGAAGTTCTCCATCGGCGCTCCCCTCGGCGAGACGGTGGATCGGGCAGGACCCAGCATGACCACGGAGCGTCGAGGGTGGTCGCACAGAATGTGCGATCGATTCGCGCTGGTCGGTACGACCTGCGGCGGCGGTGCCGTCCGGGACGGCGATCGGGCACAGTGGTGCGGTGACGGTTGAGCTCACCCGCCCGGTGTCCCACCGGGTCCTCGGCACCGAGACGCTGCTGGTGCTCGGGCTGTCGCTCGGGCAGTCCGCGGTCTACGCGATGGTCTCCCTGACCGCCAAGCTGACCGCCGAGGGGGGACTGTCCCGGCAGACCGCCGCGCTGAACACCTCCGCGTCACCCCGGCCGTACCTGGACCTGACGTACCAGGTGCTCGGCATCGCCTTCGCGCTGGTGCCGGTGCTGCTCGCCGTACACCTGCTCAACCGGGAGCCGGGCGACGCCGGACGGACCCTCGGTCTCGACGCCCGACAACCCGGCCTTGACCTGGCCCGAGGCGCCGGCCTGGCGGCGCTGATCGGCCTGCCCGGCCTGGCGCTGTTCTGGGCCGCCGCGCAGCTCGGGCTCAACGCCACGCTCGTGCCGGCCGCGCTGCCCGAGCTGTGGTGGACGGTGCCGGTGCTGATCCTCGCCGCCGTGCAGAACGCCGTGCTGGAGGAGGTGATCGTGGTCGGCTACCTGACCACCCGGTTACGGCAGCTCCAGTGGCGGCTCGGCGCGGTGATCGCCACCAGTGCGCTGATCCGCGGTTCCTACCACCTCTACCAGGGCTTCGGCGCGTTCGTCGGGAACGCGGTGATGGGCGTGATCTTCAGCCTCTTCTTCCTGCGGACCCGCCGCGTGATGCCGCTGGTCGTCGCGCACACGCTGCTCGACGTCGTGGCGTTCGTCGGCTACTCCCTGCTGCCCCGGGAGTGGTTCGACTGGCTCTGAGGCCAGCGGAGCTTCGGCTGGCGGTAGGCCGCGAC